>CALLII010000068.1 GCA_938009745.1 uncultured Flavobacteriales bacterium
AAAATTGAAGATGTTTGGGGAGTAGGAGCTAAGCTCACAAAGAGATTTAAGTTAATTGGTGTGCATACTGCTTATGATTTTACTCAACTTACAGATGAGTATGTACGTAACCAAATGTCGGTTGTAGAAGTAAGATTAAAGAAAGAATTGGAAGGAAAACCAATGCTAGACTTGGATGAAGTAAAGCGAAAAAAAAACATTGCAATCACTCGTTCTTTTGATAAGCTTTATATTGATTACGAACAGATTAAGGAACGAATAGTCACGTTTGCGGTTACCTGCTCCGAGAAATTGAGAAAGCAACAATCGTGTTGTAACTCATTACTTGTTTTTGTTAAAACGAGTAGGCACAGAAAAGATGATTCGCAGTATTATAATAGTGTGGTAGTACAATTACCTTATCCTACTAGTTCTAGTATTGAGTTGGCTAATTTTGCCATACAAGGATTAAAAAAGATTTTCAGAAAAGGATACAGATATAAAAAAGCAGGGGTAATTGTAATGGATTTTGTGCCCGAGGATCAATATCAAATGTCATTATTCGAAAATGCTAATCCAAAGCATAAGCAACTAATGAAAACGATAGATTTAATTAATCAAACTGTTGGGAGCGATAAAATAAAGCTGGCTAGCCAAGATTTACAGAAAACTTGGAAGATGAAACAAGAGAAATTATCTCCACGTTACACCACCAAACTGAACGAAATAATTGATATAAAAAGTTAATTATTTAATTGAACTCGCAGACTGATTTTTAAGTTTTAACACAAAATTTACAAACGTTTCAATGTCTTTAGTTGTAGTAGCAATACCAAAAGAAACTCTTGTTGCACCTCTCATTCTACCAATCATTTTAGACATGTATCTTAAATATCCAGTAGTAGAATCAAATTCTTTTTCTTTACGGCTTGTGTAATACTGAGCCATCTCTTCGTTAGATACACAATGATTTGTTTCATCAATTCCTGGGTTGCAAAAACATCCAGAACGGATAGAAATAAGTTGTTTGTTGGCTTGTTCCTCAATCCAATCAAAAGGAAAAGTATTCCCTTCGGTATCTTGAAAATTAAGAATTACCGTTCCACCTCGATTTTCAGTATTCATTGGTCCAAACATACGAACAACTGGCAACCCATTGTCGTGTTTTATTGCTGACATTTCTTTCAGGAATAATCCTGTAAGATCCATTACTCTTTTTCTAATGTTTTCTATTCCAATGGATTCAATAAATTCTAAACCTAAAGTAATAGCAGGAATATCAAGGTAGTTTAAAGTTCCGTTTTCAAATCTCTCGTGATTGGCAATTAGTAAGTGATTACTTTCTTTTACCGATACATAATCAACAGTTCCTCCAGCAAACCAATGTTTTTTTAGTTTTGGAAAAGAATCCTTTTTAACTAATAAACAACCAATTCCTGTAGGGAAACCAAATATTTTATAAAATGATACCGAAACAAAATCGGGTTGAACTTCTTTTAAATCTAACTTGCAAGTCGGAACAAATGCTGCAGCATCCAGCAGTACATCCCAGCCTTTTTCTTTCGCAGTTTTTACCCAAGCCCAATCGTGCTTTACTCCCGAAACATTAGATTGTGCAGGAAAACCAAATAGCTTATTTTTTTTGTCTTTAAAAGAATCAAGATTCTCCATTAATCTATCTTCATCAATTCTTAAATCTTCTTGTCGAATAGGAGAGTAGGTATATTCAGCTTTTTTTGATCTGCAATATTCTCTTATTCCATTTACCGAATTATGATTGTCAGAAGTCATTAAGTAATGACCATTATCTTCAAAAGGATAACACTCTCCAACAATTTTTAGAGCTCCCGAAGCATTGGAAGTAAAAATGCAATAATAGTCTTCGGCATTAAAAAAGTCAATGATTTTTTTACGAGCACCTTCTACTAATTTAGTCGCCATTTGCGAACTAGGATTTGTAGAATGTGGATTTCCTAAAATACTTTCTTGTAGTAAATTATAATGTTCATGAAGTAATGATTTAGGATGTAAATTTCCACCAGTATAATCCAAATAAGTTTGTCCCAATTTATCCAATCGGCTAAATTCAGTTTGTCTTAATTTATTGAACACAGCATCTGTTGGAAGACTGTATTTTGATTTAACTCTGTTTTTTACAAATAAACCCATGCTCTTTTTCTTTGAAAATTATTGATTCAATAACTCCCAAATATAGGAAATTCAATTCATTCTTGCTGACTTTTAAGTAAGGACAATTATTAAAATTTCAGAATATTTTTTTTCATACATTTGAAAAAAAATAAGCAAACTAATTATATGCACGCTATTGAACCTCATTATCATTGGAGAAACCTCTATGTAGCTTCGGAAGATTTTAGATCTCCGTTCTTCGAAAGAGAGTATAGTGAGTTCGAGTTTACTAATAAAGTGTATAATTTTTTACTTCATCCACAATGGGATGATTTTGGATCAGAAACACTTTTTATCAAAATTATTTTTGCAGATTATGAGCAAGGATTTGCTGTCATTGAGATGATTGGCGAGTGGAATGATTGTATCGAAAATGACATCATGAATCTTAAGCTCGAAGTGATTGAATTACTGATGGGCGAAGGGATTGATAAGTTTATCATCATTGGTGAAAATGTATTAAATTTTCACAGCTCGGATGACCTGTATTACGAAGAATGGTTTGACGAATTGGAAGATGGTTGGATTGTTTTCTTAAACTTTCACCAACACGTGCTAGAGGAATTTGAAGATGCCAATATTGATAACTATGTATTGATTGGCGAAGATTTCGAAATGAACAATTGGAGAACTTATAAGCCGATTCAATTATTCAATAAAATAAAGGCCAAAGTTGATAATAGATTCGATTTGCCTTTGCTGGATTAAGCTACCAAATAAGCTACATATCCTCCAGAAATCACCAGTAATAGTTTAGCTAAATTAAACTTGTGACTTTCGTCAGTTTCAAATAAAATAGTAGTTGATATGTGTAAGAACATACCTACAACTACAGCTAATATTTTGTTCATTATATTTCCATTTGATTGGAAAAAATCTTGATAATAAACTGCAACAAAATTTCCTAAAGGAGCCATTAATGAGAAGATAATTAGCCAGAAAAAAGCTTTTTTCATCTCTACATTTGATTTAATGAATAAGGTCATTAATGTAATTGCAATTGGGAATTTATGAAGAAGAATACTAATTAAAAACGAGTGTTCATCTGAATGTACAAAACCGTGAGAATGGGCATGAACATGACCAAGTGTTTCATTTGCAAGAGGAAGCCCTTCTAAAAAGGCATGAATACATAAACTGATAAGAATAGGAGCAAAAAATTTAGAACTAGCATTTTTATGAGCATGAATATGACCATGTTCTATTCCCTGAGAGAAATATTCTAGAATTAATTGGATTAAAAAACCAAGCAATACAAATATTCCAATATGGGTTTCGTGATTAGCATAAACCTCAGGAATCAAGTGTAGAGCTGCAATTCCTAACATAAAAGCACCACTAAATGCGAGTAAGAATTTTAAACTTCCGGTAATTCTTTCTTTAAGAAAATATACCAAAAGCCCTCCAGCTAGAACTACGCCTATTAAAAGAAAATATGTAAGCCAGTTTTCCATTTATTTTTTTGCTACGATTATTAATCTATCCGAATTTTTTGAGTCGAATTCATTAAGCGAATAGTCGCCAAAGGTAGTAATGATTTTCAATCCTGTGTGAGAAAATAATTTTTCAAAATCAGAAAGACTAATTGCTTGTACTTTTTCCTGAAATGAAAAGGTTCTTTTTTGATCTTTAAAATCAATGTGTTTCACAATTTGTCCGTCTACTAATTCTCTTTTCAAATCAAATTGTACACCTTCTATTTCTTTGGTTTCTTCCTTAACTAAATCGCGAATTACTTTCTCTGAGTTGAAGAAATCTAAAACAAAAGTACCATTTGGTTTCAATGTTTTTTCTACTGAATTCAACATTTTTATGTTCTCATCATCCGATTCAAAATAACCAAAACTCGTGAACATATTGAGTACAAAATCGAAAGAGTTTTCTTTATAGACTTCTCGCATATCGTGCACATCAAAGTTTAGTCTTTCTTTGCTCGATTCTGAAGCGGTTTTAATACTATTTGGTGATAAATCTACGCCAGTAACATTATAACCAAGGTTATTTAAGAAAATAGAGTGTCTCCCGGCTCCACAAGCCAAATCCAAGATTTTATCATAAGTTTTTGGTTGTAGATATTCAGTCAGGTTTTTCAAGAAGAATTCAGCCTCTTTAAAATCTCTGTTTTTATATAAAATATGGTAGTGTGGCGAATCGAACCAACTCGCGAACCAACTGTTGTTATTGCTCATTATTTGATTGGAGTTTTATCCAAAATGGAGGTCTTACTTAAAAATAATCTAAATAGAATAAAGCTTACTAACGAACTTGCACCCCATATCATTACAGAATCCCATTCTTTAAATATTAGTTTCCCAATAAAAAATAAGATTGAATAAGTCATCCAGACAGAGGTTATCCAGCAAACGAATAAATAGGGTAGGTTAGATTTTTCTTCTTTAAAATTGGTTAGTTTTTTAATAGGATTCCAAGCTCCGTCTGGTTTTATTTTATTGTAAAAAGAAAGTAGCTTTTTCTCGTCAGTTTGTTTGGTCGTGAACGTAACTATTAGCCAAACTACAGTCGTCAAAAGAGTGGTAACTAAAAGTATTCCTTCGTTTTCTATAAACGTATTTCCAGATTCTAATTGATACATTGGAGCAATCATATATTTGGCAATTGTAAATCCTAAAATTGGTGCTATGGTTGCACTTATTTCACTCCAGATATTTATTCGCCACCAATACCATCTTAATATTAATACGGCTCCTAATCCAGCAGATGATCCAATTAAGAATCTTGCTGCACCATCTATTGTTTCTATAAAAGTGGTTGTAATTACTGCTACAATCATAATAACTACAGTAAAAAGTTTTCCTACTTTAACCAATTGTTTTTGAGTTTTTTCTTTCCCAAAATTACGTTTGTACAAATCATTGGTTAAGTAACTTGCTCCCCAATTTAGTTGAGTAGAAATTGTACTCATATACGCTCCCAAAAAAGCAGTAAATAATAATCCTTTTAATCCAGATGGCATAAAATCATTCATGGCTCTTACAAATCCTTCACCAGCATTAGCGCTTGTTAAATCTGGATAAACTACCAATGCACAAAGTCCTACAATAATCCATGGCCAAGGTCTTAAGCAATAATGCGCTATTTGAAAAAACAAAGTTGCAAAAACTGAATCCTTCTCACTTTTGGTACTCATCATTCTTTGCGAAATGTAACCACCACCACCAGGTTCAGCTCCAGGATACCAACTTGCCCACCATTGAACTCCAGTGAAAGATATAAATGCCAAAATAGAAACAGTGAAAGTTCCTATGGTGTTTCCTTTATCAAAATTTGGAAAAAAATCAAAACGCCAAGCTGGTAGCTTTTCTTTTAATCCATCAATTCCTCCAACTTGCTCGGAATTTACCATTATCACTGCTAGTATAATGCAGCCAGCCATAGCTAATACAAACTGAAGTGCATCAGTAATGGCTACACCTAATAATCCAGAAATTGAACTGTAAATTGCAATTAAAACCATAAGTCCTGCAACAATGTAGAAAGCAGTTTCAAAATCGGTTCCAAAGAAAACCATCATGATTTTTATCATAGCTGAGTTTACCCAACCGATAACAATTGCATTAAAAAATATTCCTAAATAAACTGATTTGAAACCTCTAAAATAGTTTACAACCTTTCCAGAATAACGAATGTCTAAAAACTCCAATTCTGTTAATACATCAGCTCTTCGCCATAGTTTTGCAAAGAAAAAAGTAGTAACCATACCTCCAATTAACATATTCCACCATAGCCAGTTACCC
Source organism: uncultured Flavobacteriales bacterium (assembly GCA_938009745.1). Classification (GTDB taxonomy): domain Bacteria; phylum Bacteroidota; class Bacteroidia; order Flavobacteriales_D; family CAJJDF01; genus CAJJDF01. Next base: position 5,925 of record CALLII010000068.1, read on the forward strand.
GATATTCCGCTTTTGTGAATTACTTCTGTTACCCATAAAGGAGTGTCAGCTGCAAACGTAGTTGCAACCATAGATATTCCAGCAATGTACCAAGGTAAATTTCTGCCAGCAAGGAAAAAATCTGTAAGACTTTTACTCGCAGAATTTTTGAAATACAATCCTACGAATAGTGTTATTGCCAGAAATGAAATGATTATTGTCCAATCTAGGGTTGTAAAATTCATAGAATTACTATTTGAGATAAAAACAAAAGTAAGAGTTAAGGTTTAATTTCACTAATAAATATTGAGTTTCCAAAACCCAGAATTAAATATGACGGTAATAAAATACAATTACTATACTTTCGTTATATTTGCCACTTAACTATTTAGGCAACTCTTCCATGTGGAATATGATAAAATCAAAACCTCTTCTTAAAAACTTCATTTTGGCATTTTTAACAGCCGCTTTGATTGTTATTCTTACTCTGTTATGGCTAAGGATGTATACCAATCATGGTGAAAAAATAGAAACTCCTAACTTTATAGGGTTAAGTATTGAGGAGGCTATGGAATTAGCTGATGAAAATAACTTAAGATATTCAGTTGACTCTGTTTACGCATCTAAACCTAAGAATACAATTATTCTTCAAAACCCACTCCCTTTTTCAGATTCAGTAGAATCTTGGGTAAAAAGTAATAGATTTATTTATTTAACTGTTGTTCGTAAAATGGAGCAAAAAATTAAGCTTCCTAGTATTGTAGATAATTCCAAATCTTTGGCTTCGACTAAATTAACAATATCAGGATTAAATCCTTCATGGACTTACAAACCAAGTCCTTACAAAGATGTTGTTATGGATGTAAAGTTTAAAGGGAAATCTGTAAAAGCTGGTTTTGTATTACCAAAAGGATCTAAAGTTGAAGTAATTGTAGGTAAAGGACAGCAGCAAAGTGCTCAAGTTCAAATACCTAATTTGGTAGGTAAAACAATAAATGAGGCTAATATTGAGTTAGGTAGTAAAAGTTTTCAATTAACAGAAATTTACAACAACTGTGTAACAAAAGAAGATACACTTGTTGCTAAAATTGTTCAACAAAGTCCTGATTATATGGTTGGAAAAACCATAGCAGAAGGAAGTGAAATTATTGTAATTGCAAATAAATAATGCATTCATGAACAAATTATTATTTTTATTCCTATGTTTTTTTACTTCTAGTGTTTATTCTCAAGAATCACTGGAAGCTTTGGGTACTAATCCAAAATTAAACAGAGAAAATCCAGTTTCAGCCAATAGAACAATAGACAAAAACTATGTGTATGCTATTGATACATTAAGATTACCTTTTAAGGATGATTTCTCTAGAGATTTGTTTAAAAAGTTCAATGCTACTCCAACTGATGCAAATGTGAGTGACACCCTTTTTCATGTGATTCTAAATGGAGGAGCTCCAGATATTGATACTGCTGCCTACATGTTTGATACAACTTATCATTATGTATATACTCCAGTTGCACCTTTTCCTGATTCTTTTTTAATAGATACTTTTCCAATTCCAGATTTAGGAACAAGAACAATTTGTGATTTAGATGCTTATCCAGTTACTTGTATTACAGTAACAGTTTGGCCTGCTTACAATACTGATGACACAGTTGGAACTCCAGCTAATCCAGATAATATTTATATAATTACTAATCCTGATGCAGTTCAGGACTCAGCTTTAGTTTATTTTGTTGCCGCTACAGATACTTTATCATTGTGGCAAGATAATTTTGCATACCTAAATAATGATTATGGAGTAAATCCTCCTACAATAGGAGTAGTTACTTTTGATGGATTAGATGAAAACGGTTATCCGTATGATTTTTCAACACCATTTACTTACGGTAAAGCAGATTATTTAACTTCTAAGCCAATGTTTTTAGGAGGATTTGGAGTAGCTGATTCTTTATATTTAAGTTTTTATTATCAAGCACAAGGACTAGGTAATGAACCTGAAGCAGAGGATTCTCTTGTGTTACAATTTTGGTCGCCAAGCAATAATTCATGGTATAGTATTTGGAATGCTGCCGGAGAACCTTTGGATACAACCTTCAAACAAAAAAATATAAAAATAACTGACCCAAAGTTTTGGGAAGATGGATTCAAATTTAGATTTCTAAATTATAGTTCTTTGTCAGGAAGTTTTGATCATTGGAATCTAGACTACGTATTTCTTAATTCCATACGAACATTTGATGATACAGTTAGAGATGATGTTGCTTTCCAATATCCAACTCATACTATAATCAAGGATTATGTATCCATGCCTTGGAGGCATTATAAATGGAATGCCCCTAGCTTAATGCGAGATTCTGTTTATGGTTATCAAAGAAACAACAATCAGGCAGGAAGGCTTATTGGTGGTAACAACATGGTAGTAAGTTATAATGGAGCAGTGCAGACTACAATTTCAAATCCAAATACTCCATCAATTTCTGGATTTACTGACTTTTCTACTTTGTTTTTAATATCATCTCCTTTCTTTTTAGATACTTCTGTGAATGATACTTGTGCATTTTTTGATGTGCAAATCTCTCATAATACTACTCCAGATAGATTAAGAACTAACGACACAATAAGATTTCAGCAAATATTTGCTGATTATTATGCTTATGATGATGGAACAGCTGAGGCTGCCTATGGAGTTCAAGGATTAGGAGCATTAAATCCAGAAATTGCAGTTCAGTTTGATTTGTTTCAGCCAGATTCAATAAAATCTGTTCGAATTCATTTTACTCCATCTGCAAATAACTTAAGTAGCACTAATTTTATTTTAACAATTTGGGGAGATAATGCAGGAAAGCCAGGAGCAATATTATACCAAAATGGAGGATTAAATTTTCCAAGATATAACCTAGGTGTAAATGGATTTTACGAGTATATGTTTGACTCACCATATTTACTTCCTGCAGGAAAGTACTATGTAGGATGGGTTCAAACTACAACTGACAGAATAAACGTAGGGTTCGATAAAAATATTAATAGCAATGATTTCTCTTTCTACAATAGTAATGGTACTTGGAGAAAATCAAATTTTGAAGGAACAATAATGGTTCGTCCTTCTTTTGTTTTTGAAAAAGACAACTTAATTTCTATTGAAGAAAATGAATTCGAGAATATTAAACTATACCCAAATCCAGCTAATGATTTTATTAATATTACTGGTTTAGATAATATTTCTGACTACCAAGTTGCCATTTATGACATGACTGGAAAATTGATGTTTGAAGGAAATAAATCAACTAAAATTGATGTTTCATCATTTAATGAAGGAGTTTATTTAGTTAAACTCTACAATAATTCTTCAGGTTCTGCTAAAGTTGCTAAATTTGTAAAAAGTAACTAAGTTTTGAGCCAACAAAGAAAACAAGAAGAACCAATCCAACCAGATATTGCGGATCCAGAATTGAATCCGGAATTATTTGAGCACCATAAGTTTATAGTAGATAAAGGACAAGAAATCACTAGAATTGATAAATTCTTGATGAATAGATTGCCAAATATCTCTAGAACCAAATTACAAGAAGCTGCTAAAAAAGGCTATGTAAAAGCTGATGGTGTCGTTATAAAATCTAATTACAAAGCAAAGCCTAACGAAGTAATTACCTTAAGTTATCCTTATCCGGTTCGAGAGACTGAATTAGTTGCTGAAAACATTCCTCTTGATTTTGTTTACGAAGACGATTATTTGGCTGTTATTAATAAACCTATGGGTATGGTAGTGCATCCTGGTTATGGTAATTTTGATGGAACTTTAGCAAATGCTTTATTATATCATTTTGATAACCTGCCTAAAAGAGATGATTTTGAGGGAAGACCTGGTATCGTTCATAGACTTGATAAGAACACTACAGGACTAATGGTTGTTGCTAAAACTGAAAAAGCACTAGTAGATTTATCAAAGCAATTTTTTGATAAAACTACTGAAAGAAAATATTGGGCTTTAGTTTGGGGAGATGTTGAAGAAGAGGAGGGAAGAGTTGAAGGACATATCGGACGTTCTATTAAGAACAGGAAGTTAATGAGTGTTTTTGAAGATGGGGAATTTGGAAAAGAAGCGGTAACTAATTATAAGGTTTTAAAGAGGTATGGATACACTACTCTGGTTCAGTGTCAGTTAGAGACTGGAAGGACACACCAGATTAGAGCCCACATGAAACACATAGGGCACACTTTATTCAATGATTTTGATTATGGAGGAGAAGTAGTTTTAAAAGGAACCACTTTCACAAAGTATAAGCAATTTGTACATAATTGTTTTAAAATTCTTCCAAGACAAGCTTTACATGCTAAAACATTAGGATTTACTCATCCATATACTGGGGAGTTTATGCAATTTACATCTGAATTACCAGATGATATGCAACAGGTTTTAGATAAATGGGAAAGCTATGCTAAAAATTCTATTGATTTTCAATAAAAAACGCATTTATTTTTTTATATCTCAATAATAGGTTTACTTTTGCCTAATTATTAACCCTATATTTTAACTATTATGAAAATTAAATTTTTAACTATTATTGCTGCTATCGCATTATTCTCATGTGAAGCTGCTGGAGATGCTGCTGATGCTGTAACTGATGGAGCTAATGCTGTTGTTGACGGAGCTGCTGATATGGCTGGAGATGCTGCTGATGCTGTTGTTGATGGAGCTAATGCTGTTGTTGACGGAGCTAAAGACGGAGCAAATACTGTTGCTGACAAAGTAGAAGAAGTTGCTGGTCACTAATTAGCGATTTAACATTTTTTAAAAAAGGTACAATTTTATAATTGTACCTTTTTTTGTACCTTCAATTTTAATTTAAAACCCACATTTATGAGAGTTATACATTTCATTTCAATCGCCTTACTTTTGGTGCTTTTTTCATGCGGAGGAAAATCTCCGGAAACAGCTATAAAAGGATTTTATTCTGCTGTAAAAGCTAATGATATCGAGAAAGCTAAATCTTTCACTACTTCTAATTCTCATACTTATCTTAATATGATGAATGCTGGTGTTGATATTAATTTAGGTGATGGTAAAATAGAAAACATTGACTGTATAGTAGAAAATAATGAAGCAGAATGTGATTGCTTTTTCGAAGGAAATCAAAAACCAGTTCCAGTTTCTGTATTAATGGAAAATGGAGAATGGAAAGTAGACTTTCAGAATACTGCAAAGGACATGATGGATAATGTTTTAGATAACTTTAATTTAAAAGACATTGATTTAAATAGCATAATGGAAAAATTCGGTAACGGAGCTGATATTAGTACAGATAAAATAAATGAATTAATCAATAACATTGATGTTGATAAAGTAGTAGAGACACTTAATGGACTAGATTCAAACATGACTGAAACAGGAGGTAGTTTAGAAAAATTAATCAATCAGGTTAAAGAAGGATTAGATAAAACTCAATCGAACGAATAATATGTCTGAAAACACAACAGTTGACATTTCAATAGTAATTCCTCTTTATAACGAAGAAGAATCATTGCCAGAACTAATATCTTGGATAGATAGAGTTTGTTCTAGCGCTAGCTTTAGCTATGAAGCACTCTTAATAGATGATGGAAGTAAAGATAAATCTTGGCAAATTGTTGAAGATTTAAAATTAAAATACCCTTCTGTAAGAGGTATTAAGTTCAGAAGAAATTACGGTAAATCGGCAGCTTTAAATACTGGTTTTGCAGCTACCAAAGGAAACGTAGTTATTACTATGGACGCAGATTTACAAGATAGTCCTGATGAAATTCCTGAGCTTTACAGAATGATTACCGAAGAAGACTATGACATAGTTTCTGGTTGGAAAAAAGAACGTCACGATCCTTTATCTAAAACAATTCCTACAAAATTATACAATGGAGTAACACGAATTTTTAGCGGAATAAAATTACACGACATGAATTGTGGGCTTAAGGCCTACAAAGGAGATGTAGTAAGATCAATTGAGATTTTTGGTGAAATGCACAGATACATTCCTGTAATTGCTAAAGGAGCTGGATTTGATAAAATAGGAGAAAAAGTTGTACAACACCAAGAGCGTAAGTATGGAGTGTCCAAATTTGGACTTAACCGTTTTGTAAATGGTTTTCTTGATTTATTTACGATTACTTTCATTACTCGTTTTGGAAAAAAACCAATGCACTTTTTCGGATTAATTGGAACATTATTTTTTATTCTAGGATTCGGATTAACATTTTGGTTAGGAATAGACAAACTATTTATCAATCAAGGAGCTACATTATTAGCTGATAACACTTGGTTCCATATTGCATTATTTGCTATGATAATTGGAACACAACTATTTTTGGCAGGATTTATAGCCGAATTAATTGGACGTAATTCTCCAATAAGAAATAATTACGCGATAGAAAAAGAAATCTAAAAATGGCTAAGAAAGTAGTGCTAGTTGGAACGGCTCACCCTTTTAGAGGCGGATTAGCTTCTTATAACGAGCGACTTATCAAAGAATTTAAAGATTTAGGTGATGATGCATCTATAGAAACCTTCACTCTTCAGTACCCAAATTTCCTTTTCCCTGGGAAAACCCAATACTCTGATTCTCCAAAACCAGAAGGAATCGAAATTAATGAAACCGTTAGCTCTGTTAACCCTTTCAATTGGATAAAAATTGGAAGAAAAATCAAGAAACAAAAGCCAGATTATTTAATTTTTAAATTTTGGTTACCTTTTATGGGACCTTGCTTTGGAACCATAGCTCGTATTGCTAAAAAGAATAAACACACGAAAGTAATTTCTATAATCGATAACATTATCCCTCACGAAAAAAGGATTGGTGATAAAGTATTGAGTAATTATTTTGTAAAGCCTATTGATGGCTTTGTAGCCATGTCTCAAAGTGTTTTGGATGACTTAAATACTTTCGATTCCAATAAACCAAAACTCTATAATCCTCATCCATTATTCGATAATTTCGGAGAATTATTATCTAGAGAGCAAGCACTCAAAGAATTGAATTTAAGTCCAGATAATAGATATATCTTATTTTTTGGGTTTGTAAGAGACTATAAAGGACTAGACTTATTGTTAGATGCGTATGCAGATTCTCGATTCAAAGGAATGAATGTGAAATTAATTGTTGCAGGAGAATACTATAACAATGAAGAGCAATACACAGAACAGATTAAAAAATTAAAGTTAGAGAACGAAGTTATTTTGAGAAATGATTTTATTCCTAACGAAGAAGTGAAAAACTATTTTCGAGTTGCCGATATTATAGCACAACCCTACAAAAATGCGACACAAAGTGGAGTAACCCAAATTGGTTATCATTTTGAGAAACCTATGCTAGTTACAAACGTAGGAGGATTAGCAGAGCTTATTCCACACAATAAAGTTGGGTATGTTGTTGAGCCAAATAGTCAAGCTATTGCAGATGCTTTAGTTTCTTTCTTTAAGGACAACAAAAAGGAAGAGTTTGAGCAAAATGTGAAATTAGAAAAAGAAAAGTTTAGTTGGAAAAAAATGGTTGATACCATTAATACATTAGCAGATGATATACAGAAGTAGAGCCCCGTTTAGAATTGGATTAGCAGGAGGAGGAACAGACGTAAGTCCCTATTCGGATGAATATGGAGGAGCAATCCTAAATGCTACAATTAGTCTGTATGCCTACACAACTATTATTCCTCGAACGGATGGAAAAATAATTATTAGAGCAGTAGATAGAGGAGAAGAATTAATTTTTGATTCTGCAGATGAATTACCAGTTACTGGGACTTTAGATTTACAAGTAGGAGTTTACAACAGAATAGTAAAGGAATTTGGTAAAAAAGGATTGTCTTTCGAGATGATTACTTCTATGGATGTTTCTTCTGGTTCGGGATTAGGAACTTCTTCTACATTGGTTACTTCTATTTTGGGAGCATTTGTGGAGTGGTTCAAGTTACCACTTGGAGAGTATGACATTGCTCAATTAGCTTACGATATTGAGCGTGTAGATTTAGCTATGGCAGGAGGGAAGCAAGATCAATATGCAGCTACTTTTGGAGGAGTTAACTTTATGGAGTTTTACGAAGGAAATAAAGTAATAGTAAACCCATTAAGGATAAAAGCTGAATTACTTAACGAATTACAATTCAACTTAATTCTTTATTATACTGATACGAGCAGAGAATCTGCAAAAATCATTGAAACTCAAGCAGGAAATGCTAAAGCCAAAAAGGACAAACCAGTTCAGGCAATGCATGCTGTAAAAGAACAAGCCTTTCTAATGAAAGAGGCTTTGTTGAAAGACGAACTTCACAAAATTGGGGAAATTCTATCAATCAGTTGGGAGAACAAAAAGAAAATGGCAGTAGGAATTACTAACGAATTAATAGATGATATTTATTCTACAGCAATTGAAGCTGGAGCTACAGGAGGAAAAATCTCTGGAGCAGGAGGAGGAGGTTTCATGATTTTCTATGCCGAAGAAGCAAATAGGTATAAGGTAATTAAAGCCTTAGGAAAATTTGGCGGTCAAGCCAAACGCTATGAGTTTAGTAAAGAAGGATTGACTACTTGGACTGTTGGTTAATTGATAATTTTCAAGTATAAAAGAGAAAATGCTGAGATAAATTTTAAATATAAGATTTTAATCCAGAAGGATAGAATATTGGCTTAGATACCTAGAAATAAGTTTAATGGCTATTATAAATATGAAGAAAGTACTTTACATATTTTTCATCTTTACGATTTTAATATTTTTATTTAAAATTCCCCTTTTGAATTTTATTTTAAATATAAATCCTTTAGTGGTTGAATATAGAGATTTGACACCTAAAGAATTCAATTTAATTAAAAAATCAAAAGAAATAATAAATATTTTAAATTTAATAGTATTGATATATTCTATTATTATTTTAAGTATTTCCCTGTTTAAATATCATAGAAATAGATTCTCTTCAAAATTAAATAATGTAGTTTTAATTATCTCAATATTTTATATTTTGTTTTATACCATTGCCTATAGTTTTAAAATTGGTTTATGGTAGAATTTTCTTACTCAAGACATACAAAATATTTTTATTATAAGAAACAGTAAAAATTCATTATCAACTAATAATTTTCTGCCAATCTGTCCTCTTGACACCCTTATTTCTATAACCATGTCATAAAACTGACACCTTTGTCCCAATGGCACAAAGATTGAATAGTTGTTTTCGTAATTATTTAATAAAAAAACAATACACAATACTATGAGCAAAATAATAGGAATAGATTTAGGGACAACTAACTCATGCGTTTCAGTAATGGAAGGAAACGAGCCGGTAGTGATTCCTAATAGCGAAGGAAAAAGAACTACACCATCTGTAGTAGCTTTTGTTGAAGGAGGAGAAAGAAAAGTAGGAGATCCTGCTAAGAGACAAGCAATTACTAACCCAACAAAAACTATTTATTCTATAAAGAGATTTATGGGTAATAAGTTTGATGAGTGTAAAAAGGAAATTGACAGAGTACCTTACGAAGTGGTAAAAGGTGATAACAATACGCCAAGAGTAAAAATTGACGATAGGTTATATACTCCGCAAGAAATTTCGGCAATGGTGCTTCAAAAAATGAAGAAAACTGCTGAAGATTATTTAGGAACAACAGTTTCTGAAGCAGTAGTAACTGTACCAGCATACTTTAATGATTCGCAAAGACAAGCAACTAAAGAAGCTGGAGAAATTGCTGGATTAACAATCAAAAGAATTATCAATGAGCCAACTGCAGCAGCATTAGCTTATGGATTAGATAAAAAGAACACAGACCAAAAAGTTGTAGTATTTGATTTTGGTGGAGGAACTCATGATGTTTCTATCCTTGAATTAGGAGACGGAGTATTCGAAGTACTTTCTACAGATGGAGATACTCACTTAGGAGGAGATGACGTAGATCAAAAAATCATTGATTGGTTGGCAGACGAATTCAAAAGTGACGAAGGAATCGACTTAAGAGAAGATCCAATGGCATTACAAAGATTAAAAGAAGCAGCTGAAAAAGCGAAGATTGAATTATCTAGTACAGCATCTTCTGAAATTAACTTGCCATACATTATGCCGGTAAACGGAATTCCAAAACACTTGGTAAGAAGTTTAACAAGAGCGCAATTTGAGCAATTGATTGATGACTTGGTAAAAAGAACAATTGAGCCATGTAGAACTGCAATGAAAGCTGCAGGATTATCTAACAGTGATATTGATGAGGTTATTTTGGTAGGAGGTTCTACAAGAATCCCTGCAGTACAAGAAGCTGTTCAAAAATACTTTGGAAAAGAACCATCAAAAGGAGTAAACCCTGATGAAGTTGTAGCTTTAGGAGCAGCAATTCAAGGAGGTGTATTAACAGGAGAGGTAAAAGATGTACTGTTATTAGATGTAACACCATTATCTCTTGGTATCGAAACAATGGGAGGTGTAATGACAAAGCTAATTGAAGCTAACACGACTATTCCAACAAAAAAATCTCAGGTTTTCTCAACAGCAGCAGATAACCAGCCGGCAGTAGATATCCATGTATTACAAGGAGAAAGACCAATGGCACCAGATAACAGAACTCTAGGAAGATTTCAGTTAACTGATATTCCACCAGCAAGAAGAGGAGAACCACAAATTGAGGTAATCTTTGATATTGATGCAAACGGAATTATCAATGTATCGGCAAAAGATAATGCTACTGGAAAAGAGCAAAACATCAGAATCGAAGCATCTTCTGGATTAAGTGAAGCAGATATCGAAAAAATGAAGCAAGAAGCTGAAGCTAACGCAGATGCAGATAAAGCTAAAATGGAAGAAGCGGAAACGATTAACCAAGCAGATAGCTTAATTTTCCAAACAGAAAAGCAATTAGCTGAATATGGAGATAAAATTCCAGCAGACAAAAAAGCACCAATCGAAGAAGCTTTAGCAGAGTTAAAAACTGCTCATGAATCTAAAGATTTAGATGCAATGAAAGCAGGAATCGAAAAAGTGACTACAAACTTCCAAGCAGCTAGTGAGGAAATGTACAAAGCACAAGATGAAGCTGGAGCTCAACCAGAAGGTGGAGCAGAAGGAAGTTCTGAAGGTGATGAAGAAGTAACAGATGTTGACTTTGAAGAAGTAACTGAAGAGAAATAAGTTTAATTAACTACAAAGCAAAAGCCCCATTCGAATTTCGAATGGGGCTTTTTTTTGTTTTTAATCTGTAAGTACCGTATTGCCTAAATTAATTAATGTGTTTTTATGTGAAACTGAACTGCCAGTTGGAGGAGCAGCAGGATTTTGCCCTGATAAATAGATATAAGAACTTCTTAATTGCGGAGTAATTGTAAGAAGCTGATATAATAATGAATTAACCGAGGTTGAGCTTAATTTAGTTCCATCACCAACAACTAGGTTGTCAATTTTATTAATATTGGGAAATGAAACGGAGGTTAGTAAAGACTCAGAGTAAATCACAATAGATCCTTCTTGTATAAGAGGTAAGCTTAATGCTGATAATTTATTTTCACTTATTTGTATAGGGTTTGATTTTGTTAAATTAGGTAAATTCAAACTACCCAATTTGGAATTGAAAGCAATCGAGATTCCTCCAAAGGAAGAATGCAGATTCGGTAAATTTAAACTTGTAAGTTTAGTATTTCCTATTTGAAGCGTCTGTACCTCTTCCAAAGAATTAAGGTTTAGGGAATTAATTGAGTTTGAACTTGGTATTGATACTCTTCCTATTACAAGAGTTTCGACAGTTTTTAATTTTTCTAAATTCACTTCCAAAAGATTTAGATTGTCATATACATATAAATTTTTATAAATTACTTCTAGTTTCGATAGATTAATGGACTGTAGTACTGAATTGTTAGAAACAATAATTTCTACTAGTTCTTTTACCACTGATAGATCCAGTTGTGTCAAATTGCTAGTATTTGTAACATATATCTTTTGTGTCAAATGACCAATATCATTTTTAACTTTCTCAGCAGCTTCAGCATCTGTTATGCTTCCTGTAAAGTAAACCTCTACTTTTCCTTTACATACTCCATCTTTGCCATCTATTCCATTGGTTCCGTTAATCACTTCTTTTTTGCAAGAGAATAAAGTGATAATAATAATCAATAATCCAATTAGTGTGTTGTTTAAAGTTTTCATGATAATGTTATTTTATGGTTTTCAGATTAAATAAACATATAAAATATTGATTTTAAATCTATTAATTATTTTAAGGGTAGTTCTTTAAATTCAAAGGTTTCTCTTAATTATTTTAAGGTAATTAGCTTTTATAAAATTTATAAATTCTGGAATTAGAAATAAAGACTAACATATTTTTGATACACACAATTTATACTCGTATATTCAATTAAAGAAAAAGACAGTATGAATTCCTTCGAATCCCAAACAGATAGTTTTAAAAACTACGTTCAAAATGAGCGAAGACTCTCGATTCATACCCTAACTTCTTACACCACAGATTTATCTCAATTTCAAGAGTTTTTGGTTCAAAGATTTAGGTTAACTCATTTTGCAGAAGCTACTCACAATGAAATACGAATGTGGGTAGTGGAGCTAAAAGAAAATGGAATCTCTAGCCGATCTATCAATCGTAAAATCTCTACGCTTAAATCATTTTATAAGTACCTCTTAATAAGAAACGAAGTAGACTCTAATCCAATGCTCAAGATAATTTCTCCCAAGCAATCCAAAAAGCTCCCGGTTTACTTCGAACAAAAAAAAATGGATACCTTATTCGAGCAATCAGTATTCACAAATGATTTTAAAGGAGTAAGAGATATATTAATTATGGAGCTTCTGTATGGAACGGGAATTCGTTTGTCTGAGCTAATTAATATAAAGGACACTGATATTTATACAAACGAAATTAAAGTGCTAGGAAAGGGCAACAAAGAACGAATTATACCGATTACTAACAAGCTAAAAGATTTTATACCTTTTTACAAAGAAAAAAGAAAAGAAGAGTTCTCCGTTCTTAACACACCAAATTTGCTGGTAACAAACAAAGGAGACAAACTCTACGAAAAACTTGTATACCGTACCGTAAATCATTATCTTGGATTAGTAACAAACGAGAAAAAAAGAAGCCCTCATACAATGAGGCACTCATTTGCAACAAACATGTTGAATAACGGAGCTCAGCTTCATACAATTAAAGAAATATTAGGGCATGCCAATCTATCGGCTACCCAAGTATATACTCACAACTCAATAGAACGATTAAAGGATGCTTACAAGAAGTTTCATCCTAAAGAAAATTAATATTAACCTTTTAATAAAAGAAAAATGGAAATTAAAGTACAGTCAATTCACTTTGACGCAGATCAAAAACTAATAGAATTCATAGAAGAAAAATTAAATAAGTTGACTAATTATTATGATAAGATAATATTAGGGGATGTTTATTTAAAACTTGAACCATCAGATATAGAAAATAAAGTCACAGAAATTAAATTATCTATTCCAGGTAAAGATTTATTTGCAAAAAAACAGTGTAAGTCATTCGAAGAAGCGACAGACGAAGCAGTAGAGGCTTTAAGAAGGCAAATTAGTAAACATAAGAGCAAGAAATAATTTTTCAACATATTTGCCAAAAGCCCCTATAATAGGGGCTTTTTTTATGGAAACACACCTTTATAAAGGTGCAGATATTCGAAGATTAAAAAAAAGAAGAAAAAAAAGTGAATATTTTCTCTAAATATGTTTGAATATAAAAATATCTTTTCTAAATTTGCAAACCCTAAAAACACGTAGGGTATAAAAGCCGATATAGCTCAGCTGGCTAGAGCAGCTGATTTGTAATCAGCAGGTCGTGGGTTCGAGTCCCTCTATCGGCTCTTTAAAATGTTAAATGAACACTTTGAAAGGTTCATGTTTTGTAAGAGAAACACAGTTTTTTGAAATACAATTCATTGGGGAGATACTCAAGCGGCCAACGAGGGCAGACTGTAAATCTGCTGACTACGTCTTCGCAGGTTCGAATCCTGCTCTCCCCACAGAATAAATTAGTAAGATTATAAGCGGGAGTAGCTCAGTTGATAGAGCGTCAGCCTTCCAAGCTGAGGGTCGCGGGTTTGAGCCCCGTCTCCCGCTCATTATTTTGCTGATGTAGCTCAGGGGTAGAGCACTTGCTTGGTAAGTAAGAGGTCACGGGTTCAATTCCCGTCATTAGCTCTAGTTACACTACAGATTAAAAGATTTAAATAAATAATAACAATAAAAAAACAACATAGCCATGGCTAAAGAAAAATTCGACAGATCGAAACCACACGTAAACATTGGAACTATTGGTCACGTAGATCACGGAAAAACTACTTTAACAGCTGCTATTTCGAGTGTACTTTCATCTCAAGGTTTAGCTGAAACAAGAGATTTTAGTTCTATTGATAACGCACCTGAAGAGAAAGAAAGAGGTATTACAATTAATACTTCACACATTGAATACGAAACTGCTAATAGACACTACGCTCACGTAGATTGTCCAGGTCACGCAGATTACGTAAAGAACATGGTTACAGGAGCTGCACAAATGGATGGAGCTATCCTTGTTGTTGCTGCAACTGATGGTCCTATGCCTCAAACTAGAGAGCACATCTTATTAGGAAGACAGGTTGGTATTCCTAGAATGGTTGTATTCATGAATAAAGTGGATATGGTTGATGATGAGGAATTATTGGAATTAGTAGAGATGGAAATCAGAGAATTATTGGCATTTTACCAATATGATGGTGATAACACTCCAGTAATTGCAGGTTCTGCATTAGGAGGTTTAAATGGAGATGATAAGTGGGTTGGTTCAATTACTGAACTAATGGATGCTGTTGATTCTTACATTGAGCTACCAATTAGAGATGTAGAAAAAGAATTCTTAATGCCAGTTGAAGATGTATTTTCAATTACAGGAAGAGGAACAGTTGCTACAGGAAAAATCGAAACAGGAGTAATTAACTCTGGTGACGAAGTTGAAATTTCTGGAATGATTGAAACTCCATTGAAATCTACTGTAACAGGTGTTGAAATGTTTAGAAAAATATTAGATAGAGGTGAAGCTGGAGATAACGTAGGACTTTTATTGAGAGGTGTTGAAAAAGCAGCAATCAAAAGAGGAATGGTTATTACTAGACCTGGTACTATTACACCACACAAAAAATTCAAGGCTGAGATTTATGTATTGAAGAAAGAAGAAGGGGGAAGACATACTCCATTCCAAAACAAATACAGACCTCAATTTTACTTAAGAACTACTGATGTAACAGGAGAAATTTTCCTAGAAGCAGGTAGAGAAATGGTAATGCCTGGTGATAACGTTACAATTACTGTTGAACTAATCGTTCCAGTTGCAATGTCTAAAGGACTTAGATTTGCAATAAGAGAAGGAGGAAGAACAGTAGGTGCAGGTCAAGTTACTGAGATCTTAGATTAATAAAAACACTACTAAATAAGTTGCAATTCCAGTCTTTCATTAGGCTGGAATTGTTTCCTATTTATACGGGTGTAGCTCAGCTGGTAGAGCACTGGTCTCCAAAACCAGGTGCCGGGAGTTCGAGTCTCTCCACCCGTGCTAATAGTTATCGTTTCTTCTTTATTTAAGAAACAAATGTTGATAGTAGAAGCTAGATTGGATAGCAAACCAAATAAAAAGATTGCTAAGAATAAAAAAGGTTGATTAATTAACCTCACAATTAAAGTAAAAACAGAAGTAGATAATACTATCCTGAAATATTAATTAAAATGAGAAAAATAAGGACATATATAGAAGAAGTGATATCTGAATTGTTTGAGAAAGTTTCTTGGCCAACTTGGAGCGAATTACAAAATAGTTCTTTTGTAGTTTTGATTGCCTCTATTATTGTTTCTTTGTTAGTTTGGTTAATGGACTTCACTTTTGGAATTAATCCAGGAGGATGGAAAGGAGCTTTGGGATTCATTTACAACCTTATTTCGTAGTAGATGAAGTGGTATATAGTAAGAACCGTAACTGGAAAGGAAAAAAAATCTAAGGAGTATTTAGATATTGAAATCGAAAGATTGAAAATGTCTTCATACATAGCACAAGTGCTAGTTCCTACAGAAAGAGTTATTCAAATCCGCAAGGGTAAAAAGATAATTAAAGAGAAGAATATTCTTCCAGGTTATATAATGGTGCAAGCAACCCTAGAGGGAGAAGTGAAACACTTGATAAAAAGTATCCCTAATGTAATGGGGTTTCTTTCAGGCGTTCAAGGTGGTGAACCTATGCCAATGAGAGAAAATGAAGTTAACCGTATTCTAGGTAAGGCTGATGATAGTGTAGATTTAGAAGATCAAATATCTATCGATTTCAGAATTGGTGAAAATGTAAAAGTTACTGATGGACCTTTCAATAATTTTGATGGTGTAATAGAAGAAGTTAACGAAGAGAAAAAGAAATTAAAAATCATGATAAAGATATTTGGTAGGAAAACTCCTGTTGAATTGAATTACATGCAAGTAGAAAAGCAATAATTTTTAAACAAAATGGCTAAAGAAGTAAGTGGTTTAATTAAACTACAAATTAGAGGAGGAGCAGCAAATCCAGCTCCACCAGTAGGACCAGCATTAGGTGCTAAAGGTGTTAACATCATGGAATTTTGCAAGCAGTTTAATGCAAGAACTCAAGATAAACCTGGTAAAGTATTACCAGCAGTTATAACAGTTTATTCTGACAAATCTTTTGATTTTGTTATTAAAACTCCACCGGCAGCAGTTCAATTATTGGAAGCAGCAAAACTTAAATCTGGTTCAGCTGAACCAAATAGAGTTAAAGTTGGTAAAGTTACTTGGGATCAAGTAAAAGCTATTGCTGAAGATAAAATGCCAGATCTTAACTGTTTCGTTATCGAATCAGCTATGAAAATGGTAGCAGGTACTGCAAGAAGCATGGGATTAACTGTACAAGGTACAGCTCCATGGAACAACAACTAAATCAATAAATAATAATAAGAAATGTCAAAAGCAAGAAAAGCAGTTCTAGAAAAATATGACTTGGAAAAGTTATATTCGTTAGAAGATGCGAGTAATTTAATTAAGGAAATTACGACAGTAAAATTTGATGCGACAGTTGACTTAGCAATAAGACTTAATGTAGATCCAAGAAAAGCCGATCAAATGGTAAGAGGATCTGTATCTCTTCCTCACGGGACAGGTAAAGACATGAAAGTTTTGGTGCTTTGTACTCCAGACAAAGAAGCAGAAGCTAAAGAAGCTGGTGCTGACTACGTAGGTTTGGATGAATATATCGCAAAAATCAAAGAAGGCTGGACAGATGTAGATGTTATAATTTCTACTCCAAACGTAATGGGTAAGATTGGTGCACTAGGAAGAATCCTTGGGCCAAGAAACTTAATGCCAAATCCTAAAACTGGTACTGTAACAATGGATGTTGCAAAAGCAGTTGCTGATTCTAAAGGAGGGAAAATAGATTTTAAAGTGGATAAATTTGGAATTATTCATACAATAGTTGGAAAAGTATCTTTTTCAAAAGAAAACTTGTATGGAAATTCAAAAGAATTGCTTGATACAATAATGAAACTTAAACCTGCTTCTGCTAAAGGAGAATATGTTAAGAGTATATTTTTGTCTTCAACAATGAGTCCTAGTATTAACGTGGACGCGAGTTCTTTTTAAATTTTAAGAGATGAACAAAGACGAAAAAAGCAAACAAATTGCATACTTAACTGAAAAGATTAGTAATGCTAGTGTATTTTACTTGGCCGATACCTCAGAGTTGAGTGCTGAAGACACAAGTAAGTTAAGAAGAAGATGTTTTAAAGGAGATGTTTCTTTAGAAGTGGTAAAAAACACTTTGGTGAAAAAAGCAATGGAAAGTATCGAAGGAAAAGATATGTCACCATTCTATGAGTTACTTAAAGGACAAACTTCTTTAATGATTAGCGATAAAGGAAATGAGCCTGCTAAGATTATAAAGGAATTCAGAAAGAAAAGTGATAAGCCTGTACTAAAGGGTGCTTTTGTTGAAGAAGCTATCTTTATTGGAGACGACCAAATTGATATGTTGGTTAGCCTTAAATCTAAAGAAGAGCTTATTGGTGATATCATTACACTACTTCAATCGCCTGCTAAAAATGTTATTTCTGCCCTTAATTCAGGAGGAAGTACTATCGCAGGATTGGTTAAAACATTATCAGAAAGATAAAAAACATTTTTTCTTAAGTTCTGTTCATTAGAACGGATGCTTCTCTTGAGAAAAGACAATAAATAAAAATAGAAACAAAATTAATAAACAATACAAAATGGCAGATTTAGCAAAATTAGCAGAAGAATTAGTGAATTTAACTGTAAAAGACGTTCAAGAATTGGCAACAATTTTAAAAGACGAATATAACATTGAACCAGCAGCAGCTGCAGCAGTTATGGCTGGACCAGCAGCAGGTGGAGGTGAAGCAGCAGAAGAAAAATCAGAATTTGATGTAATCTTAAAAGCAGCAGGAGGTTCTAAATTAGCAGTTGTGAAATTGGTAAAAGAATTAACTGGATTAGGACTTAAAGAAGCAAAAGATATGGTAGATGGAGCACCAACTACTATCAAAGAAGGAGTTTCTAAAGACGAAGCTGAAGGATTAAAAACTTCATTAGAAGAGGCTGGAGCTGAAGTTGAAGTTAAGTAATAACTACACTCCAAACACTATTGGTTTAGGTGCTTTTTGCATCTAAACCTTTTGTTGTTTCTATAAGTAGCTAAATGCTTACAGAGGCAAGTAAAACACGGTAAGCTAACAATAATTAATTGATTGTTAGTGATTAAGCTAAAGGTTTAATCAAAAATATTTAGAATATTTACGACTGAAATCAACATTTTAAATGGCTAATATAAAGTTCGACCCAATTAGAGTAAATTTCTCTACCAATCAAAACAAATTTGATTACCCAGATTTCTTAGAAATCCAACTAGAATCGTTCACAAACTTTTTTCAACTAGAAACCGTTCCAGACAGAAGAGCTGACGAAGGACTTTTTAAAGTTTTTAGTGAAAATTTCCCAATAACAGATACACGTAACCAGTTTGTCTTGGAATTTATCGATTATTTTGTAGATCCACCAAGATATTCAATTACAGAATGTATCGATAGAGGATTAACTTACAGTGTTCCTCTTAAAGCAAAATTAAAATTATATTGTACTGATCCAGAACACGAAGATTTTGAAACTATAGTTCAAGATGTGTATTTAGGAACCATTCCTTACATGTCGCCAAAAGGTTCATTTATCATCAATGGAGCTGAACGTGTTATTGTTTCACAGTTACACAGATCACCAGGTGTATTCTTTGGCCACAGTACTCACGCAAATGGAACAAAATTATATTCTGCCAGAGTAATTCCATTTAAAGGTTCTTGGATTGAATTTGCTACTGATATCAATGATATCTTGTATGCTTATATTGATAGAAAGAAAAAGCTTCCTGTTACTACTCTTTTAAGAGCAATAGGATTTGAAACAGATAAAGATATTCTTGAAATATTTGACCTTGCACACGAAGTAAACGTGAGCAAAAGTTCTAAGAAAAAGCTAGTAGGTTCTAAACTTGCAGCAAGAGTTCTTAAAACATGGGTTGAAGATTTCGTAGATGAAGACACAGGAGAAGTTGTATCTATTGAAAGAAACGAAGTTGTTCTTGATAGAGATATCGTTTTAACTGAAGAAAACATTGACCTTATTATAGAAGAAGGTGTTAAAAAAGTTATTATTAACAAGGAAGACATCACTGCTTCTAACTTTTCAATAATTTACAACACACTTCAAAAAGATACTTCTAACTCAGAAAAAGAAGCTGTAGAACATATCTATAGACAATTAAGAAATGCTGAACCACCAGATTTGGACACAGCAAGAGGAGTTATTGATAAATTGTTTTTCTCTGAAGCTAGATATGATTTAGGTGAAGCAGGAAGATACAGAATTAACAAAAAGTTAGGTACTGATTTAGGAATGGACCAAAGAGTTCTTACTAGACAAGATATCATTAACATAATTAAGTATTTGATTGAGTTGATTAATGCAAAAGCAGAAATTGATGATATTGATCACTTGAGTAATAGACGTGTTAGAACAGTTGGAGAACAATTGTACAACCAATTTGGAGTGGGACTTGCAAGAATGTCAAGAACTATTCGTGAAAGAATGAACGTTAGAGATAACGAGGTGTTTACACCAGCAGATTTGATTAATGCTAAAGCTTTATCATCTGTAATTAACTCTTTCTTTGGAACTAACCAATTATCTCAGTTTATGGATCAAACGAATCCATTAGCAGAGGTTACTCACAAAAGAAGACTATCTGCCCTTGGTCCTGGAGGACTTTCAAGAGAAAGAGCAGGATTTGAGGTAAGAGATGTTCACTATACACACTACGGTAGATTGTGTACTATTGAAACACCTGAAGGACCAAACATTGGTCTTATTTCTTCACTTTGTGTTTACGCAAAAATTAACAAACTTGGATTTATTGAAACTCCTTATTGGGAGATTGAAAAAGGAAAAGTTCAATTAGAGAAAGGACCTGTTTACTTAAGTGCTGAAGAAGAAGATAACACGATTATCGCACAGCTTAACACTGAAATAGATAAGAAAGGTAACTTTAAAACTGATGAAGTTAAAGCAAGATTAGAAGGAGATTTTCCATTGGTAGACCCAAGTACATTGAAATATATGGATGTAGGAGCTAACCAAATTGCATCTATTGCAGCCTCATTAATTCCATTTTTGGAGCATGATGATGCCAACAGAGCACTTATGGGATCTAACATGCAGAGACAAGCTGTTCCTTTAATGATTCCTAATTCACCAATTGTAGGTACAGGAATTGAAGGATTAGTTGCAAGAGACTCAAGAACACTCATCAATGCAGAAGCTGATGGTGTTGTTGATTATGTTGACTCTAGTAAAATTATTATCGAATACAATAGAAATGATGTTGAAAAACTAGTTTCTTTTGAAGGAGATAAAAAGGAATACAATTTAATTAAATTCCAAAAGACTAACCAAAACACTACTATTAACTTGAAGCCATTGGTTAAAGTTGGTGAAAAAGTGAAAAAAGGTCAGATTTTATCTGAAGGTTATGCAACTCAAAAAGGAGAATTGGCTATTGGTCAAAACCTAAAAGTAGCATTCATGCCTTGGAAAGGATATAACTTTGAGGATGCGATTGTAATTTCTGAAAGAGTTGTAAGAGACGATATCTTTACTTCTTTACACATTGATGAATATACTCTTGAAGTTAGAGATACTAAAAGAGGATTGGAAGAGTTAACAGCTGATATTCCTAACGTAAGTGAGGAAGCAACTAAAAACTTGGATGAAAACGGTATTATCCGTGAAGGTGCTGAGATTAAAGAAGGAGATATATTAATAGGAAAGATTACTCCAAAAGGAGAATCAGATCCTTCTCCAGAAGAAAAATTATTGAGAGCTATCTTTGGAGATAAAGCTGGTGACGTAAAAGATGCTTCTTTAAAAGCTTCTCCATCATTAAGAGGAGTTGTTGTAAACAAGAAGTTATTTTCAAGATCAGTAAAAGATAGAAAATCAAGAGCAGCTGATAAAGCACTGTTATTAGAGATTGAAGCAGAATACAATAAAGACTATGCTTCACTTAAAAATATCTTAATAGAAAAAATATTAGTTATAATTGACGGTAACAAGAGTGCTGGAGTTTTCAATAACTACAAAGAAGAGGTAATCAAAAAAGGAATTAAAATTTCGGCTAAGAACCTTGAAAAAGTAGACTTTACTATTATTAGTTCTGATAACTGGACTAAAGATGAAGAAATCAATAGTCAAATTGCTAGAGTATTACATAACTTTAATATCAAAGCAAATGATTTACTTGGAGCTCACAAGAGAAGACAATTTAAAATTACTGTAGGTGATGAACTTCCAAATGGAATTATCAAACTTGCTAAAGTTTATATTGCTAAGAAAAGAAAGCTTAAAGTAGGGGATAAGATGGCAGGACGTCACGGAAACAAAGGTATTGTATCAAGAATCGTAAGAGATGAAGATATGCCTTTCTTAGATGACGGAACACCAGTAGATATTGTACTTAACCCACTTGGTGTACCATCAAGGATGAACTTAGGTCAGATATATGAAACTGTTCTAGGATGGGCAGGAGAAAAGTTAGGTAAAAAGTTTGCAACACCAATTTTTGATGGAGCAACTATAGGTCAAATAAACGAATACACTGATGAAGCTGGAGTACCAAGATATGGTAAAACATACTTGTATGATGGAGGTTCAGGAGAACGTTTTGATCAACCTGCAACAGTAGGAATTATCTACATGCTGAAACTAAGTCACATGGTAGATGATAAGATGCACGCAAGATCTATTGGGCCATACTCACTTATTACACAACAACCACTTGGAGGAAAAGCTCAATTTGGGGGTCAAAGATTTGGAGAGATGGAAGTTTGGGCACTTGAAGCATTTGGAGCAGCTCACATTTTGAGAGAAATATTAACAGTGAAATCTGATGATGTTTACGGAAGAATGAAGACTTATGAAGCCATAGTAAAAGGGGATAATATTCCTGAACCTGGAATTCCAGAATCATTCAATGTATTATTACATGAATTGAAAGGATTAGGGTTGACAATGACTTTAGATTAATTTTTTAACACTTTATAAAAACAACTGTAAACTATGTCGTACAGGAGAAATAACCAACAAGAACAAAAAAAGTTCAGTAAAATAACTATCAGTCTGTCCTCTCCAGAAACTATTTTGGAAAGTTCACACGGAGAAGTATTGAAGCCAGAAACTATCAATTACAGAACTTACAAGCCAGAAAGAGATGGATTGTTTTGTGAAAGAATTTTTGGACCAGTAAAAGATTACGAATGTTACTGTGGTAAATACAAAAGAATTAGATACAAAGGAATTGTATGTGATAGATGTGGAGTTGAAGTTACTGAGAAAAAGGTAAGAAGAACTAGAACAGGTCACATTGCATTAGTAGTTCCTGTAGCTCATATTTGGTATTTTAAATCGTTACCAAACAAAATTGGTTACCTTTTAGGATTACCAACAAAAAAATTGAACCAGATTATTTATTACGAGCGTTATGCAGTAATACAAGCAGCTGGAGCAGTTAATGAAGAAGGAGAACCAGTTCAATTTATGGACTTCCTTACGGAAGAAGAATATTTGGACATAATGGAGAAAATGGGTAGAGAGAATCAACAATTAGATGATGCTGACCCAAATAAATTTATTGCAAAAATGGGAGCTGAAGCTCTTTATGATTTGCTTAAAGGATTAGATTTAGATGAATTGTCTTACAACTTAAGACATCAAGCTAATACCGAAACTTCGCAACAAAGAAAAGCAGAAGCACTTAAGAGATTACAAGTTGTGGAAGGAATGAGAGGAGCAATTAATGCTTCTGTTGAAAACCGACCAGAATGGATGATCGTGAAAGTTGTTCCAGTAATTCCACCAGAATTGAGACCATTGGTACCACTTGATGGAGGAAGATTTGCAACATCAGATTTAAATGATTTATACAGAAGAGTTATTATCAGAAACAATCGATTAAAAAGATTGATAGAGATTAAAGCTCCAGAAGTAATCTTAAGAAACGAAAAGAGAATGCTACAGGAATCTGTAGATTCTTTGTTTGATAACTCAAGAAAATCAAGTGCAGTAAAAGCTGACGGAAACAGACCATTGAAATCACTTTCTGATTCATTGAAAGGAAAATCTGGACGTTTCAGACAGAACTTACTTGGAAAAAGGGTTGATTATTCTGCAAGATCTGTTATTGTTGTAGGACCTAACTTGAAATTACATGAATGTGGTATTCCTAAAGGAATGGCTGCTGAGCTTTACAAGCCTTTTATTATCCGAAAGATGATAGAAAGAGGAATTGTAAAAACTGTAAAATCTGCAAAGAAAATAGTTGATGCTAAAGATCCTGTAGTTTGGGATATTTTGGAAAATGTATTGAAAAATCACCCAGTGTTATTAAACAGGGCTCCAACTCTTCACAGACTTGGTATTCAAGCATTCCAACCTAAATTAATTGAAGGAAAAGCAATTAGACTACACCCATTAGTTTGTACAGCATTTAATGCCGATTTTGATGGTGATCAAATGGCGGTTCATTTGCCACTTTCAAATGCGGCAATTCTTGAAGCGCAATTATTGATGCTTGCATCACACAACATCTTAAACCCTGCAAATGGAGCACCAATTACGGTACCATCTCAGGATATGGTTTTGGGTCTTTATTACATTACCAAATTAAAAAGAGGTACTAAAGAAGAACCAATCATTGGAGAAGATAAGATTTTCTATTCTCCAGAAGAAGTTGTGATTGCATATAACGAGAAAAAATTACACTTACATGCCTCAATTAAAGTAAGAACTCATGATATTGAAAATGGCGAAGCTGTTACAAAATTGATTGAAACTACTTGTGGTAGAGTATTATTTAATGATTTAGTTCCTTACGAAGTAGGGTTCATAAACGAAGTATTAACTAAAAAATCTCTTAGAGATATTATTGGTAAAGTACTTAAGATTTGTGGAGTTTCTCAAACTGCTGAATTCCTTGATCTAATAAAGGAAATGGGTTACACTAATGCCTTTAAAGGAGGACTATCTTTTAACTTGGATGATATTATTATTCCAAAAGAAAAAGATATTTTAGTAAACAAAGCTCAAACAGAAGTTACTGAAGTAATGGAGAACTATAACTTAGGTCTTATTACAAACAATGAGAGATATAACCAGATTATTGATATCTGGACGCATACAAATTCAAGATTGACTCATATCTTAATGGATCAGTTAAAGAATGATAACCAAGGTTTCAACTCAATTTACATGATGTTTGATTCTGGAGCAAGGGGATCAAAAGAGCAAATTCGTCAGTTATCAGGAATGAGGGGATTAATGGCTAAGCCACAAAAATCTGGGGCAACTAGTCAACAGATTATTGAAAACCCAATTTTATCTAACTTTAAGGAAGGTCTTTCTGTATTGGAGTACTTTATTTCTACTCACGGAGCCAGAAAAGGTCTTGCAGATACAGCATTGAAAACGGCTGATGCAGGTTACCTAACAAGAAGATTAGTAGATGTATCTCAAGATGTTATTATTAATCATGAAGATTGTGGAACATTAAGAGGTATTAATGTAACTGCACTTAAGAAAAATGACGAAGAAGTAGAATCATTGTACAACAGAATTGTTGGACGTGTATCTGTATTTAACTTAAAGCATCCTAAAACTGATGAAATAGTTGCAGCTGAGGGAGAAGAAATTACTGAAGAAGTTGCTCAATTAATTATTGATGCAGGTATTGATGAAGTAGAAGTTAGATCGGTATTAACTTGTGAGTTGAAAAGAGGAGTTTGTGCTAAATGTTACGGACGTAACCTTTCTACATCTAGAATGGTGAAAGTTGGAGAAACTGTAGGAGTTATTGCTGCCCAATCAATTGGAGAGCCAGGAACACAGTTAACACTTAGAACATTCCACGTGGGGGGAACAGCATCTAACATTGCAGATGAAAATAAGTTACAAGCTAAATATGATGGTCTTTTAGAAATAGAAGAATTAAAAACTATCGATACCAAAGGTAAAGATGGACAAGATCAAGTAGTTGTAATTGGACGTTCTGCTGAAATGAAAATTATTGATCCTAAAACAGGAGTTACTTTGGCAACAAATAACATTCCTTACGGTTCATTCTTAGAAGCAAAGAATAATACAAAAATTTCTAAAGATGATGTGATTTGTACTTGGGATCCATATAATGCAGTAATCGTTACTGAATCTAAAGGAACTATTTCTTTTGAGAATATCGAAGAAGGAATCACATTTAGAGAAGAAGTAGATGAGCAAACTGGATTTGCCGATAAAGTTGTAACAGATACTAAGGACAAAAAGAAAACTCCTATTATCAGAGTTATGGATTCTAAAAAGAATATCATAAAGAGTTATAACATTCCGGTAGGAGCTCACATTAATGTAGCTGATAACGAAAAAGTAGACGCAGGAAGAATTCTTGTTAAGATACCTAGAGTTTCTGGTAAAACAGGAGATATTACAGGGGGTCTACCAAGAATTACTGAGTTATTTGAAGCACGTAATCCATCTAACCCAGCAGTAGTTTCTGAGATTGATGGTATTGTTGCTTTCGGTAAGATAAAGAGAGGAAAGAGAGAGATTATTGTAGAATCAAGAACTGGAATTGTTAAGAAATATGCAGTTTCATTGTCTAAGCACATTTTGGTTCAAGAAAATGATTTCGTGAGAGCGGGTATGCAATTATCAGATGGAGCTATTACTCCTAAAAATATTCTTGAAATTAAGGGCCCAACAGCTGTTCAAGAGTATATTGTAAACGAAGTACAAGAAGTATATAGATTACAAGGAGTAAAAATTAATGACAAACACTTTGAAGTAATTGTTCGTCAGATGATGAGAAAAGTAGAAATCATTGATGCTGGAGACACTAAGTTCCTAGAAAAGCAATCGGTTGATAAAATTAAATTTATCGCAGAAAACGATCGTATTTGGGGAATGATGGTAGTTGAAGATGCAGGAGACTCGGACGTATTGAAAGCAGGGCAAATTATTTCGGCAAGAAAACTAAGAGATGAAAACTCTAACATTAAGAGAAAAGATGGAAAACTAGTAGAAGCTAGGGAAGCATTATCTGCTACATCAAGACCAATGTTACAAGGGATTACAAGATCTTCTTTACAGACTGATAGTTTTATGTCGGCAGCTTCTTTCCAAGAAACTACCAAAGTATTGAACGAAGCAGCTGTAAGAGGAAAAGTAGATTACTTACAAGGACTGAAAGAAAATGTAATCGTAGGTCACTTAATTCCAGCAGGTACTGGAATGAGAAAGTATGATAACATGGAGGTTGTTTCTACTCACGTAGCTGAAGTTAAGGAAGCTGCTCTTGAAGAAGCATCAGAAGAAGAAGCTACAGAAGCTTAATTCTAATCATAATTAAATTTAAAAAGCCTCAACTTGTTTGGGGCTTTTTTTTTACATTTACTTTATAAAAAATAGCCAACTATGGAAGAACAAAATCAAGATCCAAATCAAATTAATATCGAATTATCAGAAGAAATCGCAGACGGGATTTATTCTAATTTAGCCATTATTACTCACTCGCCAGCTGAATTTATTGTAGATTTCGTAAGGATGTTACCTGGTACTCCTAAGGCTAAAGTAAAGTCGAGAATCATATTAACTCCTCAACATGCCAAAAGATTAATGAAAGCATTAATAGATAACGTAGGTAAATTTGAAACTGCTCATGGAGTTATAAAAGATATCGATAACGGACCACAAGGAGGAATCCCAATGAATTTTGGTGGACCAACTACTCAGGCTTAAACTAATGAGTAAGGGAGTTGTAATAAAAGGACTAGCTTTCATTATCATAGCGATAATGATGGGTGCTTTTGGCGCTCATTATTTAGAAACTATTTTAAACCTTAAACAACTTAAAGCGTTAAAAACAGGAGTTGATTATCAATTTTATGCAGGAATTATACTATTGATTTTAGGCTTGAACTTTGATTCGTTTAAATTTTCTATCAAGTTACCAGTTAACTTATTTTTTATTGGAGCTTGTTGTTTTAGCCTTTCTTTGTACATTTTAAGTCTTTTTAATAAATCAGATATTGTACATTTTATTTGGCCCGTTACTCCAATTGGAGGTTTATTGATGATAATTGGTTTAGCCGTATTAAGCTATAAATTGATTAAAAATAATTGATTTACAACTTACTGTAGTATTTACAGTTAGTGGAAAACTCCAACTTTTTGTGGAAAAACAAAGTATTATTCAAAGCATAATGTAATAATTAGCCTTAATTTTGTTACATAATTTCAAAAAAAGAATATTTATGAATGAATTAGGATTAGTACCTAAAACTTCAAACCTAAAAGAACTAGGGCTTGGAAATATTGACAAAGCACACTGGAATTTAACTCCAGAGCAATTAACTCAAACTGCACTAGATTTGGGTCAAGGAAGATTGTCAGATACAGGAGCTCTCGTAATCAATACTGGCGAATTTACTGGAAGATCGCCTAAAGACAGATTCATTGTTTGTGACGAGAAAACTGAAGAATCAGTTTGGTGGGGAGATATCAATATTAAATTTACTCCAGAAAACTTCTATAAATTACATGCTAAAATAAATGATTATTTAGCTGGTAAAGAAGTTTATGTAAGAGATGCATACGCTTGTGCAGATGACAATTACAGATTAAACTTAAGAGTTATAACTGAATTTCCTTGGTCTAATATGTTTGCAAGTAACATGTTTTTACGTCCAGAAAAAGCTGAGCTTGAAAACTTTAATCCAGAATGGCATGTAGTATGTGCACCAGGACTAATGGCGGTTGCTGCAGAAGATGGAACAAGACAACACAATTTTGCAGTGGTTAACTTCACTAAAAAAATGATTATTATTGGTGGAACTGGGTATACTGGTGAAATCAAAAAAGGAATTTTCTCGGTATTGAACTTTATACTTCCTCACGAAAAAAATACGTTATCAATGCACTGTTCGGCAAATGTTGGTAAAGACGGAGATACTTCAGTATTTTTTGGTCTATCTGGAACAGGAAAAACTACTTTATCGTCTGATCCAAATAGAAGATTGATTGGAGATGATGAGCACGGATGGTCAAAAGATAGTGTATTTAACTTTGAAGGAGGTTGTTACGCTAAAACTATCGACTTAACAGAAGAACAAGAACCTCAAATTTATGGAGCAATTAAATCTGGAGCGATTTTAGAAAATATTGGATTCCAAGAAGATTCTAATGTGCCAGATTATAGCGATACTACAATTACTCAAAACACTAGAGTATCGTATCCTATTCACCATATTGATAATATTATGGTTCCATCAATTGGTGGAGTTCCAAAAAATATTTTCTTTTTAACTGCAGATGCTTTTGGAGTATTGCCTCCAATCTCTAAGTTAACATCTGGTCAAGCTATGTACCACTTTATTTCTGGATATACGGCTAAAGTTGCAGGAACAGAAGCAGGAGTAACAGAGCCACAAACAGCTTTTTCAGCATGTTTTGGAGCACCTTTCTTGCCTTTGCACCCAACTAAGTATGCTGAGATGTTAGGAGCTAAAATAGCTGAGTCAAATGTAAAAGTTTGGTTAATTAACACAGGATGGTCTGGTGGAGAATATGGAACAGGAAGCCGTATTAAATTAAAGTACACAAGAGCAATGATTACAGCTGCTCTGGAAGGAAAGCTGGATAATGTAGAATACACAACTCATGATGTATTTGGATTGGCAATGCCAAATGAATGTGAGAACGTACCAACTGAAATCCTTTCACCTAAGAACACTTGGGCAGATAAAGCTGCTTATGATGCAAAAGCAAATAGCTTAGCAACTAAGTTTGTTGCAAACTTCAAACAATTTGAATCAGCTGCAAACGAAGAAATTATGGCTGCAGCTCCAAAGACTGGAGTTACTGCATAGGTTTTAATAAACAATTAGAATATTGAGGAGTTCATTTTAATGAGCTCCTTTTTTTATGGACAGAAAAAAGTTGTTTCTTCAAATAACTCAAAGCTATTATCTTCTTTAAATTCAAATAAATAGGTTTTATATGGATTTTTAAGAAAATATCTGTGGAATGGATAGACAAAGTCTGGAGGAAATTTTTTCTGCTTGTTAGATTTATAACTTTCATGAATATCAGTTCTAATATTTACAATTTCTATTAAAAGAAAATTATCTACTACCTCTGAAATAAACATAACTTTATTACCATCAATATTGTGATTGTTTAGTTTCTTTCGGAATTCACAGTTTTTAGAAAGATAAAAATTAGAACTTTGGTCGTTAAATTTTCCTTTACCAAGATCAAAATAATTGCCATTAATGACAGAGTCACATATTACAAAAATTGATGTATCACTTTCTAATTTTTTAATATGGTTGTAAGCTATTTCAATTTTGTTAAAGTCTGATTTTTTGTAAAAATTGTTTTTGCTAATATTACATTGAGATAGAAGTACAAGGAAAAGTATTAAGGTGAGTATTTTTTTCATAGGCTATTGTGTAAAATTAAAACTTCTATTCTGTTTCACCCTCGGGCTCTTGTCGCCAAGTTTCACACCTTACTGCTACATCTATATCATTATTGCTTTTAATGTAATCATAAGCTGCAACTTTAGCTTCTTCTTCTAGTCTTACGTTAGAGCTTCCGCAACCTTCAAAGGTCTCAATTACTTCCTCTGTATCTTCGAGATATACTTCACATTTTTTACACATATTAGGAGCAATAAGACCTTGGGCAATATTGGCACATGAAGAAAGAGTTAAAACAAGTATAATAATAGATAAATGGTTCATTTAGCTAATCGTTTTGATTTATAATAATTTAAGATAAAAAATATCTTACACAAAAAAAAGCCCTCCTTACGGAGAGCTTTTTAAATCAACTATTTTCTACTTATTAGAAAGTAACTTTAAACTCAACTCTACGGTTAAGGGCTCTACCTTCTGCCGTATTGTTATCTGCTCTTGGGTTTTCAATCCCATAACCTTCAGAAGTCATTCTTGAAGCATCAACACCATCTTTGATAAGGTAAGCTTTTGCTGCTGCAGCTCTTGCTTTTGATAATCTTAAGTTACCAGAAGCACTTCCTGTATTATCTGTATATCCACTAATTTGTAATTTATATTCAGGGTGAGCTAACATAATTTTTGCTACATTATCCAATACTGCATAAGATTTTGTTTGTATTACAGACGAACCAGAGTTGAAAAATAATCCCTCCATAGCCTGAGTAAGAACTTTTTTGTCTTCCTCATTTATTTGAGGACATCCATTGTTGGCAGCAATACCAGCAACCTTAGGACATTTATCTACATTATCTGCAATTCCATCTTTATCTCCATCTGGGCAACCATTAGCAGTTCCATAAACAGTAGGGCATTTATCTACAGCATCCTTAACTCCATCTCCATCTTTGTCGTCATTTACTTTAGGACAACCGTTAATTTCTCCTGCAACAGTAGGACATTTATCTTCACTATCCTGAAAACCATCACCATCTGTATCTGGGCAACCTTTAAATTTCGCAATACCAGCAGTTGAAGGACAAACATCATCAGAATCTTTAATTCCGTCATTATCACTATCAGGGCATCCAGCAAATTTTGCTAAACCTTTTACAGTTGGGCAATCATCTTTGTCATCTGCAATTCCATCACCATCTTTATCAGCAATAGCAATTCTATCTCCTAAATTTCCGTAGTTATCTACTTCATACTGATCAAATCCTCTCCATTTGTTGGTGCTGTGATCAATAATTAATGGAATAAATCCTGCAATACCACCACCAATAGCAATATCACCAACTACATATTTAGGAAGTATTCTTCCTTCTAATGTATAAGATTTGGTTGCATAACCATCAGTTTTGTACTCAATTTTGTGTGTTTCTTTGGTTTCTACTGAAACTGTTACGGGTGAATTCCCTACACTTTCTCCGTCAATAAACACTTCTGCATTAGGAGGTTGGGTTGTGAATGTAACATCTTGCTGAGTGTTTTTTCTCATGATAGTAGCACAGCTAGCTAAAAGAGCAATAACAAGAAATAAGGGGATTAATTTTTTCATAGTTTTAATTCTTTGGTTTACTTAAATTTACTTTAAATAAGTATCTTGACAAAAAAAACAGCTAAATATTGTTAAAATGAATATTAAGAGTGGATTGTTAATTATTTTTATTCTTCTGCTAACTTGCAGATTAATAGGTCAGGAGGATACAACTAGAGGTAAATTTTTCTTTGCTGTAGATTTGGGATATGAAGTCCCAAACAATACTTATGCTAGTTTTTTGAACGGAAATCATGTTTTTGGTGCTGATAGAATTATGTCAATCCCCCAAAATAGACAACAAATTGAACAAACTCTTGGATATCCAATCTTAGGGTGGGAATACTCTCAGAATTTAACTTATCAACCAACTGTTTTTACTGGAGTTAATCTTGGTTATAGAATTAATGAAGAATATTCTGTAATAATGAAGTTCGATATTGCCATTCTTCGTTTTGCTACTCCATTCATTATCGAATTAAATAATCCTAGAAATTTTACAGGAGAGTTTGAGCAAGCAACAATTTCGGCTCGTGAACAAAGATTTTGGTATTCGTTAGGACTAGAAAAGAAATTTGACACAGAAATTCCTCAGCTTAAACCATATATTTCTGGTGGAGCTAGTTTTAATTTTATTCAATTAGAACAACACGAATTGATAATAAGAAACTTTAGGTATAACATAATGAGAGTAAATACCAACCAAGGATTAATATTACAACAAGTTCAAGGATTTGGATACGGAGTATTTGCTGAGGCTGGTGCAGCTTACAAACTGAATGATAAATTCACTATGGCACTTGGAGGAAATTTTAACTTACAGTCCAATAAAGACTATGTTGATCAACTTATATTTAACACTAATTACAATACTGCTTTGATAGAAAAAGCGAATAAATTTCTACCAAGTTTCAATGCATATTTCCGATTGATGTGGAACTAGTTGCATTCCTTTTGATTATTACTGTTAATTCCTTTATTTTTACTGAATCAAAAAGTAAAAACAACTTATTTTGAAATATAATTTAAGCGAAATAACCGAAGTAATTCGTAACCGAAGAACTATTTATCCTGAGCAATATTCTGACAGAAAAATTCACAGAGAAATTGTGGAAGACGTATTAAATAATGCAATTTGGGCTCCAACTCATGGTAATACTCAACCATGGAGGTTTATGGTGTACATGGGAGACTCTAAAATCGAACTTTCAGATTTTTTATCAGGTTTGTACAAAGAAAAATTTACCGGAGACGATTTTAACGAAATGAAGTTTAATAAACTAAAGAATCGTCCTCTTAAATCTTCAGTTGCTATTGCTCTTGTAATGAGTAGAGAACCAGATGGTAAAATTATTGAAATGGAAGAGATTGAAGCGGTAGCTTGTGCAGTACAAAATATGTATTTGACCTGTACTGCATATGGAATTGGTGGGTTTTGGTCTACTCCTAAACTTGGCTATGGCAAAGAAATGCATGAGTTTTTGGAATTGAAAGAAGGAGAAAAATGTTTAGGAATTTTTTATATGGGATATCCTGCAATTGATTGGCCAAAAGGACAAAGAAAACCTATTGAATACTCTACAACCTGGAAATAATATGTATCACATTTTACCAAATTATAACGAACATCCATCTGATCCTAATTACCTAGTTTTTAGTTTTAGACACGATAAAATGGCCGAATATTTTGGACAAAGGTTAGAGGAAGAAGAGATTAAGTTTGAGAAAGATATAGACGAAACTAATTATGGAAAAACAATTCATTATTACGCTATAAGACAACATCACAGAGAAAAAGGAATAAAGATTAATCTTGAAACTTGGGCTAAATTTAGAAGTCCATTTTTTCATCAGAGAGGAGTTAAAGTTGGGCTATGGCTGTTTATGTTAAGTTTAATATCTTTGGCTATAATTGGATTCATAAAAAATTAAGATAATATGTTACAATTGATAGAAGTAACTTCTGAGTTGGGAGCTGGAACAAGAGGTGCAAGTTTAGGAGTAGGAGCACTTAAAGTAGCTGCATTTAATAGTGATTCTACTTTTTTTTCTGAGTACAATGCTGTTGAAGTACCAAACTATAACCAATATCTTTTTTCTCCTAACACAACACCTTCAGCTATACGTATTGAACATATAACTAAAGAGTTTAATGAGGTTTTTCATTCTGTTAAAAATGAACTTACTAATAATAGATTTCCATTTATACTGGCAGGAGACCATTCTACTGCAGCAGCTACAATAGCAGGAATACAAGAGGCTAATCCTGGAAAAAGATTAGGTGTAATATGGGTAGATGCTCATGCAGATTTACACTCTCCATATACATCACCATCAGGAAATATTCACGGAATGCCACTTGCTATAGCTTGTGGAATTGATAATGTATCTCAAAAAGTTAATACTGTTTTACCTAAAGTAGAAGTGTACTGGAAAGGTTTACAATCTTTAAGTAAAGAAAAAATAAACACTGAAGATCTTATATTTGTAGGAGTTAGAGATACCGAGGCACCAGAAGATTATTTGATAAAGAGTGAAGGAATAAAAAACTTTAAAGTAGAAGAGGTTAAAAAAGAAGGAGGTAAGGAAATTGCTCGTCAAACGTTAAAAATATTATCCCATTGCGACATAATTTATGTGTCTTTTGATGTAGATAGTATGGATCCTGATGAAGTATCTCACGGAACTGGAACTCCTGTTCCTGGAGGAATTCCAGTAAAAGAAGTAAAAGAATTACTGAATGCTTTTGCAGCAAGTGAAAAACTTGTTGCTTTTGAAACAGTAGAAGTAAATCCTGCTTTGGATGAGAAGAAGAATAAAATGGCAGAGACTACATTGCCAATTATAGAGGAAGTAGCTTCTATAATTGCCAGTAGATTATAGACAACTTATCGGCTTTTGAGTCGTATAAATATAGAATAGAAGAGTGATGAAAGAGTTTAAGTTTAGAGTGTTAATCGATACCTTAGAAGAAGAGAATGCTTTTAGAGATATCTCCATTGATAGCTCTTACAGTTTCGAAATGTTGCATGAAGCCATCATTGTTGCCTTTGAATTTGAAGGCGGACAAATGGCATCTTTTTACCTAAGTAACGAAGATTGGGATAAAGGTCAGGAGATTGGATTAATGGATATGACAGGGGAAAGTGATGATTTTGTTTCAATGACAGAAACTTCAATTGCTGATAAAGTAGACAAAGTAAATCAAAAGCTACTTTACGTATATGACTTTCTTACCATGTGGTGCTTTTTTGTAGAATTGGTCGAGATAAATGAGTTATCGCCAGTAAAGCAATATCCAATGCTTGAGCTTGAATATGGAAAAGCTCCTGCAGAAAACTCAAAACAGATAGAAATATCGGAGGATATGAATTTTGATGATGATGAGGAAGACGAAGAAGATGAAAACAACCCTTTTAGCGAATTTGAAAATATAGATAATTACGATTTTTAATGATAAACAAAACAGTCATATTAGTTTCTTTCTGCTTTTTAAGTATTTTTTCTTTTTCACAAGAAACCAATATTGTGGAGGGTGAATTGCTTGTTTTGTTAAATAAAGAGATTAACGTAGAGTCATTTAATAAAAATTTAAATATTAAATACCCTCAATTACAGCTCTCTGTAAAAAAGGTAATTTCAAAAAGATTAAATGTTTGGTTATTGAATTATAATTCATCAAATGTTGATTCTGACTTAGCACTTGAGCTAGTAAACTCTTCTGCTAATACAATTATAACCCAATTTAATCACACTCAATTGGAGCTAAGAGGCGATACTTGCTCAGTTGATTCCAGTTTTAATGATCAGTGGGGAATGGATAATTTCGGTCAGTCTGGCGGGGTTGCTGGAGCAGATATTCAAGCTTGTGAAGCTTGGGGAATTACAACTCAATTAACTACAGCACTTGGCGACACTATTGTTGTGGCAGTAATTGATGATGGTTTTTATATGGATCATCAGGATATTGATTTTTTCAAAAATTATTCAGAAATCCCTAATAATGGAATTGATGATGATGGAAACGGATATATTGATGATTTTAGCGGATGGAATGTATATAATGATACATCAGCTATTACTTCCAAAAGGCATGGAACTATGGTTTCAGGAATAATAGGTGCTAAAGCCGATTTAGTTGGTGTAACTGGAGTTAATTGGGGACTAAAAATATTGCCAATTCAAGGGAGTTCAACACTAGAATCAACCGTTTTAGAATCATATTCTTATGTATTAGAAATGAGAGCTTTGTACGATTCTACAAACGGAGCCAAAGGTGCTTTTGTGGTAGCTACAAATTCTAGTTTTGGTAGAGATAATGCCAACTCAGCAAGTTATCCACTTTGGTGTGCTTTTTATGACTCATTAGGAGCATACGGAATATTAAGTGCTACCGCAACATCAAACAGTAATATTCATGTAGATTTAAGTGGAGATATGCCAACAACTTGTACAAGTGATTACATGATTGCAGTAACTAACACTAATAGAAACGACATAAAAGTAACGTCAGGGTTTGGAGCAACAAGTATTGATATTGGTGCTCCTGGAACATCAATAAAATCTACAGCACCTTATTTGGGAGTTCCTTATTCCAATGCTTTTTCTTACAGTTCTGGGTCAGGTACATCATTTTCTACACCACTTGTAGCTGGTTCAATTGCATTTATGTATGCTGCAGCTTGTACAGAGTTTATGACTGATTATCAGGCCAATCCTAGTTTGTTAGCTTTAGAAGTAAAAGATATAATTCTTGATAATGGAGATTCATTAGCTTCTTTATTAGGAATTACCACCACAGGTAAACGATTAAATTTATACAAGTCGGCTGTGAAAGTAAGAACTGATGGGAGGTGTAGGTTAACTACTGTGAATGAAATTTTAGCATCTAAATCTGAACTTGAAGTGTATCCTAATCCTAATAACGGAGAGTTTAATCTTAAACTAACTGATTTTGAATTAGGCGAATATCAAATGGAAATTTATGACATTACTGGTAAACTTATTACAGGAAAGCAATTAATTGTAAATTCTGATGTGTCAGTAATTCAAATTAATGAGCAATCACAACTTAATAAAGGGATATACATTTTATGCCTTAAATCAGATTTTCATCCAACACAAACTATTAGAATTATTATCCAGTAATTTCTGTTTAGTTATTGTAATAGTTTATAAAAAATTACTAGGTTTTCATAAAGAAAATGTCAACTTTCATCCTAACAGACATGCATTTATAAATATTTATTCATAATTTAATATCAATAATAAAACTTACCAATGAAAAAATTAATTATCGCACTAAGTACACTTGCTATTATCTCATCATGTACTAAAGAACCTGCAGATTTAACACCAACAAAATCAACAGAAACTAAAACCAACTTTTTGTTTAAACAATATTATGATGGAGCAGAGGTTACTTCTAGTGATTTTGGAACTACCCAATATACCAATGCTAAAGGAACAATGCATACAATCTCTAAACTTCAGTATTTAGTTTCGAATATTACTTTACATAAAGTTGATGGGAGTGAAGTAAATTTGGGAGGATATAATTTAATTGATTTGGATTTACCTTTGTCAAGATATTATACTCCAATGAAAGAGATTCCTGCAGGAACCTATTCAGCAGTATCTTTTACTTTTGGATTTGATGAAAGTGATAACATTACAGGAGAATATTTAGATTTAAATGCAGCATCATGGGCATGGCCAATGATGATTGGTGGTGGTTACCATTTTATGAAATTTGAAGGTATGTTTATGGATAATACCAGTAACATGACAGGATTTGCTTTTCATAATGGAACAGCATCTAGAGTTAATTCTGATGGATCAAGAACAGCAGAGCCTAATTCATTTAGGGTAAAATTATGGGACTACGAAGGAGGATTTACTATTGAAGAAGGAGATAATACGACTATAGATATTAACATGAATCTTGCTGAATGGTTTAAGAACCCAATTACTTGGAGCTTAGATGATATGCACATGATGTTAATGCCAAATTATCAAGCTCAAAAAATGATGAATCAAAACGGAAGATCTGTTTTTACTTTGGGTTTTATATCTAAGAACTAAATGAATAAATTAGCTAGCATACTATTAATTATTGCAACTTGTGTGTTGGTTACATCTTGTCGTAAGTCAGGATGTACCAACCCGAATGCAGTTAACTATAATGCTAGTGCAAAAGTAGATGATGGATCTTGTATTTGTCTTACTGCTTCTGGGCCAACACCATATAGTTTGGTTATTCCGGCTACTTTCCAAAGATTTCTTCCTGCACCAGTTTTTCCTGCGGATAATCCAATGACAGTTGAAGGTGTTGCTCTAGGAAAGAAGTTATTTTTTGATAAACGATTATCAGATGACCTTACATTAGCTTGTGCTAGTTGTCATTTACCTAGTCAGGCTTTTGATGATACCAATAGATTTAGCGTAGGTATAAATGGAATAGCAGGGACGAGAAATGCTATGCCTCTTTTTAACCATGCTTGGAACCTTACAGGTAAATTTTTCTGGGATGGGCGTGCAATTGGTCTCGAAGAACAAGCTCTTGAACCAATAACAAACCCTATAGAAATGCACGATACTTGGGTTAATGTAGCTAGTAAAGTAAATGCAGATGCAACTTATAGAACTATGTTTACTAATGCATTTGGTTCTGTTCCAATCGATTCTAATTTAATAACTAAGGCTTTAGCTCAATATGAACGAACTCTAATATCAGGAAATTCTAAATTTGATAGGTACTTATTGAGGCAAGTTAATTTAACTCCAAGTGAACTTAATGGTTTTGGTTTATACATGGATGAAAGTGGAGCCGATTGTTTTCATTGTCATGGTGATGCAACAAATCCTTTGTGGACAGATAACTTATTTCATAATAATGGGCTAGATGCTTCGTTTACTGATAAAGGATTGGGTGATGTAACTGGAAATCCAGTAGATGATGGAAAATTTAAGACTCCTAGTTTACGTAACTTAGTTTACACTGCACCATATATGCATGACGGTCGTTTTAAGACTCTGGACGAAGTGCTAGATCACTACAGTGATAGTTTAGTGCAATCTCCAACAATTTCTCCATTACTTAAAAATGTAGCCAATGGGGGAGTAAGGTTAACACCTCAAGAGAAAGCTGATTTGAAAGCATTTCTATTGACTTTGACTGATTCTAGTTTTGTTAGTGGTTATTGATTGATAATAATTCAAGCCATTTCAAGGGTTCTTTTAGCTTTTGAGTATTAAATTCTAGATGAATTACTCGCCTGGAATTTTTGTTTTTAGTTCGGTTTGAAGCATGAAGTATTAATGGTTTCATTAACATTATTCCACCTTTTTTAACTTCACATACCTCCTCGTTTTCTAATAACCAATTTTCTGATCCTGAACGAATTATTCCTTTAGAGTGGGATTTTGGAATAACTTTTAAAGCTCCATTTTTAGAATCTGTCTCATCCAAATGTATTCTTACAGTAATTGTGCTTTCTAATATATCAATTGGAGGTTGTACACCTATATGGTTTTTCTTTTTGGTCCAGTTTTTATAACCTTCAACTTCTGCTTTTGTATTTACAGAAATACTTAAATCTTGGTGGTATCCCACAAACCAGTTAGATTCTTTTGGTTTGTCAAAATAAATGGCTTTTGTGAGGAAATACTCAGTTTTATAAATTGAAGATAGAATATTCTTTAAATTTTTATTAAAAATAAGACCCTCTAATTCAGGTATATTATTTAATAATTGCCTTATGGCAAACAGGTCATTTGTTTTTAAAAAAGAGTCATTATTCTGAAAAGAATTTTCAATACAATTTATTAATTCTACTACTTCGTTATTTGAATAGATGTTATCTAAAATAGCAAAACCATTTTCAGAATAATCTGAACTTATATTCGAGCTTATTAAACTATCCATTTTTTAATCTACTATTATTTTTGAATTTTCTCTAATTTCTGTATCAAATATCATGTCACCAAAACGAGCTTTTGGTGTAATAAATTTCATTATAAATTCTAAAAATATGACTCCAGGTATAGCTATTGGTATCACATTTCTAAGAATTTTTTTAATCCAATGAGCTTCTTTTCCTGTTTTTCTGTCAACTACAGTTAGGTTATATATTCTTTTACCAACTGAAATATTTAATAGGTCTTTAAAAATAAAGTATATGAGAATTATTAAATAAAATGTAAAAAAGACACCTGCTTTAAAAAGATCATTTATATCTTGAGAAATTCTTGAACGTAATTCTATGTGTGAGGAGAATGAAGGTTTAGAGAAAATTAACCATAAAAGTATCGCAATGACAAACAAGATTAAAATCGAAAGATCAACAATAAAGGCTTTAAACGATTTACTCATCTAATTATCTGGTAATAAACTTCAATACCTTCTCGCTATAATTTACAAAGCCCATTACAGAAGGAACATCACTATGATTAGCTCCTGAAATTAAATGAGATTCTTTGTAAGTTCCTCCATGTCTTTGGTAAATTGCATCACCATTAGACACAGATAAATAATCATCATCAATACCGTGTATCCACATAAATGGCTGTGTTACTGATTTTATTTTTTCTACATTATCAAACTCTAAGCTAGTAAAGAAAGTAGGAGAAACATCAATTAATAAAGATTCTTCAGTTAAGTTTTCTGCTGAAGCTAATGGAGACTCAAGAATTAATTTATTTGGAGTAGCAGTTCCATAAAATGCAGATAAATCTACTGCTGGTATGCTTCCAAGGCTAAATCCATACATAACTACCTCTTGGCTTGCAACTCCTTTAGTATCCAACCAATCTAAACATACTCTTACATCTTGATATAAACTGGCTTCAGTTGATTTACCAGTAGAAAGTCCGTATCCTCTATAATCCATCATTAATACTCCGTATCTATTTTTACTTCCCGTATTGGCAAGTAATTTTGCTCTTTCCCAATAAGCATCCATGTGTTTTGATTGTCCATGGCAATAAACGATTACTGTATCTTTTGATATGGTATTTATATTTCCAATATAAACTGCATAAATAGTTTCTCCAGTAGCTTCATCAGGTAGCTTTGAGTTTAGTTTTATCAAATGAATGTTGCTATCTGCAATTTTATAACTGCTAGGAAGAGTAATTTCTGATTCTCCTTCGTAATCTTCAAATTTATATTCCTCAATTTTCTCACCTAAAAAAGGCAAGTCATCCATTTTGAGACAGCCAAAAACGGAGAGAATGAGTGTGATGTAAAGTATGTTTTTCATAGTGAAATTTTTCAAAGAATTAGTAATAAAATTATCGATTATCGGTTAATAAAATTTGTAACAAAATAAAGTCGATTATCGACTAGAATTTATATCCAACCCCAAAGTATAGTCCTGTTGCACCCTGTTCACCAAGTACAGAGAAATAAGGAACAAATAAATTTACGTTATTATGACTTGGTGCCATAAGTTTTGTCTCTATAGAGTAATACCATTTGTTGGACTTAAATACTACTCCTAGTTGAGGGTTAATAAGCCATTTATCTAGCTGAGGTCTATCTTGTGAGCGAGTAGGAGCCAACTCCCACCAATTAGATATTCCAAAGTAAGCATAGTGATTTCTTTTCCCAAAATTCCAGTAGGCATTCAAATCCCATTGAGGCCAAAACTTAAATTTGGTATCATTAAAATCATACACCATATTAGCATTCACAGAAGTACTTAATGAAGGTGCAAATTTATTTTCAGATTCATAAAACCTGTAAGTAGCTCCAAAATCTGTTTGTAAATTACCGAAAAGGAGAGAGGTAACATGTAAACTACCAAATACGGTTAGATTAGTGTCAATTCCTTTGGCATAAACAACCGAACTTAAAGGGATAGGAATAACCGCTCCTCCAAATCCAATAGTTGGTCCTCCAAAATCAAGAGCAATAACTTGTTCTCCTTTTTTTAATGGTTCAACAAATCGAGAAGAAGCACAGGAGCTAAATAATAAAATGATTAGTGTTAAGTGTAGTAATGACTTCAATATGATTTTTTTTTGTGAAGATTAAATATAATTAAAAAAGAAACGTTATTTGATATTATAAATCTTAAAATGTAATAACATGAAAATTAAAAGGTGGGCTTTTATCTTGATAGCCATAGGTTTTAGTAACTTAAGCTTTTCTCAAGATAATGATGTTTTTAGTAAGCATTCTATTGGCTTAGAATATCAATTATTTCTTGGCAGTCCTAATATAGGAATTACTTACCGAAACTATAGGGAAGGTGCAAAGTTCAATTACAGAGCCAGTTTATTTATGGGAGGAAGTAACAACTATACTTTTAATAATCAACAAACAGATTTATTTTTCCGAACAAATGATTCGGCAGTTCCATTCCTTGGTGTAAATAATTCTAGTTTAAATAACAGATCATATCGTAGGTTAGAAATTGCCTTAGAGCGTGTTAAGGGATATAAAAATTTCGATTTAATTTCTGGTTTTGGTATTAATTTAGGTCATGTTGCATCTTCAAGTTTTTCAAGTGTTTATGAAGCACAGGAACAAGAAGTAATTAAAAATGGAATTACTTATTATCAACTTGTAAATGGAAATGTTGCAGATCAAGAAAACCTTAATTCTTTAACCTCAAATATTAATTACCTTAATGCTGGTTTATGTTTTAATACAGGATTAAAATTTGATATAGGTAAAAGATTGTACTGTACGACAACACTTAATTTGAGAGCTAATGTTCAATGGACATTAAGTGAAAAGAATGAATATGCAAATGATTTGTACAAAGAGCACTTACCTAGCCAAAGAGGTGCAAGTACTTTTAATTTTGAAACAGATTTAACAATAGGAGTTCATTATAAGTTCTAAGAGTTAAAATAAATTCAATAATTTTCTGTTATTTTGATTATCAACAAATAATAGATTTTAAGTCTTTTTTATGAAAAAATTTCTCGCAATATCATTCGCTTTTATTTCAATAAATAGTTTTTCTCAAACAGGAGAAAACTACGTATTAAACCCAACTAAAAATTCATTTGGTTTAGATTACAGATTTGAGAATTTTAGAGGACCTAATATAGGTCTTACTTACAGAAGGTATTTTGAATCCTCTTATAATTTAAGAGCAAATTTTAGTTTAGGTAGCAATGATAATTTTAGTGGCTTTTGGAATAATGGA
The DNA here is from genome assembly GCA_938009745.1 of uncultured Flavobacteriales bacterium. GTDB lineage: Bacteria > Bacteroidota > Bacteroidia > Flavobacteriales_D > CAJJDF01 > CAJJDF01. Next base: position 48,738 of record CALLII010000068.1, read on the forward strand.
AATTTATTAATTCATGAAACTAATGATTCGGCAATACCCTTAATCGGAGTTCATCCTAATAATTCCAGAAGTACTTCATATCAGAGAATCGAATTAGGATTAGAAAAACAATTGTCTGTATGGAAAATAAATTTTATTGCTGGAATTGATTTATTTGCAGGTCATAAAGTTATGTATGAGTATAATAGTGTGTCCCAAATGGAGGAAGTGCAAACGGTACAAAATGGAATTTTATATAAACAATATCAAATTGTAGGTATTGATAGTAATATATTTGATAACTCTTTAAATAGGTTAGATGCTCAACAAAATTATCTATTATTAGGGGCAAACTTTAGATTTGGAACAAAAATTAATTTATCAAATAGGTTATTTACCACAGCATTTCTGAGTTATAGACTTGAACAAAATTTATTAATAAATGAAAGGATAGATTACAATAACGAAACTTATAAGGAACACATGCCAAAGTTTTCTGGAGGAAATTATTTTAGTGCAAACTGGTTTTATTCCATAGGATTAAATTATAGATTTTAAGAATCATTTTCATTTACACCATTTAAGCCCAAAGAATATGTTCTTTGGGCTTTTTTATTGAACCAAATTCTTGTTGAGGTGTATTAGGTTATGTAAGTCACATCACTTAATTTTATAACTAAGGTTATTGTTTAAGGAGATTGCTTTTACAATGACTAAAATATTGAATTATGAAATCAACTAATTATATTCTAGTAGCTATTATTTTGCTATTAGCATCTTGTTCTATGTTCGGAAAGAAAAAAAATAAAGAAGAAACTAATTACCAACCTAAGGAATATCCTGTGGTCGATAATTATGAAGCATTGTGGAAGCAAGTGCAAGAACATGAAAGTAACGGATTACCAAAATCTGCGCTTAAAGTTGTGGAAGAAATTTATGCTTTGGCAAACAAAGAAAAGAACGTAAACCAGATTGTGAAATCTTCTATGTACAAAATAAAGTACAGTCATACTTTAGAAGAAGAAAGTTACGTAACTGCTGTTTACCAAATGGATAGCATGATTACGACTACTGAAGCACCACAAAAACAAATATTACACAGTGTGCTTGCTGAGCTATATTGGAGTTATTATACCAGAAATAGATGGAAGTTTAATAACAGGACGGAAACAGTAAATTTTGAAAAGCAAGACATAAGAACT
>CALLII010000069.1 GCA_938009745.1 uncultured Flavobacteriales bacterium
TCATTTCTGTTCATTCAGTCTATCAGTTTTGTTACTATTCAAGGTTAGGCTAAATTTAGCCATTTTTGAAGCAATTTTACTGATGTTTTAGGAGAAATTTAGAATTTTGTAGTTTTTAAATCCTAAAATCACCTCGTTTTATAAGCAAATTATGCAGTAGGGTTTTCCTATAAAAATCCAATAGACTTCAACCACTCCAAACACTGTTTAAAATCGTCAGCGAATAGATCAAGTTGTTCGCATTTATTTTTAAGACTTCTTTGCTCTAATAGGTTTATTACTAAAGTTCTACAACAAGCTGTAACTCTTGCAGAAAAAGGGTTAGACATACAAAGTTTATCTTCTTTTAAAACCGTATCACGAATATTGTTATTAACTTCGATTTGCCAATGATTTCTAATTGCATCAAACAATTCATTTGCAACTTGAATATTATTGGTTGGAATATTACTTAAATAGTAGGATTCCTCATACATTGACTTATCTTTTTTTGCAATTCTTTGTTTTCGGATCACTTTTACCATAGACTGAAAATTGACCACATCCCAACGTTTATCAAACTTCAGCCTACTTACATTATAACTCAAATAAAAACGTTCTTCTTCTCGCCCATGCCCCTTTTCTCTATCTAGTCTGTCATGGCTTGAACAGTTGTAATAACTGTAGTCTTTCATTTGATCAGTAAGTTCTGGCTGATTCCCCTTTAATCCAACTAAAAACTTTCCACCTGCTTGATTGATTATTTTTAAACTATCTGGCTTTAAATGTAAAGCATCGATACTTACTTTTTGCGTGTTTATATTTGTTTGCTTGAGTATCTTTTTGACTGCTGGAACTTCACTTTCTTTTTTCCCATTGTAAAAACCTTGACCAACTACTTCTCTATTAAGATGCCTAACGATTTGAACTACTGCTTGCCCTCGTTTAGAGCCTTTTAAGATACTTCCTCGTAGTTCTTTACCATCAGCTGCAAACCATGACTTAGCTTTTTTACTCATTGAAAGGCTGTAATCTTTCATTGTCAGTCTCATAAACTCTTCAAGATTCACCTTGCTCAATAAAATCGGTAATTGGGAGCGAGATATTGTTTTTTTGAGGCAGATTTTAAACCTAAAAAATCAATGACTAACTCATGATGATTTTTCATATGTCGATGAAGACTAGATAAGTTTCCATCACGATTACATAAGAGCGCTAGAATAAATTCTGTAAGAATTAAAGGCATATCATGTATTTTTCCTCGGATATCTCGTAAATCTAATGTTTTACTTCTTTGGGCTTTGGCATAAAATGTTGTACTTTTATTGTTCATTTTTAGCAAGATTTTTCTCGTTTAATAAAGTTCGCAAAACTAATTTACGAGTTCTTTCTTGCTTTTTTTGTTTCAAACATTTTTATAGGAAAACCCTACTCCTTTTTCTATTTTATTAACCGTAGACGTATTTCAGGACAAGACATCAAACCAACCAAAGTTAATTACAAATTAATCATTTTTTTATTTAAAAAATCACTGTAATTATTCAATTCAAAAGGAACATCTGCATTTTTTTCCATATCGTGAAAATGATGTGTGGCTAATAACTCCATTCCTATAAAAGCATTCATTTTGTGAAAGCCAAACATTACGCCATCATCGACACTTTTTTGTTCAAAAAATTCATTTTTTAGAGTAAATGCGGTTTTAGGTGCATTCCAACTTGTAGTAAGTATATATTTTTTTCCATGCATTAAACCACCAGTTCCATAATTGATGGTTGGATTTTTTCTACTTCTTCCGTCACTTGCATAAATTCCATTTTGATGACCTTCCGTAAAAACTTCATCTATGTATTTTTTAAATCCAAAAGGAATTTGAAACCACCAAATAGGGGTGTGATAAATTACTATATCTGCCCATTTAAATTTTTCAACTTCTTCCTTTACGTTATAATTTTCACCTACTTGAGTAAATTTCACTTTAAATCTTTCAAGCGAATCAAAATATGAAATAGTAGTGTTGAAAAGTGTTTCGTTAAACCTTCCACCTGAATGTGCAAAAGGATGACTTCCATTAATTATAAATATATTTTTCATTTTTCTCTTATTTTATTTGTCTATTATTTTATTTGGGACAAAATTAAATAAACAACTTCTATTATAAAAATAATAGAAATCATACCTTTGTATTAAAATTATAATAGCTATGGTTAATTTAGAATGGTATAGAACGTTTAAAGAAATATATGAAAATGGAACTTTAACAAAAGCTTCCATTGCTTTGTATGCTTCACAACCTGGAGTTAGTGTACACTTAAATGCTTTAGAAGCATATATTGGCAAAAAATTATTTGAACGAACTTCGAGGAAAATGATTCCAACAGAAGAAGGAAAGTTTTTATATGATTATATTATCGAATCTTTAAAAAAACTTGAAATAGCAGAACAGCATTTTAAAAAAACAACTCAGGAAAAAAATCCATCTCTGAATATTGGAATGTGTTCTGAAATGTTTCAACTCATTATTGAACCCGAAATTCCAAAACTAAACTTTGATTTAGTCGCTCGATTTGGAGCACATACCGATTTAATAAAAGACCTAAACAATGGCATTTTAGATTTAGTAATTACACCTAAAAAACAGAATGAAAAAAAATCATTAGTTGAATACGTTCCGTTTTCAAAAGAAAGAATCGTTTTAATAGCAGGAAATAAAACGAATGTAATTGAAATGCAAAAACACATTAAAGCAAAAAATATAACTTCGTTAGAAGCCGAGCTACTTCAAAATATTTGGTATAGTTCATCAAACGAAATGGAACATTTTAGGCGTTTTTGGTTTGAGAATTTTAATAAGAAACCTACTTTCAAACCCAACTATATTTTACCCAATATTACTTCCATTATTAGATGCTTAAATAATGGGACTGGACTTGCAGTAGTTCCCGATTTTTTATGTCAAGAACAGATTTTGAGAAACGAAATAAATTTAGTTTGGGAAGGAAAAGTAAAAACGGAAAACATCTTATATTTTGCTTCAAGAAAAGATTTGAAATACAAAAAAGAATTAGATAAGATTAGAAATATATTTAAATCAAAAATGAAATAAACGCAGTACAACAATCTGTATATGGTCATCTTACAGTTGGGCTAAAGCTAAAGCTAAATCTTTGGCTTTTGCTTAACCTACAACCTATAAAAATATCAGAACTAAACAACAAACTATCGGAAATATTATTTGAATTTCATAACTTTGCCAAATGAAATCAAAAGAAACGGTAGCGGATTTTTACGCACAGCACAATCAGGGAAACAGAACTAAAGGGCAGTTCAATATTT
>CALLII010000070.1 GCA_938009745.1 uncultured Flavobacteriales bacterium
TCCCACTCTACAAATTTATTTTCTTGAATATGTGTTTTGAATTCCTCAGTAGACAGGAAATGATAGTCTTTTCCGTCAACTTCATGAGACCTCATATTACGGCTTGTAGCCGAAATAGAGAATTCTATTTCATTGTTCACAGCTAATAGATGTTTAACTATTGTTGTTTTTCCTGCGCCAGAAGGAGCAGAAAAAATGATGCATTTTCCTTCAAATTCCATGGACAAAAGTAATAAAAAAACCTCACAGGTATAAATACTTGTGAGGTTTGTAATTAATTTAGGTTTCGGCTAGTATACTGTTAAGTTCACTTTATTGTTTTCAATAATTTTTCTTAGGTTAATAAGAGCGTACCTCATTCTTCCAAGAGCAGTATTGATACTAATGTCTTTTTTCTCTGCAATATCTTTAAAACTCATTTCCTTAAAGTGTCTTAAAATGATAATTTCTCTTTGCTCTTCAGGCAAGTAATCAATAATGTTTCTCACATCTTTGTGGATTTGCTCTTCTATTATATCATCTTCAATACTAGATTCTTGCATGTTTAATATTGAAAAAATATCAAAGTCATCATCATCATTTTTAGATGGGTTCTGACTAATAGTTGGCATTTTCTTTATTTTCCTGAAATGATCAATTGCAAGGTTGTGTGCAATTCGCATTGCCCAAGGTAAAAACTTTCCTTCTTCGTTATAGGAACCTTTTTTAAGCGTACGAATAATCTTAAAAAATGCATCTTGAAAAATATCTTCTGCAATTTTTCTGTTCTTGACTAAAGACATCAAGTAACTGAAAATACGATCTTTGTAACGGGTTAATATGATTTCGAATGATAAATCATTTCCTTCTAAATAACTCCTAATTAGTTCTTGATCAGAACTTTTTCTGTTAGTTTCCATAATACTACTTATTTATTAATTGGGTTAATAATGTTGTTTAAGTAGAATTATAGAATAGGCAGTTTTGTTTTAGTGTGTGTTATATTGAACGTAAATATATGTAAAAGGTTTCCATTCATCCAAATTTAATTCACACATTTACTTCATTTTATGAAAAAAATAACATAATTGATATACATATCAAAGAAGCACATAATACCTCAATAGGTTTTTTTATATGTGTTGTTATTCTTAATTTTAAGGAATATTAATTAAGAACAAAAACCTAACTAATAATGTCAAAAGGATTTTACAATGTTCCGTTTCAGGGGAATGAAGAAGTATTGAGTTATGCACCAGGAAGTGCTGAAAGAGAAGAATTACAGGCAAAGTACAAGGAAATGTACAACAGTAAGATTGATGTACCTTCTTACATTGGTAACCAACAAATTCATACAGACAATAAGTTTACTATGTCTCCACCCCATGATCACAAACATAGTTTGGGTACATACAGTTTAGGGACAAAGAAACATGTGGAAGACGCAATTGAAGCAGCATTAGCAGCAAAGCACGATTGGGAAAATATGGAATGGCACAGTAGAGCAGCAATTTTTTTAAAAGCAGCTGACTTACTAGCAGGGCCTTACAGAGCAAAAATGAATGCAGCAACAATGTTGGCGCAATCTAAAAACTGTTACCAAGCAGAGATTGACGCAAGTTGTGAGCTAATTGATTTTTTAAGATTGAATGTTGCGTTCATGCAACAAATATATGAGGAACAACCAGATTCTAACCCAGGATTATGGAACAGACTGGAGTACAGACCTCTTGAAGGATTTGTATTTGCAATTACTCCATTTAACTTTACTGCAATTGCAGCAAACTTATGTGCAGCACCAGCAATGTTAGGAAATGTGGTAGTATGGAAGCCAGCTGAATCTCAAATATATTCTGCTCAAGTAATCATGGAATTATTTAAAGAAGCTGGATTACCAGATGGTGTTATCAACATGGTTTTAGTTGATGGACCAGAAGCTGGTGAAGTTGTTTTTAACCACAAAGATTTTGCAGGATTACACTTTACAGGTTCTACAGGAGTATTTAGACATTTGTGGAAAACAATAGGAGATAATATTGCAAATTACCGTTCTTACCCAAGAATTGTAGGAGAAACAGGAGGTAAAGATTTTATTGTTGCACACAAATCCTCAAATGCAAAGCAAGTTGCTACAGGAATTTCAAGAGGAGCTTTTGAATTTCAAGGACAAAAATGTTCTGCGGCATCAAGAGTTTATTTGCCATCTAATATTGCTGAAGAAGTAATTGGATACGTGAAAAAAGATGTAGCTGACATGAAAATGGGAACTCCAGAAGATTTTGGAAACTTTATTAATGCTGTAATTGATGAAACTGCTTTTGATAGAATTGCGGGATACATTGATTACATCAAAAAACAAGATGATGCAGAAATAGTTGCTGGTGGTGGTTACGATAAATCTAAAGGATATTTTGTAGAGCCAACTGTTGTAGTTACAAAAAATGCTAAGTTCAGAACTATGTGCGAAGAGATTTTTGGGCCAGTAATTACTATTTATGTGTATGATGCTGATAAATTTGAAGAAACTTTAGACTTAGTAGATTCAACTTCTGAGTATGCTTTAACAGGTTCTATTTTCTCTCAAGATAGATATGCTGTTGAGTTAGCTGCAAAGAAATTAATTAATGCAGCAGGAAACTTTTATATCAATGATAAGCCAACTGGCGCAGTTGTTGGTCAACAACCTTTTGGAGGAGCAAGAGGTTCTGGAACAAACGACAAAGCAGGTTCGTATTTGAACATGCTTAGATGGGTATCGCCAAGAACAATTAAAGAAACATTTGTAACACCAACAGATTATAAATATCCGTTTTTAGGATAAAATAGAAACTTAAAAAGCTCTCTTTTAAGGGGGCTTTTTTTTTAATTAAAAAAGATGAAAAAAATATTTTTATTAGGAGCGTTATTGTTTGCTATAACAACCTTAACTAACGCACAAGAATCAAGAACAACTCTAGTCGAGCGAGTTGAGCTAGACATTAAAGATGAAGCAGTAAGTAACTTTGAGGTTATTAGTTTGGCCGAAAAAGGATTGATAAACATATATTCTCAAAGAGAATCTTCAAAAGGAACAAAGTGGACTTTTAAGAAAATGGACATTAACTTAACTGAAGTTGCCAAAGAGGAAATTGTAATTGGTAAGAAATATAGATTCGTTTCTTCTTACGTAACAAAAACACATTTTCATGCTATGTTTAGGGTTAAAAGCAAGGCATTTAAAATTGTGAGTTTGGAACTGGAGTCAATGAGAATTAAAGATGTAGACAGTGAGTTGCCAAAAGCTTTCTTTATGGAAAAGATGGTGGTGATTGGTGAAAATGCTGTTATTGACACTAAAACAAGGAAAGAAGCTTTTCTGACAGTAATTAACTGGAGTACAGGAAAATCAAAAATAATCCCCATAAATGTTGATGGAGCTAATGCAAAAAGAATTTTCTTTCAAAACTTTCAAGTATTGTCTGATGAGTCAGAATTATTTGCTTTTGTTACTGCAAGAGCTGATAAAAAAACAGATACTTATGTAATTAGAGTTGATAGAAAAGGGAATAAAAAGAAGATTTTTTGTTTGACAGAAAAGTATGAAAATGTGATTTCTGATATTTCGGTTTCTAAAATGGAAGACGAAGAGTTTATCTACACTGGAACCTATTCAGAAAAAAACGCAACCTATTCTAACGGATTGTTTTTTGCAAAATCTATTGGTTCAGAGCTTAAATTTATTGAGTCTTATAACTTCCTGTCATTAAATAAGTTTTTAGAATACTTACCAGCAAGAAAACAAGCTAAAGTAGAAAGAAAGCAAAAACGTAAAGAAAAAAGAGGGAAGGAAATGAACATAAATTACCTTATTGCCTCTCATGATATTATTAAAAAAGGAGACAAGTACATTATGCTTGGTGAAGCTTACTACCCAACTTACCGAACAGAAACAAGAACTGATGCTAACGGGAACGTTACTTACAGACAGGTATTTGACGGTTACCAATACACTCATGCAGTAGTAGCAGGATTTGATAAAGATGGAGGATTAATTTGGGATAATTCTTTTCAATTATTCCCGTCTTACAAGCCTTTTTATGTAAAAAGATTTATCTCTGTTTCTGAGGCAAATGAAAAGGAAGTTCAGTTGGTGTTTTCTGCCGGGAGAACGATTTTCTCTAAAACCATTGATAACTTTAACGGTAAGACAATTGATGAAAAAGAGTCTGAAATTATTAGCACAGGAGATGAAGATGATAAATTAACTTGGGTGTCTTCTGCTGAGACTGATTACTGGTACGAAAGAAATTTCATTACTTATGGTTATCAAAAAATCAAGAATAAAAGCGGAGATAAAAAGAAAAAACGAAAAGTTTACTACATCAATAAAATTCAATATTAATTGAATTGAACAATTTTGAAAAGCTCCAAGTGTACTTGGAGCTTTTTTTATTTACTTTTATGGCATGAAAATTTACACAAAAACAGGAGACAAAGGAGAAACCTCTTTATTGGGTGGAGCAAGAGTTCCAAAATTCCATTTACGAATAGAAGCTTACGGAACCGTAGATGAATTAAACTCTCATTTGGGATTAATTCGTGACCAAGAAATGGAAAAGGAAACCAAAGAATTTATCATTCAAATACAAGATAATTTATTCGTTTTGGGATCTAATCTTGCCAAAGAACCAGGAAAGGATAAAGTAAAAATCCCTTCTATATCGGAAAAGGAAATTGAAGAATTGGAACATAAAATGGATGAAATGAATGAGACTTTACCCGATATGAAGTTTTTCGTTTTACCAGGAGGTCACCCAACAGTTTCTATGTGTCACATTGCAAGATGCGTGTGTAGAAGAGCAGAAAGAATATCTGTTCACTTAGCAATGGAAAGCGAAGTAGATCCCGTTATTACAAAATACTTAAACAGATTATCGGACTATTTGTTCGTATTGAGCCGTAAATTTACTCAAGATTTAAAGGCTGAGGAAATTCCTTGGATTGCTAAGAAAGATTAATCTCCTCCATTTAACATACTTTACAACCCTTTAACAGAATTTATGTTAGAGGGTTTTCTTTTTGTGTTAAATTTGGATAACAATGTAACTTTTTGAGCAATTAGAAGTTATAGCTAAAAGAAACTATGAAATCCCTACTCATATTTATTTTCATGTGTGTTCAGTTTTCGATTCATTCGCAATCGATTTCGGGATTTGTAATGGATGAAAATAATTCACCAGTACCTTTTGCTAACTTATACATTAAATCTAATGCTCTTGGAACATCTACTGATGTTAATGGAAAGTATTTTTACCAATTTACCAATCAAGGAATATATACTGTTGTAGTAACTGCTGTGGGGTTCAAAACTCAAGAGTTTTCGGTTACACTAGAAGATAATAGTGAGGTTGTGAAAAACGTATGGTTAGTTACAGATGTAAAGCAATTAGAACAACTTGAAGTAAATAGTAAAGGAAGGGATCCAGCTTATGGCATTATTAGCAAAGCTATTGATAATAAAGAAAGGTGGAATACCCAAATACAATCGAGCAAGTGTGAGGTTTATATTAAAGCTAAAGAGATAATTGGCGAGAAAGAAAAAAGTAAACGTGACAAAGTAAAAGAACGACTTGAAAATCAAAAAAAAGCGAAAGAGGCTGAAAAGGAAAAAACTGATGAAGAGTTATTGGATGAGGCTACACGTAACAAAAAAAGAGAGATTAGCAGACTTGCCAGTAGTATAAACATGATGGAAGTGAAAATGGAACGTCACTACCAATATCCTGATAAAGTAAAAGAGATAAGAACAGCATATAAGGAATACGGGAGTACATTTGGATTGTTCTTTAAAAATACCATTCAAAGTGATTTTAATTTTTACGATAACTTAATGAATTTATATAAGTTGAATGAAGTTCCATTGGTATCCCCACTTAATAATTTATCGGTTCTTACTTATAAGTTTAAACTTATAGAAACCACCTTTGATGAAGGGGTTATGGTATGGAAAATTGAGGTCACACCTAGGAAAAAAGGAAATGCAACCTATGAGGGTTTTGTTTGGATAAGAGATAATTCTTTTAACATAGATAAAGTAGATTTATCCATAACGGGTAATGGACTTAAGAAATACAGAAAATTCAGAATTCAACAAGATTACTTTTTTGATGCAGACTCAAACTTATTATTAGAGAAACAAGTTTTTGATTACGAAGAGAAAACTGGAGGGCAAAAGTTCATTGGAAAAACGCTTGTTACTTATTCTAATTATGAGTTGAATCCTGTTTTTCCTAAAAGATATTTTTCTAATGAAGTAGGTGTTACCACTGCCGAAGCTTACGAAAGAGATTCTAGCTATTGGGATGAGTTAAGGCCAGAACCATTAACCAAAGAAGAACAAAGATTTCAGTTTGTAAAAGACAGTATTTATGAATTTGTAAATTCGCCAGCTTACCTGGATTCGGTTGACTCGGTTTATAATAAAGTTACGTTATTAAATATAGTTTGGGATGGAGTAGGGTTCAGAAACAGAGCAAAAAAACAATCATGGAGATTTGGTTCTTTACCCGAATTAATATCTTTTGACCCTATTAACTTTTTAAGATTAGGACCTAGTGCTTCCTATTTTAGAAGATTCGAAAACGAAAAAACAATCAATGTTTCGGGTGGATTTAGTATTGGAACACTAAACAAGGACTGGCAAGGAAACTTTAGGATTGGAACAAAATATGATCCAATGCACCTTGGTAGAGTTGATTTATATGTAGGGAAACGATTCGACTTGTTAGTTTTTGATGATGCACTATTTAATAAATTTCAAAGAAACAATTGGATAGAAACAAGCTATTTAATCGCAAGAACATCTCGTGAATTGTTCAATGGATTTTACTCTTCGCTATGGTATAGTTATGACGATAGATCTTCTATAAATAATTATAATTTCACTCCAATTTTCGATTCCATATTTCCAGGACAAGCCAATGTTGCGGCAGCATTTAATGGATATAAGTCTTCGCGATTGGGTATTTCTTTTTCTTTTACTCCTTTCCAAAAATACATGATGGAACCCAAGCGTAAAGTCGTTTTAGGAAGTGTGTGGCCAGAGTTTTCAGTTAGTTACGAGAAAGGAGTTAAAGGCCTATTTGGTAGTGCTATTGATTATGACTACTTAAGTTTTTCTATCCTCCATTCATTTAATGTTCGAACTTTGGGTACTTCTTCGTATCGATTTGAGGCAGGTAAATTTTTAACTAAAAATGAATTAAAAAGAGAAGATAACAAGATTTTTGGGCGAAGTGATCAGTGGTTTTTCGCCTCTTTTTTAACCTCTATGCAATTGCAGGATACTACACTAAATGTAACCGATAGTTATCTAAAACTAAATTACATCCACCACTTTAATGGAGCAATTATAAATTATGTTCCTCTTGTTAAAAAGCTTGGAATTCATACTGTAGCTGGAGTAAGTGGAATTATGATTCCTCAATACAACTACCAATATGGAGAAGTGTTTTTAGGTATTGAAAGATCTTTCAGACTTTCAAGAACACGATTTAGGCTAGGAGTCTATGGAGTAGAAGCTAGGTCAAGTTTAAATAAAATTGATCCAAGAATTAAATTTGGAATCAATTTTTATAGTTTCAGAAATGACGATTGGGGATATTAATCTTCTCCTAAAAATTCATGAATTTTATCTACCATGTTGCTAGAACCAACAACAAAAGGAACTCTTTGATGGAGCTCAGTGGGTTTTAATTCCATAATTCTTTTTTCTCCATCAGTGGCTTTTCCACCAGCTTGTTCAATCACAAATGCAAGTGGATTACATTCGTAAAGTAATCTAAGTTTACCTTTAGGAGCTTTATCTGTACTAGGATAAACATAAACACCACCTTTTAATAAATTTCTGTGAAAATCTGCAACTAAAGAGCCAATATAACGAGCTGTGTAAGGACGTTTTGTTGCTTTGTCAATCTCTTTAGTGTAATCGATATAGTTTCTTAATCCTTGCGAAGTTCTGTTGTAATTCCCTTCGTTCATAGAGAATATTTTTCCGTCTTTGCTAGTTTGCATGTCGGGATGCGAAAGGTAGAAAACACCTAACGAAGAATCATAAGTAAATCCATTTGTTCCTTTTCCAGTTGTGTAAATAAGCATAGTAGAAGAACCATACAATACATAACCCGCAGCAACTTGCTCCGTTCCTGGTTGTAAAAAATCTTCTAAAGTAACAGGAGTTCCTATTGGAGAAAGTCTTCTGTACACAGAAAAAATAGTTCCTACAGAAACATTGACATCAATGTTAGATGAACCATCTAAAGGATCCATTGCCAATACATAACTTCCGTTCATTGATTCTCCATCAAAAGCTACAAAATCATCATCTTCTTCGGAAGCAATTCCGCAAATTACACCTCTGTTTTTAAGTGCTTTAATAAACACATCATTGGCGTATAAATCCAGTTTTTGTTGCTCTTCACCCTGAATGTTTTCAGTACCTACAGCTCCTAAAATATGCTCGGCTAATCCAGCTTTATTTATCTCATGATGAACAATTTTAGAGGCTAATCGAATAGAACTTAATATGCTTGATAATTCTCCGGTTGCATATTTAAAATCTTTCTGATTTTCTATAATAAACTCGCCAAGGGTAAATGATTTCATTAGGGTTAAATTTTAAATCTGGGTAAAAATACGGTTATTAACTCATTGTAGAAAATATACCCCGTTAGATTTTACTTTGTCTTTGGGTTTCGGTAATTTTAAGAAAGATTAATATGAAAATCTACACAAGACTTCCAGAGGGTTTGAGGCCATACTTTAATCAAGAATTAGAATCTTTCCAAAAAGAAATTAGTTCTGAAAATAACTTAATAGCTTGGAATCATCTTGAGCGAGCTCATATTTTAGGACAAAAATATCCTTTTGCTCACACCTTAGTTCATTGGAAAATGTTGCAGTTTGGATTTAAAATAAAAAGCAGAAAGGAAATTTTAGGGCAAATTCCTAGATTGATTTTTGGAGGTGTAAAATCTTTTGTAGGTCACATTCCAGTTGGAAATCCTGGCGGAGCCAATGTGCCACCTTTAAAGCCTTTTCCCATAGAAAATGAGCTGTTAGAAATATTTAAAAAAGCAGGAATTAATGCAATATGATAATTAATAAAATTCAATAAAAACTATGTCAAAAATAAAAGACTACTTAAATGATAACAAAGATCAATTAGTTGGAGAATTAATTGATTTATTAAAAATACCCTCTGTAAGTGCAGACCCAGCTTATGATGCTGAGGTAAAAAGATGTGCCGAGCACGTAAAGCAAACATTAATAGATGCAGGAGTTGATAAAGCAGAAATTTGCGAAACTGCAGGACACCCAATTGTATATGCAGAAAAAATAATTGACCCAGCATTGCCAACTGTTTTGGTTTATGGACATTATGATGTGCAACCACCAGACCCAATTGAGTTGTGGACAAACCCACCATTTGAACCAACCGTGAAGGATGGATACATTTATGCTCGTGGAGCCGCAGACGATAAAGGACAATTTTACATGCACGTAAAGGCATTTGAATACATGATAAAAACAGATTCTTTGCCATGTAATGCTAGGTTCATGATTGAAGGAGAAGAGGAAGTAGGTTCTGAGAACTTAGGAATATTTGTGAAAGCAAACAAAGAAAAATTAAAAGCAGATACGATTGTAATTTCTGATACTTCAATGATATCTAATGAAAACCCTTCAATTTCCGTAGGACTTAGAGGATTAAGTTATTTGGAAGTTGAGGTAACTGGACCAAACCGTGATTTACACTCAGGATTATACGGGGGAGCTGTAGGGAATCCAATTAATATTTTGTGTAACATGATTGCATCTTTAACAGATGAAAATAACCACATTACTATACCAGCATTTTACGATAACGTACAAGAAGTTTCAACAGAAGACAGAGCAGAAATGGCTCGTGCACCATTTAATCAAGACGATTACAATGCTGAGCTTAAAATTAAAGAAGGATTTGGAGAGAAAGGATTTTCTACAAATGAAAGAACTTCTATTCGTCCGACTTTGGATGTAAATGGTATTTGGGGAGGATACATTGGCGAAGGAGCTAAAACGGTATTGCCATCAAAAGCTTATGCTAAAATCTCTATGAGATTAGTGCCAAATCAAAGCTCTGAGGAGATAACCGAAATATTCCAAAAACACTTTGAGTCGATAGCACCAGATGCGGTAAAAGTTGAGGTTAAGCCTCATCACGGAGGAGAACCTTTTTTAATTCCAACTAACTTTCCTGGATACCAAGCAGCAAGCCGAGCAATGGAAACTACTTTTGGAGTAACACCAATTCCAGTTCGTAGTGGGGGAAGTATTCCTATTACATCTATGTTTGAAGCCGAGTTAGGACTTAAATCTGTGCTTATGGGATTTGGATTAGCCACTGATGATATTCACTCACCAGACGAGCATTACGGCATTTTTAATTACCTAAAAGGAATTGAAACCATTCCTTATTTCTACCAGTATTTTACTGAGGAGTTTGGGAAGTAATAAAATGATAATATTTACTAAATAAAAAAACAGGATTGACATTAGCCAATCCTGTTTTGTTATTCTGTTTATTAACCCAATATTAATTTACAGAAACTCTACTTTTCCACTGTCCATATCGTATACAGCACCTACTATTTTTATTTCTCCGTTATCCTCCATTTCTTTAAGGATTGGGCTTTGTTTTCTTATTTCGTTCATGGTGTTTTTTACATTACTCTCGCATGCCATGTGAACGAACTCCTCATTCTTAGAAGTCTTATCTCCATCATATTCTAATGATAGAACCGCAGGTCTTATTTTGGCAAGCATTGCCGTAATGTTTCCTAGTTCTACATTATCTACTGCAGCTTTTACCGCTCCACAATGTTCGTGACCCATTACTAATATTACTTTAGATCCAGATACTTTACAGGCAAACTCCATACTTCCAAGAATATCTTCGTTTACAAAGTTTCCTGCAACACGAGCCACAAAAATATCGCCAATTCCTCTGTCAAATACGTCTTCTACTGGTACACGACTATCAACACACGATAGTACAATTGCTTTAGGAAATTGCGCTAGAGTACTTTTTCTTACTTGTGCAGAGTGATCTCTAGCTGTTAAATCATTGTTTAAGAATCGTTCATTCCCATTTTTAAATGATGCTATTACAGCATCTGGAGTTAGGGCATCTTGCTGTTCTTTGGTTAGTACATCTTCTACCAAGCCTTTAATTTCTTCTTTTGGCTCAAATACAGATGATCTTTCTTTTGTTTCTGCTGGTGCATTACAGCTCATCATAAGAGCTGCTAAACCAATTGCTAGTGTCAGTTTTGTTGTTTTCATTGTTTTTTGTTTTTTAAAAATTGATTAGTCCTATTATATTTATTTGGTCTCTTGACCCTTGATTAAATAATTGATTCATGTAACCCAATTCTATTCTAAAGTCTTTATTTATTGCATATCCAAGTCCAGCATAAAGTCTGTTTCTATCGTAAAGATTTTCTTTACTCTGAACAAATATTTCGTTATAGGCAGACAGGTACAAGGTGTTTTTTTCAATTGTAGGCTTTGTAATAGCAATGTTTACAGATAAAAAATACCTAAACCTTAGTTTAAAATCGTTTTCCAGAAACCTTTGTTCAAACCTGTATCTATGTTGTAAACTCACTCTGCTAAATGACTGGCGAGTAATAAATTGTTGAAAAATTCTATGTTCGTTATTACCAGCTTTATCAGTAGCAGAAATGTAATTTTCACTTCTTATAAAGCCATAACCCAAAAGAATGTTATTGTTGTTTGGACTTAAATTATAACCAATTCCTGTTCGTAACAGCAATTGTTCCATATCCCCAATAGCATTGTAATTTCTGTATTGAACTTCATTATGGATATTCCAGTTTGTATTTAGTTTTTTGTTTCCTAAATACATAAACCAGTTACCCAAATTACTTTCTTGGCTAAAACTAAATGCAGGCAAGAGTGCGAGAATAATTATCCATTTTTTCATGCACAATTATACAATAAATAGTTTGAATCGATAGTATTACTATCATATAATTAAGTAATACTACTTATAAATATTGTTTATACAAGTTTATAAAAGCATAAGCATTGAAATTAATAAATTATAAATCAATAATTTAAATTAATATTCCCAGCTTTTATACTCTTCATTCTTTTCTTTTTCCTCGTTATAAATCCATACCATGCGATCTAAAAACCACATTTTACCAAGAATTACTAATAGTATTCCTACCACTGTTATCCAAAAATGCAGGTAATATAAGCCATAAATATAGAAAGGGAGTCCCAAGAAGCTGATGGAGTTTAAAATTACAATCATATTTAAATGATGTTTAGCAATAGGGTGTTTCTTACGGTTTATCCATACTCTTTCTCCAAATACAGCTCTAGAAGTCCAGTTTTTTGTAGATTTTGGTGCAGGAAATACTCTAGGGTTTATAAAAGTCCAGAATAAAACTACCCCAATTGGTATTAAAGAATAATATCCAATCCAATCTCGGCTCCAAATGGCAACTGCTAACAAAGCGATAATTGGAACTCTAGTCCAAGCACTCCAAGGATTGGAATGGCGTAACCAGTTTTTATCGTTTAGTTTAAAAATTTTGGCGGTTTTTTCTTCAAAAGACATGAGTAATATTTTAGTTAAATTTAATCATATTTATTCTATTTTCATTGTGTTCCGATTTCAATTATCTTTAATGAAATAGGAAGTTAATCGATTAAAAATTACCTTAGCTATTATTTAAATAATAAGAACAAAGTATATGGAAGAATCCAATTTTTCGTTAGATAAATTTACTCGGGAAGCAATTGATTTTTTTCTTGGAGTATATAAATCAGTGCTTTTAGGATTAAAAAATTATTGGAAGTATAGTGTTGTTATATTTTTATTTTTTGGGCTTTTATTTTTTTTAAAATCCAGAAAAACAGAAACTTACTATGTTTCTAAAGCAACTTTTAATTACAATTTTGCATTTAAAAAAATCTACGGAGATTTATTTTATCATTTAGAAGTCTTAGCTAGGCAAGGCAAGAAACAAGCTTTATCACAGGCATTAGGTTTATCAGAAGAAGTAGCTAGGGGTATTATAAGTATAAGCGCAACTAATAACATGAACAGCCCACTCCATGAAGATTTCACCATGGTTCGCACACTATTTTATGTGCATTTGGAATGTACTAACAAGGATAATGTACTTGCTATACAGGAAGCTCTCGTTTCTTATATTCATTCAGATACAGCAAGTAGTAAACTAGCTTTAAATGAGATAAATGACTACCGTAAAAATTTAACTTTTGTAAATCAAGATTTAAAGCGAGTTGATTCTTTAATGAACAAAATTTCTTTTACTGAGGGGACAAAAACTCAAGAGTTGATTTCTTTTGCAAAAGAAAGGCGAAATGATAAAGTAATATTAGAAAACAGGCTGAATGATTTAAACAAAATCACTTTAGTCAAAGCATTTCAAAACATTCCTGTTTTTAAAGAAGATCAATTGAAAAAATATGGCCTTAAATATGGCCTTACGGCAGTAATTTTATATCTTCTTTTTAGCACTTTTTTACAATGGTATCATAATCCAACGGATGAAGCTTAATAAAATTTTAGCGTCAAGGAATATGCAAAACTCAATCTGGAATTTGATTGAAGTTTTACTAGGTCCGGCTATTTTATTTATTTCAATTCCTATTTTTCTAAAGCAATTAGGCGCAGAAGATTACGGAATATGGATGTTTGTAAATGCAATGGTAATTGTGATGCAAGCATTTAATTTAGGTCTTAGTTTCTCAACATACAAAAACGTTTCGATTGCAATTAGCGAAAAAAATAACGAACAAATTTCTAGAACTTTAAACACCAACTTATCGGTAACTGTTTTAATTCTTGGTGTTTGTTTAATAGCTTCAAGTTTCATCTGTTTGGGGATTTATAATTTTGATTGGTTTATCGAAAATGAAGAGGTAAAACCAAGGCTAATTACAGCCATTTTTATTGGTATGGCATTACTAACAGGTAAGCTTACCGAGCAAATTTTGTATAACGTTTACCGTGCTTTCGAGAATTTTAAGTACGTTACGATTCTCTCCATTTTAATGAAAACAATTATAGTTGTAGGGAATATTATTATTGCAGTTTTAACACAAAATGTGGTTTATGTTTTACTTTTTTCTGCAATTGTAACTCTACTTGGGATTATTTTAAATTACAAGCTAATTAGTCGGTTTGTACCAGGATATAAGTTCAAATTTTTGATCAATAAAAAACTAGTAAAACATGAGATTAGCTACTCTTTTTTTATTTGGATTCAGGGAATAGCCGTAATAATAGTGTATCAGGGAGATAAATTTTTAGTGTCCTACAAGTTTGGCTTGGCAGCACTTTCATTTTATGCAATAGTCGCCACTTTATTCAATCACATTCACATGGCTTTTGCAGCTATGACTTCTTGGGTTTTTCCTAAAATGGCTAAAAATAAAGATGATAAAGAATTTATTTTTGATCTTTACAACAGAACAAAAAATATTTCGATTGTCTTGTCAGTTTTTTTGCTTTCATTATTCTGTTTGGTTTCAAAACCATTATTTACAATTTGGTTAGGAGCAGATAACTACCTTATAATTGCTGATTATATTAAGTGGTTTTCAATTTTTGAATTCTTCTTTATTTTCACTCATATTCCTTTAATATTTCTTAATGCATCTGATAATGAAAGGCTTAGTTTAAAAATAGTAGTGATATACGCCTTCATTAATTTTTCTGGAATGCTAATAGGTTTGTTCGTTTTCAAATCTATAACTGCAATGTTGATAGGGCAAGCGATTTCAATTATACCAGGTATGTACTGGATGTATTATATTATCTCGTTTAAATTTGATAAAGTAAATCACAATCCGTTTGTTTTATTTTCGCTATTTATCCCTTCTTTTTTTGGAAGTGGAATAGCATTTTTTGATGATTATGTATTAAAACTCATCTGCTTTGTTTGTTGTTTACTAAGCATGTTCATTTTTTACTTTAAGCTTCAGAAAACTAATTTTAAAATAATGGTCGAATGAAAAATATACTTAATTCTTCGCTCGGTATTATTCTATTAATTTTCTTTTTTAATAGAGTATTACTTCCATTTGGATTGGTATACTCGCTATTGCTTACTCCATTTTTCTTTTATTTTTTAGTTAAAAATAACTACCTAGTTCATACTTATATTCCTATCAGTATTCTTCTGTTTTACTCTGTAATTCATCTTTTTATTGGAGTGGAGATAAAGGACTTTTTCGTGTCTTCTGCAATGTTAGTTGCTATCATTATTTTCATCACTTGTTTTTATTTTTATTACTGTAAAGTATCTAGAATAGATGATGTCATAAAGGCTTTGACTTGGGTTAATTTTGGGCTGACAATTTTGGCAGTAATCTCTTTATTTACAGGATTTTTCATCCCAATATTTTGGTATTTAGAGCCATTCACTTCTGGATATGAAGCAATACCTAGACTTAAGCTATTTGAGTTAGAGGCTTCTCATTATTCGTTTGTATTAATGCCTTTATTCTTTTATCATTTTTGGAATTTATTAAAGGTTTGGAACAAGAAAAACTTATTTTTTTTCCTTACTGTTATTCTAAGTTTAATCCTTTCTTTTTCTTTGGGTATCCTTGCAGTAATTTTTATTTCATTGGTTTTAATAGGATTGGTTTACGGAGTAAGATTACTACGATTTTCACCAACAAGAAATAAAATTTTCATTGTATTTGGAATTGGTATGGTTGGACTAGCAACTTTATTTTTTCTATTTCCAGAGAACCCACTGTTTTTCCGAATTCAAAATATATTTGATGGGAAAGATACATCTGGAAGAGGAAGAACCTACGAAGCAATGGAAATTGGTTGGTTAGTTGCTCAACAAAATAATCCGTTTGTTGGTATTGGTTTAGGACAGTTTAAAATTATAGGGAGAGAAACTTTAATAAACTATTATCAATTTGTAAACACTCCTGATGTTGCCAGATTACCAAATGCAATGGCAGAAACCTTGGTTACTTTTGGTATTTCTGGATTTATATTAAAAATTATTTTCCAACTTGTTCTTTTTGTAAAGCTCAAAGTGTATCAAAATTTATTTCAATTATCTTTATTCATGTCATTATTCATATACCAATTTACGGGTAGTTATTTGTTTAATAGCATGGAGTATGTACTTTGGATTTTAGCATTGTATCCTAAACTAAAATCGTTTAATCTTTCAAATTATTTTACTAAATGAAAGTCTTATTTGTAACCAGATCTACTATTTTTTCAGTACCCGGAGGGGATACTGTGCAAATGGAATATACTGCAAAACACCTAAGAGAAATGGGTGTTGAAGTTGATTTTTTGACCGAAGATTTTCAAGAAAACTATTCCGAATATGATTTGTTACACTTTTTTAATATTACAAGGCCTTCAATAATTTTATCTCAAATAGAAAAAACCAACATTCCATATGTAGTTTCCACAATTTATGTTGACTATAGTTTTTACAAAAAACAGAACTTCGATAAGAAGATGAAAGTTGCAACTCTTCTTTTAGGTTCAGATGGAATTGAATATTTAAAAGCTGTTGCTAAACATTTTCTGAAACACGAAGCCATTAAATACAGACCTTATTTTTGGCTAGGGCAAAAAAGAAGTATAAAACGAATTTTAAAAAATTCCAGCCATCTTTTGCCTAATTCCTTGAATGAAAACAGGCGGTTACAAAATAGGTTCTCAACCAATTTGCCCTACACAGTTATCCCAAACGGAGTTGATTTTGATAGACTAAAACTCAATGAAAATGTAAAAAGAAAAGCAACCAGGGTAATTTGTGTTGCTATGATTGAACCAAGAAAAAATCAATTAAACTTAATATTAGCTTTAAATGATACAAAGTTTGATTTGGTTATAATTGGTAATCCTACACCAAACCATGTCGATTATTATGAATTATGTAAAAAATCGGCAAAAGGAAATGTTTCTTTTGCTTCAAGAGTTTCAAACGAAGAACTCTCCAAGTTTTATAGCGAAGCAGAAATTCATGTTTTACCAAGTTGGTTCGAAACCACAGGTTTGGTATCATTAGAAGCAGCATTTATGGGCTGTAAGATTGTAGTAAGCCCATATGGAGACACCAAAGATTATTTTGAAAATTATGCCGAATACTGCGATCCAGGCTCTGTTGAATCTATAAAGCAAGCAATAGAAAAAGCTCATCTTGATACTTTTAATGAGGAATTTAGAGATGTAATAAAAGAAAAATATACTTGGAAAAAAGCAGCTGAACTTACTTTTGAATCATATAAACAAGTTAAAAGTAACAACCAATGAAAATAGCAATTCTTGGTACTCGTGGAATCCCAAATGAATATGGAGGATTTGAACAATTTGCAATGCATTTTGCCAAATTTCTGGTAGAAAAAGGTCACGAAGTTGTAGTCTATAATTCTTCCAATCATCCTTATCAAGATAAAAACTGGGAGGGAGCTGAAATTATTCACTGTTGGGATCCAGAAAATCACATTGGTACTGCAGGTCAATTTATATATGATTTTGGCGCAATTTGGAATTCTCGAAAACAAAATTTTGACGTAATTTTTCAGCTTGGCTATACAAGTAGCTCTATTTGGGGTTTTTTGTTCCCCAAAAAAGCTCGTTTAATTACTAATATGGATGGGCAGGAATGGAAAAGATCAAAGTACAGTAATCTGGTTCAAAAGTTTTTAAAAAAAGCAGAGAAATGGGCGGTAAATCAAAGTGATGAATTAATTTCTGACTCTAGAGGAATACAGAATTATATAAAAAAAGAGTACAATAAAACTTCTCATTTCATTGCCTATGGAGCCGACATTGTTCATGATTTTGACGAAAAAGTATTGGATAAATATCAATTAAATAAAAACGACTACAATCTAGTTATTGCAAGATTAGAGCCCGAGAATAATATTGAAACGATAATTAAAGGGCACTTAAATAACAGGGAAATTACACTAGTAATAATTGGAAGCATTGAGAATAAATTTGGAAAGTATTTGAAAGAGAAATACGGATCTTGGGTAACATTTTTGGGAGCTAATTATAATTTTGAAGAACTAAACTCATTGAGGCATTTTTCTAAGTTGTATTTTCATGGTCATTCTGTAGGAGGTACAAACCCCTCATTACTAGAAGCTATGGCATGCGGTTGCAACATAATTGCCCATAATAATCCTTTTAATAAAGATGTACTTGAACAAAATGCACACTTTTTTGAGACCGAAAATGACATTAAAAAAATAGTAGAAGAGAATAAAGTAATATCTCAAGAAGTTATTTTTAATAACACAGAAAAAATTAAAACTGTTTATAGTTTTGATGCCATACACGGAAAGTTATTAAACTTGATTGAAACCGTTTGAAAACAAATAAACCCATAGAGCTCGCATCTGTAATTTTATCATTTTTGGTAGTGTTTACACTTGCTTTTCCTTCAAAAATTAATGCGATTGCAATTTATATGTTTTGTGCTTTTGTTTTGTTTTTTATGATAAAAAGAAAGTCATTTAAATGGAAAAACACTTTTGTTGTTCTGTCATTTTTCTTTTTTTCATTCCATGTTGCTCATGTGTTTTTTGATGTTAATACCAAAGTAGCTTTGTTTGAAGTAGAGAAAAAACTTACTTTTTTACTACTTCCTTTGTTTTGGTTTAACTTACCTGTTTCTAATCCTAAGGTTATTCTATCCAAAGCATTAAAACTATTTGGCTATGGAATGTCGGTATTTGGCTTAGGATTACTCCTAAATGCTACACTTTTATCTAATAAGTTTACAAATCTGGATGTGTTCTTTTATCATAATTTTTCTCAGTTAATGAATGGTAATGCCATTTATGCATCTTTATTATTTACCATTTCTTTAATAGTATTTATTGATAGTAATCGAAAACATTATTCACCTATTAATATAGGATTTATTGCTTTTAATTCATTGATAATAATATTATTATCCTCAAAAACATATTTTTTAATATTAGCATTTCTTTTAATTTATCAACTTAATTATAGTAAAAGGAAATTACTAATAATAGGGCTAGTTTCTATTTCAGGTCTTGTTCTGTTTTTGGCAAATGAAAACACAATTGTAAACCGCTTTAAGGAAATTAAACCACAATCTATTTTCGCCCTTAAAACTGACATTAACACCAATACTCGTTTTGATGGTTTTTCGTTACGAAAGGAATTATGGGACATGAGTTTAGAAACAATAGAGGAAGATAAAGCCTCTTTTTGGTTAGGTGCAGGTCCTGGGGATGCGCAAGATAAATTAAACGAAAAAATTAAAGAGAGAAATTTATATATTGGCTCTGATACTAAGGATAGCAATGGTTATTTAAACTATAACAGTCACAACCAGTATTTACAAACTATGTCTGAGATTGGTGCAGTAGGATTGTTTTTATTGATATTTATGTTGTTTTATTTCTTTCATTTGGCAATTAAATCAAATGATTCTTTTTTAATCTTATTTAATATTCTAATTGTGGTTTCTTATTTCACAGAAAGTTATCTTAGCAGACAAATAGGTATAATCAGTTTTGTTGGATTTTATTCCATGATTATATCTACAGAAAAAGAAACCTCACAAAAAGAATTTAAAGCATTGGTTAAAAGAGTATTTGATATTGTGTTTGCTAATTTGGTAATTGTGTTACTATTATCATGGCTTTTACCAATTTTGGGAATTTTAATATACCTTGATACCAAAGCGTTTCCAATATTTGTTCAGTCAAGAGCGGGTAAAAACTCTATAGCTTTTAATTGTTTTAAATTAAGAACAATGATTAAAAATAGGGAAGCTAATAATTTACCTGCTCAAAAAGAAGATATAAGAATTACTAAACTTGGAGCTTTTCTTAGAAGATATGCAATTGATGAATTACCACAATTTTTCAATGTATTTTTAGGTCAAATGAGTGTTGTTGGCCCAAGACCTTTGATGGTTAAAGAGGAAATAGAGCTAAATGAGAGAATACCACATTTTTCTTCCAGATTAACAATAAAACCAGGAGTTACTGGATTGGCTCAAGCTAATGGTTATAAAGGCATTATAGATCATGATGCAGATCTAAATATTAGGTATAGATTGGATTTGCTATATATTAAAAGACAAAGTCTTTGGGTAGATATTAAAATTATTATACGAACAATAACTTATTTATTTCAATAGTTTGGAAAAAAAAGCAGACATAAAAAGCGAGATAATTAAAGTCCTTAAATACTTCAATTTTTTTCAGTTTCCGTTAACTAAAATGGAGATCCAAAAATATATTGGCGCAAAAGTCAATGAATCGGTATTAAGTACTACCCTAGATAAATTAGTAGAGCTAAAGCTTATTTATTTAAATGAAAACTGTTATTTACTTAGTGACAATGAAGAATGGGTTGTGAGAAAAAAGGAAGCTAAAATATTAGCTGACAAAAGAATGAAAAGAGCGCATTGGATTTCTAAAATAATTATGAGCTTTCCTTTTGTACGAATGGTTGCAGTTTCAGGTTCCTTATCCAAAGGATATGCAGATAAAAACTCGGACATTGATTTTTTTATAGTTACAACCGAAAATCACTTGTGGACAGCCCGAACTTTATTACATCTTTTGAAAAAGATCAGTTTTATTTTTAGGATGCAACACAGCTTTTGTATGAATTATTTCATCTCAAATAAACATTTGAAACTAGGAGAACAGAATTATTTTACTGCTATTGAATTAGTAAGTCTTATCCCATTGAAAGGCAGAGCAGAGTATGAAGCTTTAATAAATAATAATAAGTGGATAGAACAATTTGCGCCAAATTTTGAATTAGAAATTCTTGAAAATGAACAACAAAAAAAAGGAGTTTTTAAGAGTTTATTTGAAATAGTTTTCCGTTATAAAAGTTGGAATGAAAGTTTAATGAATTTCACTGACAGAAGGTGGAAGAAAAAATGGAAGGCAAAAGGATATCCTATGGAAGAATATGATTTAGCTTTTAAAACTAGTTTAACAGTATCAAAAAACCATCCGAGTAATTTCCAGAAGAAGATATTGGAACACATGGAAGAAAAGGCTGTTGAGACTCCTAAATAAAAAACAATTATATTTGATTTTAATCGAATTAAAGAACCATAAAGTTTAATGCAAGACGTATTATTTAGCCACAGTTATTATTACAAAATGGATTCCAAACAATGGGAGACAGGAATGCCTTATCCGCCATTAGGAACAATATATGCGGCTAGTTTTTTAAGAGAAAATGGCTTTAAAGTTGATTTGTTTGATGTTGGATTAAAAGATTCACCTAAAGAAATAATACCCGTATTAGAAAATACAAAACCTAAGTTTCTTGTCCTTTATGATGATGGGTTTAATTACCTCACTAAAATGTGCTTAACCAACATGCGTGAAGCTGCATTTGAGATGATAAAAATGGGTAAAAAGGCTGGTTGTACAGTTATAGTTTCTAGCTCAGACTCAACTGATCATTTTGAGGAATACTTAAACGAAGGTGCAGATGTAATACTACTAGGCGAAGGAGAAATTTCGTTATTAGAAACAATTAATCACACCAAAGAAGGTAAATCTTTAACTGATGTAAAGGGTATTGTTTTTAAAAATGGAAGCGAAATCACTAATAATGGAAGGAGAGAAGTGCTGAGAGATCTAGATTTTTTACCACAACCAGCATGGGATTTAATAGATGTTGATTCCTATAAAAAAGCATGGACAAGTAAAATTCCTTTTGCACTTAACATTGCCACAACAAGAGGTTGTCCTTATAAATGTAATTGGTGTGCAAAACCTATTTATGGGAATAGATACAATTCTCGTTCTCCAAAAAGAGTAGTGGAGGAGATTCAATATTTATCTGATAATCATGGAGTAACAAATTTCTGGATGTGTGACGACATTTTTGGATTGAAACCAAATTGGGTTCAGCAGTTTGATGAAATTTTACTAGAAAACAAGTTGAAAATAAGCTTCAAGATTCAGAGTAGAGCTGATTTATTATTGAAAGAAAATAATATTGATTCTTTGGTTAGTTCAGGTTTAAAAGAGGTTTGGATAGGAGCAGAGAGTGGTTCTCAAGGAATTTTGGATGCAATGGATAAGGGAACTACAATTAAACAAATAGAGGATTCAACAAAGTTACTTCAGCAAAAAGGAGTGAGAGTTGCTTTCTTTATTCAATATGGATATTCTGGAGAAACTAAAGAGGATATTGATAAGACTATAGCTTTAATTAAAAGGTGTAAACCAGATGATATTGGAATCTCAGTTTCGTATCCATTACCAGGGACAAAGTTTTATGAAGCAGTTAAAAATCAGTTGAAAGAAAAGAAAAATTGGACAGACTCGAATGATTTAGCCATGATGTTTTCAGGTACTTTTAATCAAGATTTTTATAAAAAATTACACAGTTATACTCACAAGTCATTTCAGAAAACTAGAGGAATTGAAGCTTTAAAAGGAATTTTGAAAAACCCTTTTTCTACTAATAGATCAGAATTAAAGACGGCATTGAAATTACCAATTTATTCGATCTTGGGCTGGAAAGAAAGGTTAGAGTTATCTAAAATGGAAAACGTAAATAATGTCTAAAGCTGAGTAAAAGCTGCAAGTTCCATTCCCCAAGCTACACCAAGGTGAACTATTATTCCTCCGTATATGTTTCGTGATTTATAGGCTAAAACTCCTAATGCAAATCCTCCAAAAACTGAACCTACTGTTTCCATCATTGGTTTTCCAAAGTGAAGGAAAGCATAACAAGCTACCATAGGTAAGATGGCATCTTTACCCACAAAGCGAGATAATGCTATTACCATGAATCCTCTAAATAATAGTTCAACTGAAATAAAGTCGAATCCATAACAAAGCTCAAACAACCACATTTTAGTATTTTCGGATAAGCCTGAACCGCTAAAGTCTCTTTTATAATAGGTAGGATAGTAATTTAAAAAATCACCATCAAATGCTGCAAGTGCAACAATCGGAATCATGATTAAAATCATCCATAAATAAGGTTTTAGATTTGCTCCATTTAATCTTAATCCATATAATTCTGGTTTAAAATACTTAACCAAAGTATAAATTAAAAAGACTGGAAGCATCACAGATGCTAAACTTAATAGATTAGAAACGCATGAATATAAAAATGCATAGCTGTTACTTCCACTTAACAATGGACGGACGTACTTCAATAAATAATAAGAAGAATCAAATGCTATAATAGCAAGAGCTAAACTACCGAATAATAGATACTTTCGGTTATAAATTATCTTATTATCTTTTTGAAATAAAGAAACTATAATTACAGGAACAATGAATGCAAAAGCATACATACTCCAAAGTTTTAATACTCCTAACTCACTGTAGTTAATTACTCTAAAATGATGAGAATATACTTCGTATTCATAATTTAAGAATATACATATTCCAATAAAAGTTAGAGTTAAAAGATGTGCAATTAGGCTAAAGTCTTTTCTAAAATAATCTAAAAAATAATTTAAAAATACTTTCATCTTATCTAACTATGGTTACATCTCCTTTTCTTTCTATTTCTCCAAATTGTTCGGTTTCTCCTCTAAAGTAGTATACGTATACTCCTTCTTGTACAGGAACCCCTCTAAATGTTCCATCCCATCCGGTATTTACATCATTAGTTTCAAATACTTTTTCTCCCCATCTGTTGTAAACAATGAATTGGAAGCTAGAGAAGTTTGCTCCATAAACGTATAGTTTGTCATTTCGTCCATCTCCATTTGGTGAGAATATTTGCGGAATCGAAGCATTTACTCTACATCCAATTAAAACATCAAAATTACAAGTAGTTGAATTGTTTTCTAAATCTGTTGTTGTGATGCTAACTGACAAGCTATTTATATCATTTAAACCTGTTGAGTAGTCAATTACCGTCCCTGGTAAAGGTGTTTGTGTAAATGTTAATGAATCAAAAGGAGTACAGTTATCCGTAGCATTTAGGATAAGTGAATAATCTGGAACTACAAATCTACAATCATTAAGCAGTGTTGTATCTATTTGTAAAGGAGGGCAAGTAACAATTGGGTTAATGTCATCTATTACAGTTACTATTGCAGTACAAGTGCTCACATTTCCTGATACATCTGTAACAGTAAGTGTAACTGTATTAACTCCTAGGTCTGAACATGTGAACCCAGTTTTATCTACTAGTATTGTAGCTATTGCACAGTTATCAAAAGATCCATTATTTATATCTGAAACTGAAATTACTCCTGTCCCAAATGAGTCAAGGAATACTGTAGTATTCATACAAATTGCAGTTGGTGGTATTGTATCTAACACAGTTACATTTGATCTACAAGAGTCTAAGTTTCCGCTTGGATCGTATGCAATTATTAGTACTGAATTTACACCAGTATCTACACAACTAAATGAAGATCTTGATAGTGTGGTGTATTTCACAACACAATTGTCAGTGAAAGAGCTTAACACATAAGAAGAGTCAATTGATATGTTTCCGGCAGTATTTAAATATACAGTTGTATCCCTACAAACAATAATTGGTGCGGTTGAATCAAGAACTGTAACTATGGACATACAAGAATCAATATTCCCATTTATATCCTTTACATAAACCCAAACAAAATTTACTCCAGTATCTACACAAGTGAAAGAAGTATCTGAAAGGTAAACAGTATCAATTGTACAGTTAGAAGAGAAACTAGATAATACAAATGAACTATCAATAATAGCAATTCCTGTTGAGTTTAAATATACTGTTGCATTACTACAAACTACAATTGGCGTTAATGTGTCCCTCACAAATATTCCAGCTTGGCAGGAATCAATATTTCCATTTATATCTTCAATATAAACTGTTACAAAATTTAATCCTGTATCACCACAAGAGTAATTGTAATTAGATAAATATATCGTATCAACTGAACAATTATCAGAGAATGAGGAAACTACATTTGACGTGTCAATAGTCGCATTTCCAGTTCCATCTAAATAGATAACATCATTTTTACAAATAACTACAGGGTTAATTGTATCCAGAACTCTTACGTTAGTTTGACAAGAGTCAAGGTTTCCACTACCATCTACAATATAAACTGTAACAGAGTTATTACCAGTATCAATACAAGTAAAATCACTGTTAGATAAATATAAAGTATCTACTGTACAATTATCAAAGAATGAGCCAACCACATTAGAAGTATCTATTGATATGTTACCAGTTCCGTCAAGATAAATAGTATCTGCTTTGCAAATTACAACTGGATTAATCGTATCGAGTACAGTTACAGTAGAAACGCAGGAATCAATATTTCCATTTACATCAGTTACATAAATTGTTACTGTATTAGTACCAGTATCAATACAATTAAAAGTGTTGTTAGAGATATAAACTGAATCAATTCCACAAATATCAGTTGCAGAAACTAAGATAAATGAAGTATCGATTGTTGAGGTTCCTAGTGCATCTAAATAAATAGTAGTGTCTTTACATATTACATTAGGATTAATTGTATCCACAACTGTTATTGTTGATATACAAGAGTCTAGGTTTCCGTTTACATCAGTTACATAAATTGTTACTGTATTAGTTCCAGTATCAATACAGCTGAATGTATTGTTAGAAATATAAACCGAATCAATTCCACAAATATCAGTTGCAGAAACTAAGATAAATGAAGTATCAATTGTTACCGATCCAGAAGCATTTACATAAACTGTTGTGTCTTTACAGGTAACTATTGGATTAATTGTATCCAGAACTGTAACAGTAGAAATACAAGAGTCTAAGTTTCCATTCACATCTGTTACATAAATAGTAACAGTGTTACTTCCAGTATCAATACAGTTAAATGTGTTATTAGAGATATAAACCGAATCAATTCCACAAATATCAGTGGCTGAAACTAGAATGTAAGATGTGTCAATAGTTGCACTTCCAGTTGCATCCAGATAGATTGTAGTGTCTTTGCAAACTACCATTGGGTTAATAGTATCTATAACATTTACGGTTGCTATACAAGAGTCTAATTTTCCATTTACATCTTGTACATAAATAGTAACAAAGTTTATTCCTGTGTCAATACAATTGAAAGAGTTATTAGAAATATAAACCGAATCAATTCCACAAACATCAGTAACAGAAACTAAGATGAATGATGTATCGATAGTTACACTTCCAAAAGCATCCAGATATACTGAAGTGTCGTTACAAATTACAACTGGGTTAATTGTATCCAGAACCGTTACAGTTGAAATACATGAGTCTAAGTTTCCATTTACATCAGTTACATAAATTGTAACTGAATTAGTTCCTGTATCTGAACAAGAGAATGTATTATTTGATATGTACACTGAGTCGATTCCGCAAATGTCTGTTGTAGAAACTAAGATAAATGAAGTATCGATAGTGATTGAACCAGTTATTGCATCCAGATAGATTGTAGTGTCTTTACAAACTACTATTGGATTAATCGTATCGAGTACAGTAATTGTAGCGATACAAGAGTCTAAGTTTCCATTCACATCAGTTGCATAAATAGTAACAGTGTTACTTCCAGTATCAATACAATTGAAAGTAGTGTTAGAAATATAAACTGAGTCAATTCCACAGATATCAGTTGCTGAAACTAGAATGTAAGATGTGTCAATAGTTGCTGATCCAGTTGCATCCAGATAGATTGTAGTGTCTTTACAAACCACCATTGGATTAATTGTATCCACAACTGTTATTATTGCAATACAAGAGTCAAGGTTTCCATTCACATCCGTAACATAAATAGTAACAGTGTTACTTCCGGTATCAATACAGTTAAATGTGTTATTAGAAATATAAGCTGAGTCAATTCCACAGATATCAGTTGCTGAAACTAGGATGAACGAAGTATCTATAGTTGCTGATCCAGTTACATCCAAATAGATTGTAGTGTCTTTACAAACCACCATTGGGTTAATTGTATCTACTATAGTGACAACTGATGTACATGAATCAATATTTCCATTCACATCTCTTGAGAAAATGATAATTATATTAGCACCTGTATCTATACAACTTAATGAATTTGATGATAAATAAACAGAATCGATTCCACAGGCATCATTTGTTGATACTAATATCATTGAAGTATCTAAACTAATAGAACCAGTTGTATCAAGATACAATAGAGTATCGTGACAAATAACTATAGGTTTTACAGTGTCAATTACAGTTACAGTTGAGATGCACGAATCAATATTTCCACTTAAATCAATTACATAAATAGTAATTGATTTAGTACCAGTATCCGAACAAGAGAAAGAATTGTTAGAAATGTAAACAGAATCTATTCCACAAGCATCTGCAATAGATACAAGTATAAATGAAGTATCAATAGTAGCTAAGCCAGTTGCATCCAGATAGATTGTTGTGTCTTTGCATGTTATTATTGAATTTGAGGTATCTAATACAGTTACAGTTGAGATACACGAATCAATATTTCCACTAATATCTTTTACATAAATGGTCACAGAATTGCTTCCAGTATCCGAACAAGAGAACGAATTGTTAGAAATGTAGACAGAATCTATTCCACAAGCATCAGTAATAGATACAAGAATATAAGAAGTATCTATGGTAACCGAACCTGATGCATTTAGATAAACTGTAGTGTCTTTACAAGTGATTATTGAATTAACAGTGTCTAGAATAGTTACTATTGAAGTACAAGAATCAATGTTTCCATTTACATCCGTCACATAAATTGTAACTGTATTAGTTCCGGTATCAGCACAAGAGAATGAATTATTTGAAATATAAACCGAGTCAATTCCACAAATATCAGTTGCTGAAACTAAAATGAACGAAGTATCAATAGTAGCAGATCCATTTGCATCTAGATAGATTGTAGTGTCTTTGCAAACCACCATTGGATTAATCGTATCAACAACAGTTACAGTAGCAATACAAGAATCAATGTTTCCATTTACATCTTCAGCATAGATTGTAACCGAATTAGCTCCTGTATCAATGCAATTAAAAGTATTGTTAGAAATATAAACTCTATCAATTCCACAGATATCAGAAACTGAAGAAAGTATAAATGAAGTGTCAATTGTAAATGAACCAGTAGCGTCAAGATAAATAGTAGTGTCTTTGCAAACCACCATTGGGTTAATCGTATCAATAACAGTTACGATTGCATAACAAGAATCAATATTTCCATTATTATCTTGTACATACACTGTTACAGAATTAGCCCCAGTATCTAAACAATTAAAATCTATCTTAGATAAATAAATAGTGTCTATTCCACAATTTGAAGAATAAGTATCCAGTACATAAGAAGTATCTATACTAACTGAACCAGAAGCTCCAAGATATATTATTTCATTTTTACAAGTTAATATTGGAGTTAAAGTATCAACTACCAGAATAGAAGTTACACATGAATCTATGTTTCCATTTACATCAATTATATAAATTGTTACAGCATTAATTCCAGTGTCTAAACAGCTAAACGCAGTTTGTGATAAATAAATAGAATCTACCGCACAGTTATCACTAAAATCCCTTAATACATTTGAGGTGTCGATAGTTAAATTTCCTGTTCCATCTAGATATACAGTATCCGTTTTACAAATTGCTACAGGATTAATTGTGTCTACAACTGTCACTGTAACATTAGAAACACAAGAGTCAAGGTTCCCGTTCACATCAATTACATAAATAGTAACAGAATTGTTACCTGTAGAACCACAAGTAAATAAGTTGTTTGAAAGATAAACCGTGTCTATTCCACAAATATCAGATACAGAAGCAAGAACAAATGAAGTATCAATTATAGCAGTTCCAAATGTATCTAAAAAGATTGTTGTGTCTTTACAAGTTATTACTGGGTTTGTTGAATCAAGGACTGTTACAATAGCAACACATGAATCAATATTCCCATTAAAATCAGTAACATAAATAGTTACATTATTAGCGCCAATGTCATTACATGAAAATGTATTATTGGAGATGAATACAGAATCAATTCCGCAAATATCAGTTACTGAAGCTAAAATAAATGAAGTATCTATAGTTCTAGTTCCTACTGCATTTAAATAAATAGTTGTGTCTTTACAAACCACAGTTGGATTAATCGTGTCAAGAACTGTTACTGTTGAAACACAAGAATCAATATTCCCATTTACATCTTCTGTATAGATTGTTACAGAATTAATTCCAGTATCAATACAATTGAAAGTGTTGTTAGAGATATAAACAGTATCAATTCCACAGATGTCAGTAACTGAAGAAAGTATAAATGAAGTGTCAATAGTAAACGAACCAGTAGCATCTAGATAAATGGTTGTGTCTTTACAAACTACAGTTGGATTAATTGTATC
>CALLII010000071.1 GCA_938009745.1 uncultured Flavobacteriales bacterium
TAGTTTGGCTCCTTCAAACCATTTAATTTCTGGTTTGGTAAAATCCCAATCCACTATGTTTTCCCATTTTTTTCTCCAAACAAAATTTTCTTCTGCTATTTCTTCCCAAAATTTCTCTGGGTGTTCCATAGAGTCTTGGTAAGCATTTAGGTAGTGCTCTTTTGAAGTTAGGTTGTAGTGGCTCATTTGGTTGGATGATAAATTCAACTAAATTTAGTAAATCTATAATTCAATGAGAAAATAAAAGGAATTTATGTTGGCTTAATTTTCTTTTGGCTTGAACCAAAAAGAAACAAAAGTTCAAGACTTCTTTTCTTTTTTGGCAAATTAACGCAAGAAAATAATCTCCTCGGAACCCAAGCCCTGTTAGGTTAATTCATTTAATAGAGTTTGGTTGAGGAATCAGTTTTATTGTTGTTGGATTTATTTGTATGTCAAGGATTCCTCTCACAATGCCCACACTTATTTTCTTACTAATTTGATCAAAATAGAAAAAAGGTCTAGGAAGAAATTAAAAGTAGCAAGAATAAGACATAAAAAAACCCGAATCTCATTTCTGAAATTCGGATTATAAACTATTATTCTTGTCAGAATCAAGAGTCTAAAACTTCGCGCTTCTTACTCCTGGCTTCCAACTCAACTTACATCATTCCTGGCATTCCTCCCATTGGTGGAGCTGGGTGATGGTGATCTTCTTCTTTTTGTGGTAAATCAGTAATTACACATTCAGTAGTCAATAACATACTAGCGATAGAAGCTGCATTTTCAAGTGCAACTCTACTCACTTTTGCTGGGTCAATTACTCCAGTTTTTAGTAAGTTTTCGTACTTATCTGCTCTTGCATTGTATCCAAAGTCTTTCTTTCCTTCTTTTACTTTTTGCACCACTACAGATCCTTCTCCACCAGCATTTGAAACAATTTGTCTCAATGGCTCTTCAATAGCTCTTCTGATAATTGCAATTCCTGTAGCTTCATCATCATTGTCTGCTTTTACAGCATCCAATGCCGAACTAGCTCTGATATAAGCAACTCCACCACCTGGTACAATTCCTTCTTCTACTGCAGCTCTTGTTGCATGAAGTGCATCATCCACTCTATCTTTTTTCTCTTTCATTTCTACTTCGGTAGTTGCACCAACATAAAGTACAGCAACTCCACCAGCTAATTTAGCTAGCCTTTCTTGTAGTTTTTCTTTGTCGTAATCAGAAGTAGTACTTTCGATTTGTGCTTTAATTTGCCCAACTCTTGCAGAGATATTATCTTTTTTACCACCACCATTTACAATAGTTGTGTTGTCTTTGTCAATTTCAATTTTATCACAAGTTCCTAGCATTTCTAGAGTTGTGTTTGCCAAAGTCAATCCAGTTTCTTCAGAAATAACTGTTCCTCCAGTCAAGATTGCGATATCGTCTAACATAGCTTTTCTTCTGTCTCCAAAACCTGGTGCTTTTACAGCTGCTACTTTCATTTGACCTCTCAATCTGTTTACAACAAGTAAACCTAAAGCTTGAGATTCAATATCTTCAGAAATTACAATCAAAGGTCTTCCAGTTCCAACAACAGCTTCCAAAATTGGAACAATGTCTTGGATGTTAGAGATTTTCTTATCGTAAATTAAGATGTAAGGATTTTCATACTCAGTAATCATCTTCTCAGCATCAGTTACGAAATACGGAGACAAATAACCTCTGTCAAATTGCATTCCCTCTACAACATCTACATAAGTTTCAGTTCCTTTTGCTTCTTCTACAGTAATAACTCCTTCTTTAGTTACTTTTTTCATTGCTTCCGCAATTAAAGCACCAATTTCCTTATCGTTATTTGCAGAAACAGTAGCAACTTGTTCAATTTTCTTATTGTCAGCTCCTACTTCTTGAGAGAATCCAGCCATTTCTGTTACAATTGCTGCAACTCCTTTATCAATTCCTTTTTTCAAATCCATTGGATTTGCTCCAGCAACTAGACTTTTAAGTCCAGTATTGATAATTGATTGAGCCAAAACGGTTGCAGTTGTAGTTCCATCTCCTGCAAGTTCTGCAGTTCTAGAAGCTACTTCTTTTACCATCTGTGCACCCATGTTCTCAACAGGGTCAGAAAGTTCAATTTCCTTTGCCACAGTTACTCCATCTTTTGTGATGTGAGGAGCGCCAAATTTTTTGTCAATAACTACGTTTCTTCCTCTAGGTCCTAGAGTTACTTTTACTGCATTTGCTAGTTTATCGATACCTCTTTTAAGGCTGTCTCTAGCTTCTAAATCAAAGGTGATTTGCTTTGCCATTTTTTATAATTTTTTTTGAATGTTTAATTTAAGTTACCCCTCGAGACATTTTGTTCCGAAGAGGAATAAAACCCTCAGGGTTCAGTTTATAAGGTTCGGAATTAGCTTAAGATTCCAAAGATGTCTGCTTCTCTCATGATAAGGTAAGTAGTTCCATCTAATTTTACTTCTGTACCAGAATACTGTCCGTAGAGAACATTATCTCCTGCCTTCACAGTCATTGGTTCGTCTATTTTACCAGGTCCAGCAGCTACTACTTTTCCTTTAAGAGGTTTTTCTTTTGATGCATCTGGTATAATAATTCCAGAAGCCGTTTTTTCTTGAACCGGAGTTGGTTCTATTACAACTCTATCTGTAAGAGGTTTGATATTTACTGACATAATGTTTTAATTTTTTTAGTGAATACTTAATTAAAAATACTGATATCGGTTATGCACTTTTTGTGCCAACCGTTTTAATGACAAAAAACAACAAAATGTTTCTGAAAAAGCTTCATTTATCGTGTCATTCTGTCACAGAATTACAAAGTAAAAGTAAGGAAATTATCTACCAATCAATCCTAAGATTTATTTATCTAAATAAAAATCTTGAGTCAACTCGTGATGCCTTTCTGAATATACTTGGTGCGATTGATATACACAAAACATTTCCTCGCGTAACTCCTTTTTTTCTTTTCCAAAACACATCAAAACTCTATTCACAGGTTTGTTCGAATTAGGTTTAATATATGCTATTTGTTGAAGATGAAGTTTGCTTTCTGAAGCTAATTTTATAAATATTTCACCTTCCGTTTTAGGAAGGATTAAACTAAACGTTCCCGTTTCAGATAAATGAATTTCTGCAAAATTGATAAGCTCTTCAAACGATAAAGTATCCGTATGCCTTGCTTGTGATTTATTTACGTCTTGATTTTTTAAATCATCAATAAAATACGGAGGGTTGGAAATAATACAATCCAGTTTACTATTAGGAATAAACTCTTGTAGAGGTAAATTTACGGCTGTAAGTCTATGTTTCCCATCAGAATTTTCGAAGTTAGTTTTTGATTCTTCAAAAGCATTGGGTTCAATTTCAATTCCTGTTAGTGTTAAATTAGGATTTCTTTGAGCCAACATTAAGGCCAAAATTCCAGTTCCAGAACCAATATCTAATCCAGTTTTTGCATCCAAATTAATAGGCGTCCAAGCTCCAAGCAATACCGAATCGGTATTCACTTTCATTGCACTTTTTTCGTTTTGTACAGAGAATTCTTTGAAATGGAAAGTTGACATTTATAAATCTACTAGTCCTTCAGGGATTTCGATATAAATTTTTTGATTTTTTTTGTCGAGCTCAATCATTAGGTTAAGAGGTACAAGTACTTCTTTTCCATTAATTAATATTTCGGCCACAGGATTGTTCGGTAAATCATAAACCTCTACTATTTCGCCAACTTCTTTATCGTCTTCATCAAAAGCTATAAATCCAACAATCTCATGAAAATAAAATTCATCTTCGTTTAACTTAGGTAATAAGTTATCGGGTAAATAGAGTAAACACTTTAAGATTTTTTTGGCTTGTTCTTGAGTGTCAATTCCTCGGAATTTAATACGAACAAAACCATTTATTTGAGGGTCTAATTTTTCTACAAAGTAAGGAACAAGGTTTCCTTTTTCTTCTAAGAAAATTGCAGGTAAGTTGTCAAATAAATTTGGAACTTCTACATCTAGGCGGGCTACAATTTCGCCCTTAAATGAAAAAACCTTGGAGATCACTCCAAGGTTAAAATATTCATCAAATTTCATTATAGAAATTGTTTAGTTCTCTTCAGTTTTTGGAGCTTCTTCAGCTGGAGCTTCAGTTTCAGCAACAACTTCTTCAGCTGGTGCTTCTGCAGTAGCAGCTTCCTCTACTGGAGCTTCTTCAGCAACAACTTCTTCAGCCACTGGCTCAGGAGTGTTAGCAGCAGCAATTGCAGCAGCTTGTGCTTCTTTAGCAGCAGTTTCAGCTTTCATTCTTTCAGCAGCAATCTTGTTAGCTTTATCAGCAACAGTATCGGCTTGCTTAGTATTTTTAGCATTCTTTTCTTCTAACCATTCAGCAAATTTTGCTTCAGCTTCTTCAGTTGTCATTGCACCTTTTTTAACACCTCTCATTAAGTGTTTTTTGTACATAACTCCCGTGTGAGAAAGAATATTCTTTGCAGTATCAGTTGGTTGTGCTCCATTTTCCAACCATTTTAAAGCTAAATCAACATCTAAGTCAATTGAAGCTGGAGTTGTAATTGGGTTGTAAGTTCCGATTTTTTCAAGAAACTTTCCATCTCTTGGCGCTCTGCTATCAGCAGCAACAATGTGGTAAAAAGGTCTTCCTTTTCTTCCTAATCTTCTTAATCTAATTTTTACTGGCATCTGTTTTAAATTTTAGAGGGTCGAAACCCCTGGTTATTAATTTGGACTGCAAAAATAAGTAAATTTTATTAATAGCAATCGTTTTAGCATAAATATTTAGTTAATCACAGGATTTAACCACTTTTTCATCTTATCTATTTCCATTCCTTTTCGTTCAGCAATACTCTTTACTTGATCCATTTCAATTTTTCCTAACCCAAAATACTTGGATTGTGGATGAGCATAATAAAACCCACTAACTGATGCCGCAGGGTACATTGCCATTGACTCGGTCAATTGCACACCAATCTCTTCGGTAGCGTTAAGTTTTGCGAATAAAGTAGTTTTCTCAGTGTGATCTGGGCAAGCTGGATAACCTGGTGCAGGACGAATTCCTTGATACTTTTCGTTTATCAATTCTTCGTTTACCAAAGTTTCATTTGGTGCGTAACCCCATAATTCTTCTCTTACCTTCTTATGCATTAACTCTGCAAAAGCTTCAGCTAGTCTATCAGCTAAAGCTTTTAATAAAATAGAACTGTAATCATCCAAATCATTTTGAAATTGTTTTACGTATTTCTCAATTCCAAGTCCTGCGGTTACCACAAATCCACCAATATAATCTTGTAGCCCAGTTTCTTTAGGTGCAATAAAATCTGCCAAAGAGAAATTAGGTAGCTGCTTTGCTTTTTGTGTTTGCTGTCTTAATGAAAATAAAGTGTCTGCAACTTCTGTTCGGTTTTCATCAGAGTAAGTAAATACATCATCTTTTCCATTAGAGTTTGCAGGCCAAATTCCAACTACCGCTTTTGCGGTAAGCCAGTTTTCTTTTTCAATTTTAG
The DNA here is from genome assembly GCA_938009745.1 of uncultured Flavobacteriales bacterium. Taxonomy (GTDB): domain Bacteria; phylum Bacteroidota; class Bacteroidia; order Flavobacteriales_D; family CAJJDF01; genus CAJJDF01. The sequence continues at coordinate 5,491 of CALLII010000071.1, forward strand.
CTAGCATCTCTTGAGCATCCGCAAATAAACTAGTTGCTTGCTCTCCAACAACTTCATCCGTTAATATTCTTGGATAACGACCTGCCAGCTGCCAAGTTTGGAAAAAAGGTGTCCAGTCGATAAATGGAATTAATTCAGATAAAGGGAAGTTTTCGAAAGTCTTATTTCCTATGAAATTAGGTATATAAATATCTTCTGCTTTCCACTCAATTTTAAATCTATTTTCAAGCGCTACATCATAGGGAAGCAATCTTTTTTGCTGCTTTTTATTGGCGTGATTTAATCTTACTCTTTCGTATTCGGTTTTAATGTCAGCAACAAATTCCTTAGAAGTTGTTCCTAGTAATTTTTCAACTACAGTTACAGAACGCGAAGCATCAAGCACATGAATAGTTTGTCCTTTGGTGTAACTTTCTTCAATTTTTACAGCCGTATGAACTCTTGAAGTAGTTGCTCCACCAATCAAAAGAGGAATAGTTAACCCTGCTTTTTCCATTTCTTCGGCAACATCTACCATTTCATCCAAAGAAGGAGTAATTAAACCACTTAGTCCAATTACATCTACGTTTTCTTCAATCGCTTTTTTGATAATATCTTGAGTTGGAACCATAACTCCCATATCCACAATGTCGTAATTGTTACACCCCAAAACTACCCCAACAATGTTTTTTCCAATATCATGGACATCTCCTTTTACGGTTGCCATCAATACTTTTCCATTTGGTTGTACTTCTCCATTTTTTGCAGCTTCAATAAAAGGATTTAGGTATGCAACAGCTTGTTTCATCACTCTTGCTGACTTTACAACTTGAGGTAAAAACATTTTTCCAGACCCAAATAAATCTCCCACTACATTCATTCCATCCATCAAAGGACCTTCAATTACTTGAATTGGTTCAGGAAATAGCAGCCTACATTCTTCGGTATCTTCTTCAATAAATTCGGTTAACCCTTTAACTAAAGAGTGTGTAATTCTTCCTTTTACATTTTGCTCTCTCCATGATAAATCTCTTTCTTTTTTCTTTCCGTCTCCTTTTACACTTTCTGCATAATCCAACAAGGCTTCTGTGGCATTATCATTTCTGTTTAATAAAACATCTTCTACTTTATCCAATAATTCTTTAGGAATTTGATCATAAATCTCCAACATAGTTGGGTTTACAATTCCCATGTCCATTCCGTTTTTAATAGCGTGATACAAAAACGCAGAATGCATGGCTTCTCTCACTTTGTTATTTCCTCTAAAAGAGAAAGATACATTACTCACACCTCCACTGATTCTTGCTCCAGGAAGGTTATCCTTTATCCATTTTGTGGCTTTAAAAAAATCAACCGCATAATTATTATGCTCAGGAATTCCTGTTGCAACAGGGAAAATATTGGGGTCAAAAATAATGTCTTGAGGGGGAAATTTTACTTTATCAACCAAGATGTCGTACGATCTTTTACAAATTTCAATTCTTCTTTCGTAAGTATCTGCTTGTCCATCTTCGTCAAAAGCCATAACTATGGTTGCAGCACCATACATTTTAACTTTTTTGGCTTGGGCAATAAATTGTTCCTCTCCTTCTTTTAAACTAATTGAGTTTACAACTCCTTTCCCTTGAATGCATTTAAGTCCAGCTTCAATAATTTCCCATTTACTGGAATCAATCATTACGGGAATACGAGCAATGTCTGGTTCCGAAGCAATTAAGTTTAAAAACTTAACCATAGCTTCTTTTCCGTCCAACATTCCTTCGTCCATGTTGACGTCAAGTATCTGAGCGCCACCTTCTACTTGGTCACGAGCAACATCTAGCGCTTCATCAAATCTTTCTTCTTTTATTAATCGAAGAAATTTTCGAGAACCGGTAACGTTAGTTCTTTCACCAATATTTACAAAGTTGGTCTCTGGGGTTACAAGTAACGGTTCGAGCCCGCTTAGTTTTAAGGTATAATCTTTTTTCATTTTTTGTATTCTTAGGTTCGTGTTAACACACCCCCTTTTATTCCCCTCTCAAAAGGGGAGATTCTTTATGACACGAGCATCCAAAAGTCTAACATCTATAATCTAACATCTGAAAATCTCTAATCCGAACTAACGTCTTACATCACTACGCTCCAGTTGTCAGTTCCAGCTTGGTTCATCCAATCTTTGTATTTTTCTTCACCACCTCTTGCTTCCCAATCTGAATCAATTGCAAGTTTTGCAGATATTCCTCCTCTTGGGTTACATATCATTTCAATTCTCATTCTGTCTGGCTCATATACTTCCATCAAATGATCGTAAAAGATGTTGATTAACCTTTCGTAAGAAACTACTATATCTCTTAGATGAAAAGAGTAATGTTTTAATGATTTAAGTTCAATGATTTTTTTATTCGGATACATTGTCAAGAAAATCGTAGCAAAATCTGGCTGTTCTTTAACCCCTAAAAAAGTGAATTCAGGAATTTTAATTTTAATTTCATAAGCTTCTTTCGAAGGATTTGGAATTGCTTCCAAGATCGTTTTGTCTATCTCTTTGTATAGTTTTGGTGCTGCCATTTTATGGTTTTTTAGTTCTGGTTAATTTTTCTTGGTTCGTAATTTTTCGCTAAATCAGCTATAGCTTTTATGTGAGCTGGTGATGTTCCGCAACATCCACCCACAATATTTAATAGTCCCTCTTCTAGGAATACTTTTATTTGGTCCGCCATCATTTCTGGAGTCTCGTCATATTCTCCAAACTCGTTAGGCAATCCTGCATTGGGATGTGCACTAACCAAAAAAGGAGATTTTTTTGACATAACTTGTAAATAAGGCTTTAATTCTTTTGCTCCCAAAGCACAGTTTAACCCAATACTTGTAATTGGCGCATGCTCTGTAGAAATTAGGAATGCTTCGGTAGTTTGACCAGAAAGTGTTCTTCCACTTTGGTCGGTAATTGTTCCTGAAACCATGATAGGAATTTTTACTCCTTTCTTTTCAAATATCTGTTCAATCGCGAATAAAGCAGCCTTAGCATTAAGTGTATCGATAATGGTTTCCACCAATAACATATCAACTCCTCCATCAATTAAGGCTTCTACCTGTTGAGAAAAAGCCTCTACTAATTCATCAAATGATATAGCTCTGAATCCTGGATCATTTATTACTGGCGAAATTGAGGCTGTTTTATTTGTAGGCCCTATTGAACCAGCTACAAATCTTGGTTTGTTAGGTTCTTTGGTAGTAAATTCATCAGCAACTTCTCTTGCTAATTTGGCAGAGTGGTAATTGATTTCATATACTTTTCCTTGTGTTCCATAGTCTTCTTGGGCTATAGTAGTTCCACTAAATGTATTGGTTTCAACTATGTCAGCTCCAGCTTCATAATACTTAGCGTGAATGGCTTTTATTATATCAGGACGAGTTAGCGATAGTAAATCGTTATTTCCCTTTAAAGGAAAGTCATGTCCTTCAAACCATCCTTTTCTAAAATCATCTTCACCCAAACTATATTGTTGAATCATGGTCCCCATGGCTCCATCCAAAACAAGGATTCTCTTTTTTAATTCTTCTTTTAACTTACTCACCTTTTACTTTTTTAAATCAAAAAACCCCCTTTCTGCATGTTGCAGAAAGGGGGTTTAAATTCCTTTTGTGCAACTTATATTTCCCCATTACTAGAGAAGGATTTAGCACCTTTCTCCAATAAATTGGAACGGTTGCTAAGGTTTCAAAGGGCCTTTTCCCTCCACCTTTCTTTATAAGTTTAGCTTATTTCTAAGCTTGTATGAACTATAATATGTTTCTGAAATAGTCTGCCAAGTTTGGAAGTTCAAAACTAGGAGCAGTTAATATCTGTCCAGTTTCTCCACCACCTGTGCTGTTTACATCAGAGTTTGTATTCGTTATGTTTTCAGTTTTTACTTCTGATATGCCGTACTGGCCATCATTCATATCACCTACTTTTAATATTACTTCATCAATGTCTACCTTTTTTTTGTCATAAATAACAGTAGCCATTTCGTTTTCAAAATCGACTTCACAGGATTTAACTCCGCTCATTCGAGCAATTTTGTCTTCAATTCGTCCAGCACACATTTCTTCACAAGTCATTCCACTAATTTTCATGGATGTAGAGGCATTAGCCATTACATTTTCAGAGTCATTAGAGTTTCCACATCCCATTAAGAATGTAAGTGTTGCTAGGAATAAAAATATCTTTTTCATGTTGGAGAAAAATTTCAAGAGTAAAAATACAACTATTTGCAATATAATCAAGGGTTTTGAATAAAATACCACTCGATTTTAACTTTCTTTATCCATATAACGATTGAGATTGGTAAAATGTTACAGTTATTTTATTTTCAAAAAGTTTTGAAAATATAAAAAATAGAATTACTTTAGTATAGAAATTAAGACAAAGTGGATTTAGACGAAGCAAAATATAAGTTTATTCAAGAGTGGGGTGTCCTAGGCAGCTCGTGGGGAATAAACCGTGCTATGGCCCAAATTCATGCGTGTTTATTGCTTTCACCTGATAGTAAAACTACTGATGAAGTGATGGATGAATTAAAGATTTCTAGAGGTAATGCGAACATGAATATGAGAGCATTAATTGATTGGGGATTGGTATTTAAAGAATTTAAACCTGGGGAGAGAAAGGAATACTTTTATGCAGAAAAAGATTTGTGGACAGTAATGAAGCAAATTGCTAAAGAAAGAAGAAAGAGAGAAATTATTCCAATTAAAGATGTCTTGGCTGAGGTATCAACTGCTGAGTTAGGCGATTCTGCAGAAGGTAAAGAATTTAAAAAAGTAACTAAAGACATTGACTCCATCATAACTAAATTTGACGGACTAATAGAAATGGCATCAAAATCGGATCAGAATTGGTTCTTGAAAATTTTAAGCAAACTGGTTAAATAACATTTTTTTTGCCTTTTAAGTTTCACAAATTATTGAAAATATAAAAACTAATATAAATTAAAAACAAAACACCATGGACTACTTAACATTATTTTACTCGATTTACATTGTACTAACCACATTACTAATTATTTATGTGGCTAATTACTTATTTAGGAACGGAAAATCTTTCCTTCTGTCTGCTTTTAAGGGTAACGAAAGTGTAGCAAATTCTATTAATAACCTGCTTAAGATGGGGTTTTATCTGGTGAATATTGGCTACGCACTTATTTCAATTAGATATAATTATAACTTGCTAAGCAATGCACAACTAATAGAAGCCTTGGCAGTAAAAATTGGAACTATTGTATTGATTTTGGGAGCTATGCATTTCTTTAACATGTACATTCTTTACTTAATTGGAAAAATTACCAGAGATAAAGAAATTAGAAAACATGAGGCTCCAGACACTTTCGTACTTTAACAACTTGAATTATGAAAAACAAAAACACTTATTGGATGATTGCAGGAGGGATTTCTGCAGTTACATTTATTGTTCATCTTATTATGGGACAAATTGATTTAATTAATCCGCTTATGGAAAGCGGATTAACTATTCAAGTGAAAACAGAGTTATTAGCCGTTTGGCATATGATTTCACTTCTTTTACTTGCTACTTCGGTTGTCTTTATTTTCTTTGGAATTAAGAATTTTCCAACTTCAATAACTATTTGTTTGTTAAGCAATTTGTACATAGCATTTGGAGTGATATTTATTATTACAGGAATTTATACAATGACTTTTGCTCCGCAATGGATTTTACTTTTACCAATAGGGATTTTTGGATTATTAGGTATTAAAAAACACTCATTATGAAAATTGTAATAGCTGGAGGAACTGGTTTTATAGGAAATGAATTAGTTCCTCATTTCGAAAAGAATAATTATGAAGTAATAGTTTTGGGAAGAACCAGAATTAATAAACCTAACTATCATTATTGGGATGGTAAAACAGTAACTGAATGGAAAAATGAGTTAAAAGGAACTGATGTGCTTATAAACCTCACTGGAAAATCAGTTGATTGTAGGTATACTGAACAAAATAAAAAGGAAATTTTTGACTCAAGAACTAATTCTATTGAAGTGTTGGAGAAAGCTTTTAATGAAATAAAAGAAACTCCTAAGACATGGATTCAGGCATCTACAGCAACTATTTACAGAGACGAATATGAAGCCCCAAATAATGAAGAAAACGGAATAATTGGTGAAGGATTCTCAGTTCAAGTGGCTACTAAATGGGAAGATGCATTTGAAAAAGTAGAACTAACTACAAAGAAAGTCAATCTGCGAATGGCAATTGTTTTGGGGAGTTCTGGTGGAGCTTTTCCAGTACTAAAAAGAATGGCTAGGTTTGGGTTAGGAGGCAAACAAGGAAAAGGAAACCAAATGATTAGTTGGATTCATATTACTGATTTAATTAAAATTATAGACTTGGCAATTCACAATCAATGGGTGAATGGAGTAATTAATTGTGCTGCACCAGAGCCAGTTTCAAATAAAAGTTTTATGAAACAATTGAGAACTTCTATAAAGCAATCAATTGCTATTCCAACACCAGCTTGGTTGTTAAAAATTGGAGCTAAACTCATAGGAACCGAAACAGAATTGATACTAAAAAGCAGATGGGTTGTTTCGAAAAAATTGGATAGCTTTGGGTATAGATTTCAATTCCCAACAATTAAGTTTGCATTAGAAAATTTAAAATGAAAACCGAAAAGCCAATATTATTATTTGATGGAGATTGCAAGTTCTGTAATTTTTGGGTGGCGTTAATACAAAGACAAAAAGTCAAACATAAATTTAATTATTACCCCTTGAATTCGCCTGAAGGAGAGAAATTACTTGAGAAATATCAAGTAGAAAAAGCAGTTGATTCCGTTTTGGTTATTGATAATAAAAAAGTGTTTTACAAATCAAATGCAGCTTTTCGTGTGGCAAAAACACTTGGTGGTTTTTGGAATTTAACTTTGATTTTGTGGCTAATCCCCAAGCCAATAAGAAATTGGCTGTACGATATCATTGCCAAAAACCGCAACAAGTTTTTTAAGAATAGAGAAAATTGCGAAATCCATAATTAGAAGTATCTTTTTAATAAAGAAAAACCTACTTTTGCCACATGGATTTTGAATTTGAAAAAAAATGGCGTGATTTACTCGAAGAGGTTTCCAGAAACATGGACGAACCTTTAGATATGCAATCACTTATTTTTATGATTGGAGTTCAGGAATTGAACCAAGGATTTGTAAAATTATCTAAAGATCAAAAGTTAGATGTGATGCACATTGCAATTTGTACACTTATGGAACCATATGGCTTTTACGAATACACAGGGCATGATGATGATGCTTGGCCACATTTTAAATTAGTAAAAGAACTTCCGGTTTTAAAACCAAATGAGCAAGAAACTTTTATGAAAAAAGCGATTCTTGAGTATTTTGATAAAGAAAAATAGGCTCAAAAAAAATCCCAAATCTTTCGATTTAGGATTTAATAAGTTTTTCAATTTATTTTTAAGGACAAGTTTGACAAATTATAGTTTGTTCATTTTCAACTTCCTCTTCAATTTTCACTACACCACTTGCTTCAGGAGATGCACCTAAAGGATTTGCAATTCTTGCGTCTAAATCGGCTTCTGTTAAAAACACTTCTACATCTAGTACAGCAAATCCTGCTTGACCTAGTTGGAAGGCTTCGGTATAATTAAACTTTGCTTTTCCATTAGAAGCTGTTTCATCATTTCTGTCCATAGTTTCGTCTAAACTACTATCCATACAAGTTGTTTCAGGGCAATAAACCCTTACAAATACATTTGGTACAGGTTCTCCAGCAGCATTAATAACAATAATTGTTGCTGTGGTTTCTTTTTCTTTTCTACATCCAGTAACAGAAACTGTTAAAAGGATTAAAAAGGAGGCAATTAATAGATTTCTCATTTTATGTGTTTTTTACTGCTAACGTAAGAATAACATCTAATTTTAGTAGTTTTATACTTTCAAAAATAAGAATAAAAATGACATTAGTTAGATATATAGCTCTGTTTTGTGCTCTTAGTACGTTATTTGCGTGCTCAGGGTTGCGAAAAAAGGATAAAAAGAACATTGATCCAATAGTGAAAATTACTACTTCAATGGGAGATATGTACATTGAATTATCGAACAAAACACCTAAGCATAAAGCTAATTTTACTAAGTTGGTTAAAGAAGGATTTTATGACAGCTTACTATTTCATAGAGTTATAAATAGTTTTATGATTCAAGGAGGCGATCCCGATTCTAAAAATGCTAAAGTAAATGCACCACTTGGAAATGGAGGTCCAGGCTATACTATTCCGGCAGAATTTGATTCTACATTATTTCACAGAAAAGGAGCATTGGCAAGTGCAAGGTTGGGAGATGGTCAGAATCCAAAATTGGAATCTTCGGGGTCCCAATTTTATTTGGCTCAAGGTAGAGTTTATTCCATTGAGCAATTAAAGCAAATCGAAAAAAGTAAACAACAGTATAATCCTAGGTCCAAAACGGCTGCCATTCCTGGATTTAAGTTTACCCAAGAACAAATTGACATCTATACAACCACAGGAGGAATTCCTTCTTTGGATGCTGGTTATACGGTTTTTGGTCAAGTGATAAAAGGAATTGAGGTTATTGATAAAATTGCCAAAGTAAAAGTAGATAGGCAAAACGGAAACAGACCAATTACTGATGTTATGATGAGTATGGAATTGCTGTATTTATCTGATAAAGAAAAAGAAGAATTACTGAATAAAGAGGAGAACTAATGAAAGAGAGAATAGAACAATTACTAGAAGAAGTAAGCGCTTACAAAGCCTCTAAGCTTGATGAAGTAGAACAGCTTAGGATAAAGATTTTGGGTAAAAAAGGAGAGTTAAAGGAGTTGTTCAGTTCTTTTAAAACTGTTGCTAGTGACCAAAAGAAAGAGGTAGGATTATTGCTTAATAAACTTCGAAATAAAACCGAAGAAAAGATTGTAGAACTCACCTCTAGTTTTGCTCAGAAAGAAGATGATGGAGATAGTTTTTTGGATTTATCGTTACCTATTTCTGATGATAATTTAGGGTCTCGTCATCCATTATCTATTGTGAAGAATGAGATAATCGATATTTTTTCTCGAATTGGTTATTCCATATCAGAAGGTCCGGAGATTGAAGACGATTGGCATAATTTTTCTGCACTGAACTTTCCAAAAGAGCATCCAGCAAGAGATATGCAAGACACTTTTTTTATCGATAAAGAAAACGCATTAAGAACTCACACATCAAGTGTGCAGGTGAGAGTAATGGAAAATTCTACTCCACCGATTCGAACAATTTCGCCAGGAAGAGTTTTTAGAAATGAATCAATTTCTGCTCGTGCTCACTGTATATTTCATCAAGTAGAAGGATTATACATTGATAAAAATGTATCGTTTGCCGACTTAAAACAAACACTACTTTACTTTGCCAAAGAGATGTTTGGAGACAAAACAGAGATTAGATTAAGACCTTCATACTTTCCATTTACCGAGCCAAGTGCCGAGGTAGATGTAAGCTGTATTATTTGCTCAGGAAAAGGTTGTAATGTGTGTAAACATACTGGATTCCTTGAAATATTAGGTTGCGGAATGGTTGACCCTAATGTATTAGAAAACTGCGGAATAGATTCTAAAGTGTACACAGGATTTGCTTTTGGAATGGGAGTTGAACGTATTGCCATGCTGAAGTACCAGATTAATGACTTAAGAATGTTTTTTGAGAATGACGTTCGATTTTTGAACCAATTTAAATCCACTATTTAAGATGCTAAAGAAACTTTATATACTCCCATTATTGTTATTGTTGCTTTCACTTTCATCTTGTTCGTTATACGAAGAAGTTGAAATGTTAGGAGTAGAAAACTATAGTTTTGAAAAAAATGAATCTAATATTTTAGCGAATATCGAGTTCAAAATTAACAACCCAAACTTTTATTCTTTTAAGTTAAAAAAATCTGATTTTAAAGTTTTTTTGGGAGAAGACGAACTAGGTTCAGCAGGGATGTTAGATGAATTGAAAATAGACAAGAAAGCCGAAAAAGTATATACTTTAGGGTTATTATTAGAAGAAAATGCCTTGAAAGAAAAACTCGTTCCTTTGATGAAACGAGCTCTGTTTAAAAAAACAATTACTTTCAGAATTAAAGGACAAGCTCATGCTAAAGTATGGGGTATTTTTGGTAAAAAAATAGATATCAATGAATCTAAAGAGATTAATATATCGGAATTATTGAGTAACTTGAAACTATAAACAAAGCTGAATTGGAGTCCTTTTTTCAATTTTTAGAATCGTGATAAAGTAAAAAAACTATGAAAAATATTTTTGAAAAATCAGTAACTGACGAAGTAATTGGAAGAATTGAAAAGCTTTCTAGCGACACTCAACCTCAATGGGGTAAAATGAATGTAGGACAAATGTTGGCTCACTTAAGTGTTGCCTATGAGTTTGTTTACACTGATAAACATGATGCAACCAAAGCAAAAGGGTTTAAGAAGTTTATGCTTAAGACTTTTGTAAAGAACTTTGTAGTGGGAGAGAAGCCTTATACTAAAAATGGAAGAACAGCTCCTCAGTTTTTAATGACTGATGACAAAGTTTTTTCTGATGAAAAAGCTCGTTTAATTGATTTCATGAACAAGGCTCAACAAGAAGGAGAAACGGCTTTTGATGGCAAAGAATCTCATTCTTTTGGTGCATTAACTAAAGCAGAATGGAATGTTATGTTTTACAAACATGCTGATCACCATTTAACTCAGTTTGGAGTTTAATACTTTATACACACATTCTTAGGTTCGGTAAAGAATTCTAAAGCTCTAAAGCCACCTTCACGGCCAAGGCCTGAGTTTTTTACACCACCAAAAGGAGTTCGTAAATCACGTACTAACCAGCAGTTTACCCACACAATTCCCGATTCTAATTCTTGAGAAACTCTGTGTGCTCTCGATAAGTTTTCTGTCCAAACAGTTGCAGCTAATCCATATTGAGTGGAGTTAGCATATTCAAGAACTTCTTCTTCGGTTTCGAAAGGAGTAAGTGTTACCACTGGGCCAAAAATTTCTTCTTGGTTGGTTCTGCAGTTGTAATCCAATCCATCGATTACGGTTGGTTCCATGTAATACCCATTTTCGCTTCCAGCAATTGTCAATCTATTTCCACCAAACAATACAGTCCCGCCTTCTTCTTCTGCAAGTTTTACGTATCCTAAAACCTTCTCTAAATGATCTTCAGACACCAAAGCTCCCATTCTGGTTTCTTTGTTAAATGAATCGCCTACCGTGTGAGTTTTTAGTTTTTCAACTAAAGCATTTTTAAACTTTTCGTAAATAGGTTTTTCGATAAAAATTCGTGAACCACACAAGCAAATTTGCCCTTGATTAGCAAAGGAAGAATGTAAAGTTGTACTCAACATTTTGTCAAAATCACAATCTGCAAAGATGATATTTGGATTCTTTCCTCCCAATTCCAAAGATGTTTTTTTGAACGAGTCAGCAGCTTTTCGTCCGATAATTTTTCCTGTAGCAGTTCCTCCAGTAAAGGATATTGCTTTTACTTTTGGATGAGAAACTATGGCATCACCTGCATGAGCTCCAAGTCCATGAACTATATTCAGAACTCCTTTTGGGATTCCTGCTTCAATACATAATTTAGAAAACAAATAAGCCGTCATTGGCGTAACTTCAGATGGTTTTGCAACTACGGTACAACCCGAAGCAATAGCTGGAGCAATTTTCCAAGTGAATAAATATAAGGGTAAATTCCATGGCGAAATACACCCTACGACTCCTAGTGGATGATTAAGTGTGTAATTGGTAAACCCTTCTTCCATGTGGTGTGATTCCGAGGCATTGTGCAAAATTGCAGTAGCAAAAAATCGAATGTTGGCACTTGCTCTTGGAATATCAACTCTAGTTGCAAGTGATAGTGGTTTTCCATTATCCATTGCTTCTGCTTTGGCTAATTCTTCTAGATTGTCATCAATCAAATCGGCTAATCGAACCAATATTTTGGAGCGTTCGTTTTTTGGTGTTTTACTCCATTCAGGAAATGCATTAGAAGCAGCTTTTACCGCATTCTCCACATCATTTGCTTGCGAATTAGGTATTTGGCTATAAACCTCTCCTTTTGATGGATTGTAATTATCTAAATATTTGCCTTCTATGGGAGCAACAAGTTCTCCGTTTATGTAGTTTTCGATTTTTACCATAAGTAAAAATACTAATTTGTTTTTTTAAAGGAGAAAAAATACTGGATTAACAACCCCAACTCGAATTACTCACAAATAATTTTTGTTCTTGCTCACCTCCATTACTTCGTATAATTTTTATGAAAGTTCGACTCATCCACAGCTCCAAAAACAAATCACTTAGAGAGTCCGCTTGTTGAGTTTCATCATCAATGTATTCACCATCAAATTTTAAAACCACACTTTTTATCGAGTCAAACTCTAATTCTAATTCAAGGTTTCTAGTTTTAATACCATTATTTCTTATTCTAAAAAAATAATTATTAGAATCTATTATTTCTTTATAAGTTGATAATTTATTCCATTGAGATAATTCTCTAATATCTTTTTCGTCTACGTAAGCTATTAGCCTGCTCTCTCTAGCAATGAATAATTGGAAGGAGTCAAATTTATTTGTTGGTTTTATTTCAATCAAAATATTTTCGAAATTATTACCCATCTTTTTATTAATCTCTATTGTATCTTGAGTTTTTAAATCGTTATCGATATTTGATTCTAAATCATGAATAATTAATTCATACTCACCAAAATCGATAACAGTTTTCACTATTTCTTTTTCCTCTACTTTTCTTAATTCAGGGAGTGGTTGTTCAATTATTTCCGCCATGTTTGCTTGAGCTGAAGAATCTGAGACTTCGGTTTCTTGTAATGAATTACAAGCGAATATTGATACGATAAAAAGTACTGACAGGGAGATGTTTTTCATTTAGAAAATTATTTTTTCTTCTTGAATACCGGAACAGCTGAACAAGCTTCTCCGTACATCAAGCTTTTAACAACTGGCTTAAGTAAATTTACGGCTTTTACGTATGCTGAATCTGGAATTGGGATTTCTCCGCATCCCTTAATAATTACTCTTTGGTCTTTGTAATCAGCTGGGTTTAGATTCTTTTCCATGGAGTTTAAAAAGATAACTGTTTCTATAGTTTCCAAATCTCCATTTACTACTTCTTTGGCAAATGGCTCCAGAGCATCAGTCAAAATCATAAACGCCCAAGATGGTACAATGGCATCCGCAGAATTAATTAAGGCTACATATTTATCTTGATAAACAGACCAATCATTTTCTTTTACAAACTGCCTAAAGTCTTTTTCTTTGAGCACAAATTCTTGCCACAAGTTTTGCTTTATGTCATAAACAATACGTTCGCCTTTAGGATAATAATCTGCTAAATCCAGATTTATTAATCCACTATTGGCTACTTTATTTATGATTTCTTTTTCCATCAATTACATTGTTTTCAAAAATCCAACTTCCTCAGTAGTCAGGTGTCTCCAAGTTCCTCTTTGTAGTCCCTTTTTATTTAAAGTAGCAAATTGAATTCTGTCTAGTTTTTTCACTTTATAATCAAAGTGTTCAAAAATTCTACGAACAATTCTGTTACGACCAGAGTGTAAAGTAATAACTGCAGCACTTTTGTTTGTTCCGTTATCTCCGTATTCTATTGAGTCTACTTTTGCAAAACCATCATCCAATTCCATTCCTTCAAGCATCATTTTCATATGACCACTTTGTATAGTTTGGTCCACTTCAATTTGGTAGGTTTTTTCGATTTCATTTCGAGGGTGAGTTAACTTTTCAGCTAACATTCCGTCATTTGTAAATAACAATAAACCAAGTGTATTTCTGTCCAACCTTCCTACAGGATAAATACGCTCGATACACGCATTACTTACTAATTCCATAACCGTTTTGCGGTTTTGTGGATCTTTAGAAGTAGTAATAAAATCTTTTGGCTTGTTCAATAACACATATTGATAACTCTCTACTTTAATTTTATCTCCACCATAATGAACTACATCTACTTGAGGATCGATACGAATTCCTAATTCAGTTACAATCTTTTTGTTTACTTCAATTACACCAGTTTCAATTAACACATCAGCTTCTCTTCTTGAGCAAATTCCAGCTTGAGCTAAAAATCTATTCAATCTAATTTTCCCATCCATTGAACGCTTAGGAGCAGTTTTCCCGCTTCTCTTTGGTTTCTCACCAAATGGTTTACTCTCACCTCTTTTTGCACCTGGCTTCCCACTACCTTTATAGTAACTTCCAGCAGTTTTAAATCCACTCTTCTTCGATCTATCTTCGTCCACATTTCTGTTTCTACTCTTGGGATTGTTGGTTGTTCTTTTCTTTTTCATGGTACAAAGTTAATTTATTTTGTTCGAATAATAACCCATTCATAAAAGTGTAAATATTATTACCTTTATACTTCAAAATTAAACACCAAAAAATGAGTCAAGAAGTAAGAGATTTAGAGCCAAAACAATTGTGGAACAAGTTTGCAGATTTAAATGCTGTGCCAAGACCTTCTAAAAAAGAAGAAAGAGTAATCCAGTTTATGGTTGATTTTGGAAAAAACTTAGGATTGGATGTTGTAATTGATCCAGTTCAGAATGTAATTATTAAAAAACCTGCTACAGCAGGAATGGAAAATAGAAAGACCATTGTAATGCAATCGCATTTGGATATGGTTCATCAAAAAAATAACGATACTGAGTTTGATTTTTTGACCGAAGGGATAAAAATGAAAATAGAAGGAGATTGGGTAAAAGCTGAAGGAACAACTTTGGGAGCAGATAATGGATTAGGAGTTGCTACAATTATGGCAATTTTAGAATCTACAGATATTCCTCACCCAGCAATAGAAGCTTTGTTTACAATTGATGAAGAAACGGGAATGACTGGGGCACTTGGTTTACAAGCTGGTTACCTTACAGGAGAAATATTATTGAACCTTGATACGGAAGATGATGATGAGTTTAGTATTGGGTGTGCAGGAGGTGTTGATTTAACTGCAACAAGAACTTACACTCAAGAAGATGCACGAGGAACTGCACTTAAAATATCAGTAAAAGGATTGCAAGGAGGACACTCGGGAATGCAAATTCATGAAGGACTTGGTAATGCAAATAAGCTGATAAACAGAATATTGAACGCAACAAAAAGTTACATGCAAGTTTCTTCGATAATGGGAGGAGGGCTAAGAAATGCTATCCCAAGAGAAAGCAATGCAGTAATTGTAACAGAAGATATTGAAAATTTTAATAAAGCTTTTGAAACAATAAGAAAAGAGATTGTGGCTGAATATAAATCAATAGAAGAAGACATTGATATTTCTGTAACAGCTAATGGGGATGTAGATAAAATGATGGCAAAAGCAGATCAATCTGCTTTTATTAATGCAATTTATGCTGCTCATAATGGAGTTTTCAGAATGAGTCCTGACATTGAAGATTTAGTTGAAACATCTAACAATGTTGCAAGAGTAGAAGCAAAGGATGGAAATATTGAGGTTTTGTGTTTAACACGTTCTTCAGTAGAATCTGGAAAATGGGACATGGCAAATAATTTAACTGCTACGTTCGAATTGGCAGGGTTTTTTATAAAAACTGGAGGTTCTTACCCAGGTTGGAAACCAAATAGAGATTCGGAAATATTAGTAGTATTAGAAAATAAATACGAAGAATTATTTAACGAAAAACCTCATGTAATGGCTTGCCATGCAGGATTAGAGTGCGGTATTTTAGGAACAAATTATCCTGAAATGGACATGATTTCTTTTGGACCAACAATTAAAGGAGCTCACTCACCAGATGAAAGAGCAAGCATTACTTCGGCACAAAAATATTGGAAATTTACAAAAGAGGTGTTGAAGAGTATTCCAATGAAAAACTAATACTATGATAAAAATAAAGACACTGTTAGTTGCTTGTTTAGCTACTTTAATGATATTTGGTTGCTCCACATCTAAACAGGTAACTTCTGAAAAAGAACCCTATTTTATTATTACTGTAGAGCAGGATGGAGTTGTCGTTTCACCCATAAATAATATTGTTACATTAAAAAAGAAACCATTTAAATTTAATGTTCTAATAAAAGAAGAAAATGAAGGAGTATATGTGAATGCAGCTTGGGATGACTCCATGTATAATTATTCTTCAAAAAAAGATATTTTCTATTGTTTGGACGAAAATATATTTGAGGATTGCGGATTTGTAGATGGAATGACAATGGCAACTACTACAAATAATACTGAAAAATCACTTGTGGTTGGGGATTTTGAAGCTCAACAATACTGGTTTTATAAAAAAGACGAGAATCGATATATGAGATTTGACAAAGGAGCTTTTGTAGAAAAGGGTATGATTAAAGCAACATTTACAGTTGAAAAAATTTGGGATAGATTTGATGAAGAAAGGATTGATATTTCAAAAATAAATAAGGATATTTATTTCACATCTGCTGTGGCTAATTATGACAAAGAAACTAAGTTTTACTCAGAATTAGAAAGAATAAAATTCATCATAAAATTTAAGTAAAATGTTAAATTAAACGTATCAATAGAATGATTAAAACAAAAGTAATATTTGTAGCTTGTTTAGCTACTTTAATAATATTTGGTTGTACCACATCCAAAAAAGCTACTTCTGAAAACGAACCTTATTTTACTATAACTGTTGAGCAAGATGGAACTATTGTTTCTCCTGTAAACAATGTTGTTACATTAAAAAAGAAACCATTTAAATTTAACATTCTAATAAAAGAAGAAACTAGAGGAGTTTATTTAACAGCTACTTGGGATGATTACATGTTCAATTTTCCTGAGGATAAAAATATTTTCTTTTGCAGAAATGCCAAGAAAGGAGAGGACTGTGGATTTGTATATGGAGGAATTATGGCAACCGACCTTTATAACTCAGATAAATCTATAATTGTTGGAGATAGTGATGCTCAACAATACTGGTATTACGATAAAGAAGATTCCAGGCATAGACTTGATAAAGGTGTTGTAATAGAAAACGGCTGGATAAAAGCCACATTTACAGTGGAAAAAACATGGGATAGATTGGTTGAAAATCGTGACGAAAGGGAGGCTGATATTTCAGAAATTAATCGCGACATCTACATGCTTTTTGCTGCAAGTGATTACAACAAAAAAAAGGATTTTGATAAAGAAGTACAGAGAGAGAAATTTGTGATTACGTTTAAATAAATCTTCTTAAAGTTTATTAAACTCTCCAATTGTATCAATATCCAGTGTTAGCTCGCCTTCTGTATTTAATAGGCTAGAAGTTTTGAATTTAGCGTTCTCTATCACTTCATTTCCTTTGTACGAAGTACGAGCATAAACTGCTCTTCCGTAGCTTTCGTCATGGGATTTTATCATGACTAATATTTCTAGATTTCGGTTCAATAATTCTTGAAATGAATGTTTTGCAAAAAGACTCTCTTCATCAATAGGGTGAACTACAGTCCAAAGAGATGGAAACATCTTTATTTCTTTTATTTCTAGTTCTAAACGAGAGTAATCTCTTTTCATTTTTCCATCTTTATCTTGGTAAGATGTAGTTGCAATTACCTGAGCTGAGGTTTCTAATAGAACAGTATCTCTTCTATTTGTTACTCTAAACATCAATGCTGTATCTGTAGATTTTCCGTAAGGAGAAATCAAGATATTTTCACTGAATTTTAATTTTAAATTAGGTTTTGCAAACCGACCAAAAAGTAAACCTGTTGCAAGTGAAAAACTTAATAATCCTACCATAGCTTCGATAGAGGCAATTAAATTTACCGGAATCCCTGTAGGAGAAATTGTTCCGTAACCAACCGTAGTAAAGGTTTGAGAACTAAAATACAAACAACTCATAAAGTCTTGCATTGAACTCCCAGTTTTCGCTCCCATCAAATATTCAACTCCAATAGTGAAATAGATAAAAGCAAAAACAAGATTGAGAAAAAAGTAACTTCCAAAAAGGATAAAAATGAATTTGGTCCAAGATATTTCGGTAAGGTGAATGTAAATATCTCTCACTCCTTTAAGCACGCCAATTTTTTTCACATTAAAGGATCCATCTTTATTAAAAAGACGTTTTTCGTTTTCTTGGTAATTATCCCCAAGTCCTAAATCTTTTTTGTTTGCCATTTTTATTTTCTTGTCAAAGTAGTAGTATTTGCTTGAGCAGTCGGGTAGACAACTAAATCTTCAATATTTACATGGCTAGGTCGAGAAGTAATAAATTCAATAATTTCTGCAATGTCTTGAGCCTGCAGAGCATCAAATCCTTGATAAACTCCGGCTGCTTTTTCTTTATCGCCTTTAAATCTTACTTCACTAAATTCTGTTTCTACAGCTCCTGGGTGAATGGCTGCAACTCTAATGTTGTGTCCCGCTAAATCTACTCGCATAGATTTGCTCAATGCATCTACAGCATGTTTAGAGGCACAATACACATTTCCGTTTGGGTAAACTTCTTTGGCAGCTACAGAACCAATATTTACAATAAAACCACTGTTATTGGCAATCATAGTTGGTAAAACTGCCTTGGTAACGTACAACAATCCTTTTACGTTTCCATCCATCATAGCATCCCAATCGTCAATGTTTCCATCTTGAATTGTGCTTAATCCGTGAGCGTTTCCTGCATTGTTTAACAGGATATCAATGTCTTGAAATTCATTAGGAATAGACTCTAATGCTTTAAAAACATCTTCTCTGTTTCTTACATCAAACGTTAAAGTATGAACTTCGGTATTGAGTTCATTTTTCAATTCGTTCAGTCTTTCGGTTCTTCTTCCGCAGAGGATTAGTTTGTATCCTTTGGCAGCAAATATTTTGGCTGTTGCCATTCCTATTCCTGAGGTTGCTCCTGTGATTAAGGCTGTTTTCATTTATAATATTTTAGAAATCTTTTGAAGAGAAATATGTGACAAGTAGCCCTCTGAAATTAAATATTTCTCAGACTCTTTTTTTAATTGCTCTGAAAATTTATCTGAATTTCTATCTCTAGGAAATATAGTTTTTAAACCTCTTACCGTATAATAAATGACATTAAAGTTTTTGTCAATTCTTTTAATCCCTGCATTTATCCTACTAGGTTCAAAAATGTAAGGGTTTTTCTTATCTGGTAAAACTTCCATAGTGACTGTATTGCCTTGAATTAATTTATCAAGTACTAAAGACTTTATAAGATAGGCTGTAGAAATATTCTCTTCCCCGATTGAAAAATCATTTAACTTAAATAATCTTTCCCTTTGAGAAATTGTAAAATTCATGTTTTTAACAAAAGAGGAATTTGAATGAATTATGTTTATTCTGTTTATTGATAAATATTCTTCTCTACTTAAATTCTTACTTAAATCAAATAACAGTTCCTCAATCATAGTTTTTTGATTCAGTTTATTTAAAAGCTTAGAGCTAATAATTAGCGAATATTTAGATGAATCATAAACACTGTTAAGAGGTATAAACAAAATCAAATCATAGTTTTGTCCTGTTAACTTAAAATTATTTTTCTTAATTAGATAAAACTCTAATCTTTTAGTTACTGAGTTAAAAATATTATTATTTACCATCTTTTCATTATCCAAGTTAATATTCCATCTTCATCATCTTCAAGAGCTAAAAGTATATCATCAACTTCTTGTTTGGAATCAGTTCCAATAGGATTGTATCTGTCAGCAACTGACCATGTGGTTATTAATGACCAGTTGGCTTTAAACTTAACACTTTCCGCTAATTTATTATCCAATTGGTTTTGTAAACCGCCAAGTTTAATCAAGTCATCTATTACATGAGTTTTAAAAGATTTGGAAATATCTCCTTTGACTGGATATTCTGAATCTAAAACCTTACAAATTCTTGCTTTTATTGCTGTTTCAACAACATATCCAGCTAAATATTTTGCCCCATCAAATAATTCAGCATCATACAATGCTTTTACCTCCTTTAATCTAGTCTTCGATATTTCTATTAAATCAGTTCTACTTGGCATTATAGCTATCTTCTAACTCAATAATCTCCTAAAACTTACTTTCTCCCCAATAATTGCACTCAATTCAGTAATAGAAACTCTATCCTGCTTCATTGTATCTCTATCTCTAATTGTTACCGTGTTGTCTTCCAAAGTTTGGTGATCAATCATGATGCAATAAGGAGTTCCAAGGGCATCTTGTCTTCTGTAACGCTTTCCTGGAGAATCTTTTTCATCATACTGGCAATTGAAATCGTATTTCAATTCGTTCATTACTTCCATTGCTTTTTCTGGCAAGCCATCTTTTTTAGTCAATGGCATAATCACTGCTTTTGTTGGAGCAAGTGCTGCAGGCAAAGCCAAAACTGTTCTTTCGCTTCCGTCTTCCAGAGTTTCCTCTTTAAGTGAGTTCGAAAGTATTGCAAGGAACATTCTGTCCAGTCCAATGGAAGTTTCGATTACATAAGGAACGTAACTTTTGTTGTCTTGATGATCAAAATATTGTAATTTTTTTCCTGAGTGCTCTTCGTGGGCTTTTAAATCAAAATCGGTACGAGAGTGAACTCCTTCCAATTCCTTGAAACCCATTGGGAAATTAAACTCGATATCGGTTGCAGCATCTGCATAATGAGCTAGTTTTAAGTGATCGTGAAAACGGTAGTTTTCTTCACCCAAACCTAAAGCATTGTGCCAGTTAATTCTTGTTTTTTTCCAATACTCAAACCATTCTTTTTGTGTTCCCGGCTTGATGAAAAATTGCATTTCCATTTGTTCAAATTCTCTCATTCTGAAGATAAACTGACGCGCAATAATCTCGTTACGGAAAGCTTTTCCGATTTGTGCAATTCCAAAAGGAATTTTCATTCTCCCAGTTTTCTGAACATTTAGGAAGTTTACAAAAATACCCTGAGCAGTTTCTGGCCTCAAGTAAATAGTGTTGGAACCTTCGGCAACAGATCCCATTTCGGTACTAAACATCAGGTTAAATTGTCTTACATCTGTCCAGTTTTTAGAACCAGAAACAGGGCAAGCAATTCCTAATTCTTCAATTAATTCTTTTACAGCCGGTAAATCGTCTTTCCCTAATGAATCTTTGAATTTTTGCTCAATTTCTTCAATTTTTGCCACATTTCTTAACACATTTGGGTTTGTTTTGCGAAATTCTGTTTCATCAAAATCATCTCCAAATCGCTTAAATCCTTTAGCAACTTCTTTATTTATTTTACCTCTAATTTTTTCTACGTGCTCTTCAATTAATACATCTGCACGGTATCTTTTTTTAGAATCTTTGTTATCGATTAAAGGATCGTTAAATGCATCAACATGACCAGAAGCTTTCCAGGTAGTTGGGTGCATAAAAATGGCAGTATCAATTCCTACAATGTTTTCGTGCATTTGCACCATTGATTTCCACCAATATTTTTTGATATTGTTCTTAAGTTCCGAACCATTTTGTCCGTAATCATAGGTAGCACTTAGGCCATCATAAATTTCGGAAGATGGGAAAATAAAGCCATATTCTTTGGCGTGAGAAATTACTTTTTTCAGTAAATCGTCAGACATGTAGGTTTGTTTTTTTAATTGAAGAGTAAAATTAGCAGTTTTTGGGGAGGATTCCACAAGAAAGGGGAATAAAAGAATAATTCAACAAACTGATTTTATCTTATCTTTGAACAAACAAGAATCATTTTTTGGCTAAAGAAAGAATTATATTAGGAATTGACCCAGGAACAACCGTAATGGGTTACGGGATTATCAAAATAGAAGGGAACAAGATGACTTTGCTTTCTTTTGGTGAAATTGTATTGACCAAATATGATAATCACGCCATGAAGCTTAAAAAGATTTTTGAGCGAACTTTGGGTATTATTGATGAATACCATCCAGACGAATTGGCAATTGAGGCTCCATTTTTTGGTAAAAATGTACAATCAATGTTAAAACTTGGGCGTGCTCAAGGAGTTGCAATGGCTGCTGGTTTGTATCGAGATATTCCTATTACGGAGTATTTGCCCAAAAAGATAAAACAAGCCGTTACAGGAAGTGGAAACGCAAGTAAGGAACAAGTTGCAGCCATGCTCCAAACTTTACTTAAAATTAAAACTTTACCTAAAAGATTAGATGCAACTGATGGATTGGCAGCAGCAGTTTGTCACTATTTTCAGGGCGATTTGGGTGAGAAAGGCGAAAGCTATACGGGTTGGAAAGCTTTTGCAGCCAAGAATCCGAAAAGGATAAAATAACTATCCCAAAATTGTCATTCCTGCGAAGGTAGGAATCTTATCCATCAGGCTGTATTCTCGTCTTAAGATTCCTGCCTTCGCAGGAATGAAAAGTAAAAATGGTTTTACCTCAAAATATTAAACATAAAAAAGCTCCAGAATTTTTATTCTGGAGCTTTTAATATTAAGTCTTGCGTATTCTTTAATCATCCATGTTTCCAACTAATCCTTCAGTTACATTGATAATGTGATCCCCAACTTTTTCAAGTGAGTGGAAAATATTACTGTAATAAGTAGCAGTTACTGTATCGTATTTTCCAGAACCGATATCTTCTAGGTGTTGCTTTCTTATTTTGTTTCTCATTTTGTTAATTTCCTTCTCTTTTTCAAGAGCTTTTTGGATAGTAACATTAGAGTAGTTTTCAGATAAATTAGATTGCATAATTTCAAATGCTTCTTCAACTTTGTTAGCTAATTCTACTAGTCTCTCTCTATGCTCAGGTGAGAACCAAATTTTCTTTTCGTTTTTAGATTCAATAGACTTAGATATTTGGTAATAGATATCACCAATTCTTTCTAAATCACCAATCATACTTAACATTCCTCTAATTCTGATAGAAGTATCCGTACTCATTTCTCCTTTAGAGACTTTAGCTAAATAGTCAGCAACTTCTAGTTCAATTCTGTCAGTTATCTCTTCGTATTTTTTTACTTTTTTAATAAGTTTATCAATCTTTTTACCCTCTTTTTCAACCAATAAACTAGATACAAATCCATTCATCCTTTGAGTAATATTTCCGAATTTTTCAATTTCTTTCTTAGCCTCAGTAATTGATAAATCTGGAGTAGACATTATACCTGCGCTAATGAACTCTAAGTGGAATTCTTCGTCTTCCTCTCCTTTAGATTTAACTGTTCTTTCAGCTAATCTTACCAATTGGGGTACAAAACCAATTAATAACAATACGTTCAACAAGTTAAATGTTGTGTGGAAAATTGCAAGTCCTGTATTGTACGAATCTTTCTTTACTATACTTCCATCAGTAGCATATTCTGGAATTGGACTTTCAGAACCAGTCAATTCCATAAACCAAACTATTCCATCAATTAAGAAAGGCAAAAGAAGAACCGCCCAAAACACTCCAATAAGATTAAACATTGAGTGAATTCTTGCAGAACGCTTAGCGTGAACATTTCCAATTAACGAGGCTAACTCAGCCGTAATAGTTGTTCCAATATTTTCACCTAATACCATTGCGGCAGCAACTTCAAAAGGTATAACTCCTGCAGCAACTAAGGTCATTGTTAGTGCCATAGCAGCTGATGAAGATTGAATAACAACAGTTACAATAGTTCCTAATCCAATAAACATTAAGTTACTTAATAAACCTCCTGTATTGTAATTAGCAAAAAACTGAACTAGTGGTGAATCAGCATCTAATCCAGGTACAGCACCTTTCAACTCGCCAAGTCCCATAAACAATAAAGCAAATCCTATAATTGCTCCAGCCCAAGCTTTAATTTTTGATTTTCCAAAGAATAAGAATGGTGCTCCAATTGCTATAATTATTAGAGCATAAGAAGACATACTTACTTTAAACCCGAATAGATTAATAATCCAAGCAGTAATAGTAGTTCCAATATTTGCTCCCATCATTACTCCTGCCGATTGCATAAGAGTTAGTAGTCCTGCATTTACAAAACTTACTGTCATTACAGTAGTTACTGATGAAGATTGAACAATTCCTGTTATACCGAAACCTGTTAATACTCCTTTAAACCTGTTAGATGTGATAGAGGCAAGCATTTTTCTTAGTCTAGATCCAGCAGCTTGTTGTAATCCTTCACTCATTACTTTCATACCATAGATGAACATACCCAGTGCACCTATAAGAACTAATATTTTAAATAACCCCCAAGCTCTTAGTGTTTCGAATTTCTTCTTTTCTGAAAAAACTTGAACCTCTCCTTTTTCGATTCCAACTTTATATACGTACTTTTCTCCACCAGCTAAATTTTTCAATTTAAAATGAGTAGATGCAAGTGGTATGTCATGAATCTTTGTCCATTCAGAGTTTTTATATCCAGCCTTATCTCTTTTAGCTCCAATTTTGGTATTATACTTAATGGTAATTGTGTACCCAGCTTTTTCAAGTTTAGGAATTGCATCATAGTCTACTAACCAACTAATATCCGCAGAACCTTCTTTTTCTTTTGCAAAAATATTATGAAGAATATCAGCAGTAGGAACAAATTCTTCAAGAGATTCTTCTATTGCTGGAGCTATGTAGGTGCTATCAGTTGATTGTCCTATAAGCGAGAAACCAAGCGTAAATAGGAATGAAAATAGTAGGGTTAAATTTTTCATAGTGTTGTTTAGTCTAATTCTCCAAAAGTAACTTTTAAGTGTTAATTGGAAAGATTCTCAATATTAAGTTAATGTTAAATGTAGATTAACATAGTGTCAATTTTCAAAGTAACGTAAATTCTATGTTAATTTTAAGTAGTTTTGGACACTTTTATTAACCATTTATTAATATGAATTTAAAGAAAATATCGAAAATATTGATTATTAGTGTTATGTGTATTGCTTACAACAATACCCAAGCACAAATTAAAACAAATAGCTTTGGAAAAGGAATAGATTTTATGGCAAAGGATTCCTCATTTTTTATGAATGCAGGAATGAGATTTCAACAGCTTTACACAAATGATTGGGATGTTGTAAATGATGATTTGGGTAATATTACCAATCATACTTCAAATTTTTTATTGAGAAGAGCAAGGTTGAAATTTAAAGGATATGCTTTTAATCCAAAATTTCAATATAAAATTGAGATGGCATTAACCAACCGAGATATGAGTGGTGGTGATTCTCCTGAATACAGTAATGCCTCGAGATTGATGTTGGACGCAGTAGTAAAATGGAATTTTGCAGGTAACTTTTGGTTATGGGCCGGTCAAACTAAGCTTCCAGGAAACAGAGAAAGGGTAATTTCTTCTGCTAACATGCAAATGGTTGACCGAAGTAGATTGAATAGCCGTTTTAACATTGATCGTGATATGGGAATCCAATTAAGACATAAAAAAACATTCGGAAAACAGTTTATTGTTGAACACAAGTTTGCTTTATCTCAAGGAGAAGGAAGAAACATTACAAGTGGAAACATAGGAGGTTATAATTATACTTATAGACTTGAATTATTACCTTTTGGAAAGTTTAAAGACTATAGTGCTGTAGATTTAAAGAGAGAAAAAAAGCCGAAATTAGGATTTGGGATTGCTTACGATATTAATGAAAGAGCAGGAAGAAACAGAGGTCAGTTAGGAAGTTTTATTGAAGTAGACCCATCAAGGTTAAAGAACTTGAATACTCTTTTTGCTGATTTTATGTTTAAGTACAAAGGATTCTCTTTTATGGGAGAATATGCACTTAGAGAAGTAAGTGGAGGTGACAACCAAGTTTTTGATGAAACAAATACTTTGGTTAGTACATATTATACTGGGCAAGCAGTAAATTTACAAGCAGGTATTTTACTTAAAAACAACTGGGAGCCTTCAGCTAGATTCACCTATATGTCACCAACTTCTTCTAATAAAGAGAATGAATATACTATTGGATTATCTAAATATGTTGTAGGACACAAGCTTAAGTTTCAGGCCGATTTAAGTTACAGAGATGTACTTAATAGTGATGATAAATTATTTTATAGAATGCAAGTTGATTTGCATTTCTAAACGGATTTTTAATCTATAAAAAAAGGGTAGCAAGATTATATCTTGCTACCCTTTTCAGGTTTATATAAGTTATTTTTATTTAGTCCATCCTGCAGTCCAATCGTTAGTTGATTCTACTGCTCCAACAAATGTTCCAGGAGAGAACCAAGAACCTAAAGTAGTTGGGTCTGCTGCATTAGTAGTTGATGTTCCTACGTAACCAGTTAACGTTAATATGGTTGTTGAGTTACTTGCATCACCAGAGAAAGTTACGCAATCTCTGAAGTTTGTTCCGTTTGTGAATACGTTAGAGTTTTTAAATATTAACTCTCCGTTAGTCATATTTGTAGTAGTTTGAGCATCAGAAACTCTTACTCCATTGTTTGGGAATCCAGTTACAATTGCATTATGAATTGTTCCTTTTGTTCCTTCTCTTAATCTGATTCCAGTGTTCGATACATCACCATCATCAACTCCTACTAAAGTTATGTTAGCAATTGTTGGGTTCGAATAAGGCATTAAAGTATTGTCATCTCCATTGTTATCTGCTTCAATTCCTCTGTCTCCACCACCAGCTTCTTGGTTAACAACCCAAAACTGTCCGTTTCCTCTCCATCCGTATGTCCAATCGAAAGAATCATCTTCGTTTCCTGTAGACACTGCATATTTTACCGATACAGTTCCTCCAAAAAATTCGATTCCATCATCTGCTCCTTTGTATGCTTGTATATATTCTACTGTAGTTCCTCTTCCTACTCCGTTAAATGAGAACCCATTTAATTCATTGTCAGTTCCTAATAATTTACCAGCATATTCAACTCTCACATATTTAATAGTTCCAGAGTTATCGTTATCGTTAGAACCACCATATTTTCCAGTTCCTCCCTCTCCTTCAGCTTCAGTTCCGTTATTAATTTGTGCACTACCGTTTATGATAATTCCACCCCAGTCACCAGCAGATGGTGTTCCAGTAACAGATTTAATTGTAGTCATTACAATTGGGCTTGTTGCTGTTCCTACTGCATTAATTTTTCCACCTCTTGCTATAGATAAAAAAGGAGTAGTTGCATCATCAGCTGCATATATTTCAGTTCCAGCTTGTATAGTTAAAGTAGCATTTGAAGCTACAAATACACCACCACTTAATAACCATTTTTTGCTACTAGTAAATGTATAGTTTTCGTCAATTGTTCCAGATACTCTTTCGTAAGATACTCCAGAAATTTCTACTGTAGAAACTGTGTAAGGCGAAGATTCACAAGAACCGTCATCTTCAACAGCATCCGGATTATAGTTTCTGGCGTTAGGATCAGTACATCCTGTTTCTTTTTTACAGGCAGTTGTTGTTAGCAGACCTGCTGCTAAAATCATCATTCCAAAATTTTTGATTGTTGTGTTCATTTTTTTGTTTTTTTATTTGATACAAAAATCCACAAAGAATCTTACTTGAATATATTTACTGCGTTAAGTATGTTTTAAGAAAATGACCCTTGGAGTTAACATTAAATTAAAAAAGGTATCCTTACCAAAGTAAGAATGCCTTTATATAAGTGGTTAAAGGTTTAATTAAAATTTGTATCCAACACTTAATGAAGTAAATACTCCTCTTCTTGTAGAGTTAATAATGATTGGCTCATTTGGAGTTTCTTGTTCAAATCTAATATCTTGATTTAATAAGTTATTGATTCTAAGCCCAAAATTAAAGTGCTCTAATTCAACTCCTGCAACTAAGTTTAATGAGTTTACTGGTAGTTCGTATACATCCCCAAGTCCATAAATTCCTACATTATAAATTCTTCTTCCAAATACATTGTAAGAAACACTTAAATTCACTTTCAAGTTTTCTTTTAATGTTCTAGAGTAAGCTAAATCTAAATTTACTAAATAAGGAGAAGCACCTTGTAAAGCTCTTTCGCTATTAGTTTGTGCTAAGTTAGCTTCTGGGTCAAAAGTTACTTTAGAGTATAAATAAGTCCCGTTAATTCCTAAAGAAACAAACTTAAGAAATGAGGAATCTGATTTAGTTAAGAAAGAAAGTGACCTTGTGTATTCAAATTCTATTCCTGCAACAGTTGCGTTACCAGCATTACGAAAAGATTGTAATTGGTTAGTTGCAACCTCCATTGTTTTTTCAATAGGATTGATAAGTTGCTTGTAGAAAACCCCCACAGCCATAAACTCTCCAAATCTTGGATATCTTTCATACCTAACATCAAAATTATAGTTTTCTCCGTTTACCAATTCAGGATTCCCAACAGTTGTTGCTCCTGCAAAAACTTCGGTATATTGAAATGGTGCTACCTCTTTAAAACCAGGTCTTGTAATTGTTTTACTGGCAGAGAATCTAATAATATTAGTATCGTTTGGCTGATACTTTAATATTAAAGAAGGCAATATATCTGCAGATACAATTCTATTAATTCTTTTAAAATCTGGTTGAGTTTGATCTAAATAAGATATTTTTTGATCACTTAGTTCAAGTCTTGCTCCAGCAATAACTTCGAATGTTGGTGTAATGTTGTAATCTAACATTGCATAGGCGGCATTAATGCTTTGTGTTGCTAAATAAGCACTTGCAGGGTTCAATGCTTCTTGAATTGAGAATTCTCCAGCCTCATGAGCAAAAGGATTAATGTAAGAGTCTGGATTTAAAACATCTATTGAGTTATCTGATAAATTCATGTCGTATACATACTGTGTAAAATCAAAATCTCTCGTTTTTCTTTTTATCATTCCACCTGCTGTTACGGCTAATTTTGCTCCGTCTTCCACATTGTCTGTATTGTATTTAAATACATAAGTTGCTTCAGTTTTAGCCGTAAATTGTCTTTCGGATAAAGAAGAAAAAAACCTGTGATTTTCAATTCTATCAGTTGCATTAATTGTGTAGTTCTCAGTGTCTTCTTTGTCGTCATAAAAATAAACTAACTGTCTTCTGTCTGGCTCAGTACTATTTGCATTATTCATTGCTGCCGACCAATTTATTCTTAATTTATTTTTATCCATTAAAAAGTGAGAACCAGTAATTTGGTTGTTCATCAAGTTGTTTTGCTGAAAAGTAAATCTTCTGGCGTAAACATTTCTTGCATAATCCCAGTGCGAGCCATAAACCTCTTTTACTTGGTCGCTTGATGTGTTTACATATAAAAAGTTATACGAAATAAGGTTGTTTTCATCAATGTCAAAACCAATATTTGCTAAGGCAGAAGTAGAAGTAGAGGTAGTGTAATCTTCAAAATCATAATCAATCTGTACATCTTCTTGCTTATTAATTACACGGTATTTTCCAAAAGAATATTGATTGCTATTAGAGTGGTTTAACGAAACTAAGAAACCTACTTTTGAATTATTGTCGTTATCCAATTCAAATACGTTCCCTGCAAATAAACCAAAACTTGTATTAGGCAAAGTAGATTTATAAACTGGGTTTAGGTTGTTTGCAAAAAGAGATTGACTTCCTTCCGTAGAACGGTAAGCTTCTTCGTTTGCAATCACATCTGGAACTGATCTTGTTCCATCATCAAAACCTAAATAATCTAGTTTACCTCCTTCGTATGTCATTCTTTCTCTCCCGATTGACTGTGAGTTAAACCCAGTTCCTAAGGATACTTTCAATACTTTTTCGTCTGGATATACTTTAGTAGAAATATCCATTGCTCCTCCAGAAAAATCTCCTTCTAAGTTAGCCATGTAAGCTTTTTTCACTGTCATTGATTTTATGACATTTGTAGGGAATAAATCTAATGGGATTACTTTTTTATCTGGATCTGGTGAAGCAATTGGTAATCCATTTAAGTATGCTGAGTTATACCTGTCTCCCATTCCTCTAACGTAAACATTTCCTGAACCTACAACTGATAAACCAACTACTTTTTTAGCAGCTCCACTTGCATCAGAAACTCCTGCTTCTTTCATTTTTTCTTCACCAATAACAGCATCAACACCATCTGCGTTTTTAACTTCAGAGATGTCCATTAGCTTACTTCCGCTAACTGCTCTATCTACTATATTTACAACTCCAATGTATGTTGATGAAGAAGTAAGTTCAACAGCCACAGTAATATTAGAATCAATTACCTGTACTGTTATTTCTTGCTTATCAAGTCCTATAGATGAGATGACTAACACATATGTTCCTTTATTTACATTCAATGTGAATTTTCCGTCAAAATCAGTCGAAACCCCAATTGAAGTTCCTTTTATTAGTATATTTGCAAAGGCAACTGGCTCAATTAAATCATCAGTATTTCCAGTTACAGTACCGTTAATTTTATATTGTCCAAACCCATAAGAGGAAGTTAATAGTATGGCTAAGAGTAAATATCTTTTCATTTTCTTTTTTGTTTGGTACAAAGGAATTGGTTTAATATTAACTCAATGTTAACCCACTATTATGTTTTTGTAGCTTTTGATATCAAGTGATTATAGAATTAAAAAAAAGCCTTTTATTTGTTAAACAATTATAACTAACATGAGTTCAAGTAAGATTTTATTGGTAGATGATGATGAGGATATTCTAGACTTATTAGAGTATAATTTATCTAAAGAAGGCTACATAGTAAAAACAGCTATTAATGGTAAAAAAGCCATTGAAGTTGCTAATGACTTTTTGCCTGATTTAATAATAATGGATGTAATGATGCCTGAAATGGATGGTATTGAGGCATGCTCGGAGATTAGAAAGAATAAATTATTAGCAAATACAATTATTACTTTTTTAACAGCAAGAGGAGAAGACTACTCACAAATTGCTGGTTATGATGCTGGTGCTGATGATTACATTACTAAACCAATAAAGCCAAAAGTACTTTTTAGTAAGATTAAAGGATTGCTTAGGAGGGGAAGTGTAGAAGCTCAACTTGTAGAGGAAACAGCTTCAATGAGAATCGACAGAGAAAAGTACATTGTTGTTCAAAGAGATACCGAGATATCCTTACCTAAGAAAGAATTTGAATTGTTGGCTTTGTTAATGTCAAAACCAGACAATGTGTTTACTCGTGAGAAAATTTTTGCTTCTGTTTGGGGTGATGATATTGTTGTTGGTGACAGAACAATTGACGTTCACATAAGAAAGTTAAGAGAAAAAATAGGAGACGATTATATCAAAACAGTGAAAGGAGTTGGGTATAAATTTGTTGATATTGAGGATTAAACCCTTGTTCTATTTCTTAAATACAAACTGTACACTAACATCACAAAACTCAATATTAAAATAAGAGTTCCCCAAAAGGAATAAGTCATTCCCAGCCTATTTGCAATAGAACCTGTATCCGAAAAACTTTCTTCAAGTCCACCAACTGTTACTTTTTCTACGTACAAATAACCAATTTGTCTAAAAGTATTTACAACAGCTATTACTCCAATTATTTGTACTACAAATTGTTTTATTATTGGTTTTGCTTTTACAGATATAAAAAGTAAAAGCGCGCCTAAGGATAGAATTACTACAACACCTACTGTAGTTCGCACCCATATGGCTACCGAAATAAGCATAGAGATAGAAAGAATATAAAGGATGATTTTTGATTTCTTAAAGCTTTTACTCATCAAAATAAGAACTGAACCAACTACTGGCGGTCCAAATAAACCTGCTGCAGTAACCATTGCTAACGCTATATTTTTATTGAAATAAAAATCTGAATCGTAATAACTGCTATGAGCCAATCCAGATCCGTTTTCGAATATTTCGAGATACTGAAATTTACCTCCAACAATAATGGACATAGTACCGTGTCCCATTTCGTGAAACCAAGTTCCCATTATAGTAAATGGGTATAAAATATAATAGCCATAGTAAGTTCTCCAAATAAAAACTATGAGTATAGAAAACAGAATAAACCCTAAAAACGAATAGTAATCGACCTGGTATTTTTTTGCCATGTTATTAAATTGTTTTCTAAGATAGGGAAAATGGGTTAAGTTTGTAAATCCTTGAAAGAAACCTTATTTTAGTGCCGATTTACAACCAATAATTTATTTAATTCCCATTACATGAAAGGAATAATTTTAGCAGGAGGTTCTGGAACAAGGCTTCACCCACTTACTTTAGCGGTAAGCAAGCAATTGATGCCAGTTTACAACAAACCAATGATTTACTATCCATTGGCCACTCTAATGAGTTCAGGAATAAGAGAAATTCTTATTATTTCTACTCCACAGGATTTACCAAATTTTGAAAAACTATTGGGGGATGGTAGCCAAATAGGATGCGAATTCACATATAAAGTTCAAGAAGTTCCTAATGGATTGGCTCAGGCATTTGTACTAGGAGAAGAATTTATTGGTAACGATAGTGTGGCTCTTATTTTGGGAGATAACATTTTTTATGGAGGTGATTTATCTAAAAACCTTCAGGAACAAGTAAATCCTGATGGAGGAGTAGTTTTTGCTTATCACGTTTCTGACCCAGAGAGATATGGGGTTGTGGAGTTTGATTCAGATATGAATGCTATTTCTATTGAAGAAAAACCTACTAAACCAAAATCAAATTATGCAGTTCCAGGATTGTATTTTTATGACAATTCGGTAGTAGAAATTGCCAAACGAATTAAGCCAAGCCCAAGAGGAGAATACGAAATTACTGATGTGAATAACGAATACCTAAAACAAGGGAAATTAAGCGTTTCTATCCTTGATAGAGGAACAGCTTGGTTGGATACTGGAACATTTCATTCGTTAATACAAGCTAGTCAGTTTGTGCAAGTTGTGGAGGAAAGACAAGGGCTTAAAATAGGATGTATTGAAGCTGTAGCCTACTCTAGAGGATTTATTAATAAAGAACAATTGAAAATAATAGCTACTCCATTACTTAAAAGTGGGTATGGAGATTATTTAATGACTTTGATTCAAGAAGAAGAAATTTAATGAAGGGAAAAGAATTAATTGAATCTGAGTTAGAACAGTATTTAACTCAATTTGAACACCATGCTTTATATGAGCCGGTTAAATATTTGCTGAATATTGGAGGAAAAAGAATTCGCCCAATAGTTTTGTTGGATGCGGTTTCTATCTTTGGAGGAAATAAGCAAGATGCTATGCCACTTGCATTGGCAGTTGAGGTTTTTCATAATTTCACTTTAATGCATGATGATATTATGGATAACTCTTCGCTAAGAAGAGGAAACCAAACTGTTCATGAAAAATGGAATGTGAATAATGCCATTTTATCTGGTGATGCCATGATGATACAAGCTTACCAGCTAATTGAGAAGATTCCTGTAGAGTTTCAACCAGCAATTTACAAAGCGTTTAATAAAATGGCTTTGTGGTTGTGCGAAGGACAACAAGATGATATGGATTTTGAGGAAAGAGACCAAGTTTCTATTCCAGAATATATGGAAATGATAAAGAATAAAACCTCTGTACTTATAGGGTTTTGTTTTGAGGCAGGAGCAATTTTTGGGAAGGCATCAAGTGATATTCAGGAAAAAATATACCGATTTGGAATTAACCTTGGATTAGCTTTTCAGTTACAAGATGACTATTTGGATTTATACCCTAAAAGTGTGAAAATGGGTAAAACTGTTGGTGGTGATTTATTGAATAAGAAAAAGGCAATCCCATATTTAATCGCTTTAAATGAATCTAACGGATTGCAAAAATCTCAAATAGAAACTTTAATTAACTCACAAGACGAAAATAGAGTAGAGAAACTAACTACTATTTTTAAAGAGATTGGAGTAAAGGAAAAAACTGAAGCCATGATTTCGGAATATTTTGAACTCTCTAATCAAAGTTTATCTAGCATTGAAGGAGTAGATTTATCACCTATTAAATTGTTTGCTAAGAATTTATTGGAAAGAGAACAATAGTCCTAAATAGCCCATTTTATTAGCTATTCCGTCTCAAAAACAATATATTTGCAGTCCCAAAACACCATGAAATGGATTTGCAATTCAAATTAACCAAAGACTTTATTGAAGAGATTCAGGAGCTTATAGCTACTGATAATAGAGAAGCTGTGGTTAATTCATTGAACAAGCTCCATGAAGCAGATATTGCTGAGATATTGGATGTGGTTACTATGGATGAAGCTAAGTATATTTTCCGATTACTGGAAGATGAAAGGGCTTCGGACGTATTAGTTGAATTAGAAGAGGACATTCGTCTTAAATTTCTGGAAGCTTTATCAGCAAAGGAAATTGCAGAGCAAATGGATAATATGGACTCTGATGATGCTGCTGATATCATGGCAGAAATGCCCGAAGAAAAGCAGGAGGCAGTAATTCAACAGATAGAAGATCCACAACAAGCAATTGATATTGCTTCGTTAATGCAATACGAAGAAAATACAGCTGGTGCCATTATGGGTACAGAGCTTATTTGTGTAAATGAGAATTGGACTACTGATCAATGCATTGAGGAAATGCGTATCCAAGCAGAAGATGTTCAGTATATATACACAGTATATGTAGTAGATAATAATAAAAAGCTGACTGGAATGTTGTCTTTAAAAAGTTTGTTATTTGCTAAAAGAGGAACTTTAGTTAAGGATATTTATATCGAGAATGTTCGTTCAGTAAATTCAGATGAAAGTACTGAAGAAGTGGCTTCTATGATGCAAAAATATGATTTTGTAGCTCTTCCCGTTCTTAATCCAGATAGAATATTAATAGGAAGAATTACCATTGATGATGTAGTAGATATTATTCAAGAAGAGGCAGAAAAAGATTACCAAATGGCAAGTGGTATATCCGAAAATGTAGAATCTAGTGATAGTGTTTTTGCGCTTACAAGAGCAAGATTACCTTGGCTAATAGTAGGATTAGTAGGAGGAGTTTTAGGCGCTAAAGTAATAGGATTGTTTGAAGGGCAGTTAGGACAGTTTCCTGAAATGGCTTTGTTCATTCCCTTAATTGCTGCAATGGCAGGAAATGTAGGGGTTCAGTCTTCAGCAATAGTAGTGCAAGG
>CALLII010000072.1 GCA_938009745.1 uncultured Flavobacteriales bacterium
AGTAGCTTACTGGAAAGAAAAAGGACTTGATATTGAACAAATAATAAGACCAGAAAGAGTTGGTTTTAAAGCTGGAGCTTTGGATTACGGAATGAAAATATGCAAAGGTGAATACATTGCAATATTTGATGCTGATTTTGTCCCTGAAGAGGATTTTTTATTAAAAACTATCCCTTATTTTCAGGATCCAGAGATTGGAGTGGTACAAACCAGGTGGGAACACCTTAACAGAGAGTACTCATTGCTTACACGACTACAAGCTTTTGCTTTAGACGCACACTTTAGTGTAGAACAAGGAGGAAGAAACTTTGCAGGCCACTTCATTAACTTTAACGGAACAGCAGGTGTTTGGAGAAAAATTGCCATTGAAGATGGTGGTGGATGGAAAGCCGATACATTAACTGAAGATTTAGATTTAAGTTACCGATCACAACTTAAAGGTTGGAAATTTTTATTCAAAGAAGAAATTGGTTCTCCTGCAGAATTACCAGCAGAAATGAACGCACTAAAAGCACAACAATTTAGATGGACAAAAGGAGCAGCTGAGTGCACAGTAAAGAATTTAGGCAAAGTAATAAAGCATAATAACTATAATTTTTGGACCAAAGTAAATGCTGTGTTCCACCTAATGAATAGCTTTTTGTTTATCGCAATATTCTCTATTGCAATGCTTAGCTTACCTCTATTTATGATAAAACAATATCACCCAGAGCTTCAGACTTTCTTTCATTTTGCTACCATATCACTATTTAGTTTTGCAGTAATTGGAGTTTTGTACTTTACTTCTTTTGCAAAAAGCTATGAAAACAAAGGAATAGCATTTTTACATTTCATGTACTATTTCCCTTTATTTTTGAGTTTTTCTATGGGATTGTCGTTTCACAACTCAATTGCTGTAATTGAAGGATATGCTGGAAAAAAGTCTCCTTTTGTTCGAACTCCTAAATTTAGTTTAACTAAAAAAGCTGGAGACTGGAAAGGAAAAAAATACAACAAAACAAAAGTAAAATGGGTAACAGTTGTAGAAGGTATTTTATCCACCTACTTTATTTTCGGAATATTTCTTTGTTTTTCTTTTGGAGATTATGGAATGTTGCCTTTTTTCTTAATGCTATCACTTGGGTTTGGAGTAATATTTTATTATTCGATTCGTCACTCTTTCCAGAGATAGGTTTTATTTATATTTCTCTGTAACTTCGTGAAGTAAAAAAATAAGATGTTCATCAAAAATTTATTTCACCTTGTAAGACACGAGCTAAAGCTCGAGATGAAACAAAAGCACTTTTTAAGTTCTATTGTTTTATACATTGTATCTACAATTTTTGTTTGTTCGCTTTCTTTTACTTCCATAGAGGATACCAAAATTTGGAATGCTCTTTTCTGGATAATCATTCTATTTTCGCTTACTAATGCTATTTCTAAGTCGTTTTTAAACGAAAATTCCGACAAGCAATTATTCCTATACACACTTATAAACCCAAGAGTTTTAATTTTAGGAAAAATACTCTATAACCTAGTATTATCAGTATTTCTGGTGCTATTAAGTTTCTTTGTTTTTAACTTTTTCATCCAATCTGATGGATTAAAAGACATAAACTTTAGTCTTTTCCTATTAGCAGTAGTTTTGGGAAGTATGAGTATTTCTTCTACCCTAACAATGGTGAGTGCAATTGCATCTAAAACAAATAATAACATAGGAATACTATCCATATTGGCTTTCCCAATATTAATTCCTTCCTTGTTACTTTCAATTCAATTTTCTAATTTGGCAATTAATGGAGGAACAGCTGAAATGGCAACACAATTCATTGTGTTTTTATCCCTTATTAACCTGCTTATAATCATACTTTCTTTTTTATTATTTCCTTACCTTTGGAGGGAATAAACTAATCTCATGAAAGCAATAAAAAAACATTGGTGGAAAGCATTGGCAGTACTATTGCTTGTTTATACCCTGTTATTTTCATTTTTAGTTCCACTTTCGCCAACAATTAAATCGGCTTCACCTAGTTCATTAGAAATTGGTGATAACAGAATAGTTTTAACTGGATACAATACCAATTTTCAGGAAGGCGAAACAATAGATGCAAGTATTGAATTTGGAAAAAAAACGCTTATCTGCGGAAAAAATATAAAAGTACTTTCACCAAATATGATTTCTGCTGAATTTAATATTCCTGAAGCATTGCCTTCTAAAATATTACATGTAAGACTTAAAACAAACAGGTTTTCTTCTTTTTCACCAGAATTAGTAAAAGCTTATTCCATTAAGGTAAATAATGATACGAGTAATTTGTGCATTGCTAATAATGCAATGGCTACTTCTACCCCACTAGACATTCCTAACAGACTTCAGCTTAATGAAACGATAAGAAACCTTATGTTTCACGTACCTATGTGGTTTACAATGATGCTGATTTTTACAATTTCGTTTGTTTACTCAATGAAGTACCTAAGAACTTTTGATTTAAAATATGATATAATTGCTCGTGAGGCTGTAAACATAGGTTTGCTATTTGCCTTCCTTGGACTAATTACCGGTATGATTTGGGCTAAATTCACTTGGAGTGAACACACTGATTTATTTACAACAAAAGGTTGGTGGGTGAATGATGTAAAGCTTAATGGTGCTGCAATTACTACTTTAATTTATATCGCTTATTTAATTTTAAGAAACTCCTTAAACTCGGATCAACAAAAAGCAAAAGTAAGTGCAGTTTATAACATATTTGCATTCGTTTTAATGATAGTTTTTATCATGATTTTACCAAGATTACAAGATTCATTACACCCTGGAAATGGTGGGAATCCTGCTTTTGGAAAGTATGATTTGGATAGCACATTACGAATGGTATTTTATCCAGCAGTACTAGGTTGGATGTTACTAGGAGTTTGGATGCTAAGCCTAAAGAAGAGATTTGCTAACCTTGAAAACACACTAATTGATGAATTATAAATCACTTTTAATCCTAATTTCTTTCCTATCACTTATGGGAACCAGAGCATTAGCCCAAGATTCTGCAATTGAAAGAACATTTCATGAGTCTGGAAAGATAAACGTAGTTGTAGCAGTAGTTGTAGTTATATTTATCGGACTGATATTTTATTTTGTGAGACTAGAAAAGAAAATATCCAAAATAGAAAAAGACATTAAAAATTAATTGGTGTAACTTTACACAAACAATAGTATTGAAATGAAAAAAGTAGAAATTGCCTTAATTATAGTAGTAGCCATTACTATTGGAATAATATTTAGTTACTCAAATGGAGCTAGCAGGTATGGTAATTTTACTGAGGCATTTGCTTCAACTGGAAAAACATTTAAAATTATTGGCACTTTAAATAAGGAAATTCCAGTAGAAACTCCTCAAGCAAATCTTGTTATTTTTAATATGTTTGACAAACAAGGGAAAGAAGTAAAAGTATATTTAAACGAAACGGTTCAAGAACATTTTAATAGATCTGATCAGGTTGTGATTACTGGGAAAGCAGATCCAGATAAAAATGTGTTTTTTGCTACTGAACATCAAGCAAAATGTCCTTCTAAATATAATGATGAAAAGTAAAAAGTATTTTAACTAGCTCTGCAATTTTCACAAATTCCTTTTGCTTGAATCTCTAATGATTCAATTTTATGTTTTCCCAAATCTATAGTAGGAAACAAGGTAGTTTCTATACAAAATACCGATTTACATTCATTGCACTTTAAATGAACATGATTGTGGCTATGTACCTCATCCTCACAAGAATCGGAGCATAACCCATAATTAACTTCGCTACCTGCAATTGCAATTGGATGAATTATTCCTTTATCTACAAAAGTCTTTATTGTACGATATAGCGTAATTCTGTTATAACTCTTTAAGTTTTCCTCAATAAAAGAAATGGAAACTGCACTCTTTGAAGACTCAAGTATTTCTAATACTTCAAGTCTGAATGGTGTTTCACTTATTTTTTTTTGTTTTAACAAGGATTTCATAGTCAGGAATTAATTGCAACAATGTTGCAATTAATATGATTATTTACATATATTTGCAACATTGTTACAAAGATAGCACATTAAATGTTAAAATCAATAACTATAGTATTCGTCATATTTTTCTCAAACAGTTTTTACGGACAGTTAGCAGGAATAATAGTAGATGAACAAACAAAAGAACCAATTCCTTTTGCATCTGTTTTTTTATCCGACTTAGGTATTGGTACTACTACAAATAGTGAAGGAAAGTTTGAATTTAAAAATGAAATACCGAATCATAATATTATAAAAATAAGCGCCTTAGGATATTCTGATGTTATTTTAGAAATTAATGAAGAAACAAACAGAAGTGAATTCAAAATTAGTTTAACACCAAAACATTACCATTTACATGAAGTCATTGTTTCGTCAGGAACAGGAGAGCTACAGGATTACTCAATAACATCTGTTGCATCCAAGCCTATGAATGAACTTAATATTATACCTACAACAAATCTTGGTGAAGCAATTACAAACCTTGAAGGTGTCTACAATGCTAGTACAGGAAAGGGAATTTACAAACCCGTAGTAAGAGGATTAACAGGAATAAGAGTTTTGACATTTGTAAATGGAGTACGACTAGAAAATCAACAATGGGGAGGTGATCATGGATTGGGCGTTTCATCAATAGGAATACAACAAGTAGAAATAATAAAAGGACCTTCTTCTTTATTATATGGATCTGATGCTCTTGGGGGTGTTATCTATTTAAAAGAAGAAGCTTTTGCACAAAACAATAGCATAGAAGCTAGCGCTAGTTCAAGGTTCGAATCAAATACAATGGGAATTCAAAATGGATTTTCTTTTAAAATGAGTAAAAACAATTTAAGGTTTAATGTATTTGCCAATCAGCAGAATTATGCTGATTATCAAATTCCTAGTGGCGATTTTGTAAAATCTTCTCGATTTAAGGGAGTAGGCACTAAGTTTTTATTAGGATATAATAAAAAAAATTGGGTAACAAAATTGGGGTATAACTACAGCAATAATGTAATTGGAATTCCAGGACACACTCACGATACTGCAGTAACTGCCTCTACTTTTTTAAGAAATGTTAGAGTAAGAGAAGAAGGGAGACCCTCACAAAAAATTAATAATCATTTAATTAGTTTCGATAATCAATTCTTTTTCCATAACAGTACGCTTAAAGTAACTCTTGGACAAATGTTAAATAAGCTAGAAGAATACGAAAAGTTCACAATCCCTCGAATTGGTATAAATCTTAATACTACAACTTACTATGTAAGATATAAATATAAGTTCTCTAAAGAATTGAATTTAATAGGAGGAGCACAAGGTTTGTATCAAACGAACACTAATATCGCAGAAGCAGAAGAACAACTAATCCCAAATAACACTCAAATAGATAATGGGATTTTTGGTATACTATCTGGTAAAAGAAAAAAAATAAACTACCAATTTGGAGTCAGATACGACAATAGAAGATTAAATCTGTCGAACACACAATTAGGACAATTTAATTATTCAAGTTTTAATTACTCAGCTGGAGCCTCTTATGCTGGAGAACACATTTCATTGAGGATGAACGTTTCATCAGGAATAAGAAATCCTCATGTATCAGAACTACTCTCAGAAGGAGGACATAGTGCTGCACAAAGATATGAAATTGGTGATGTAGATATAAAACCAGAAGCAGGTAATCAGATAGATGTAGCTATTAAATATAAAAATGAACACTTAGATTTATTGGTAAATCCTTTTGCCAATTTTTTAACTAATTATGTTTATTTAAGCCCAGTAGACTCAGTTGTAGATGGTTTTCAAGTATTTAATTACGAACAAGCAGAAAGTGCATTACTAATGGGAGGTGAAGCTGTTTTACATTATCACCCTCATTTTTTACATGATTTTCATTTAGAAACATCTTTTTCTTTTGTACAAGGTCAAAATACAGAAGGGAATACTCCTTTGTCTTTCATTCCACAACCTAGGTTAGCGACCCAAATCACCTATAATTTTCATGAGATTAAAAATAAATTTATCTCATTTAAGAACTTTACTTTACAACATCAGTTCTTTGCAAATCAAAACAGAACTGTTGACTATGAATTGAATAGTAGAAATTACTCTTTATTAAATGCTGGAATCAATTGTGATTTATCATTCAATAAAATTGAGGGTGAGTTTGGTATTGGTGCTCAAAATATATTAAACAAAGAATATATAGATCATCTTTCGGCTCTAAAAACCTACCAATTGGCTAACCCTGGCAGAAACTTTTATGTATCACTTAAATTAAATATAAATCAAAAAATAAAATAACATGAAAAAAGCAACAATTATCGGAACGCTTTTATTAGCAGCTCTAACATTCTCTTGTAAAAAAGATGAGTGTAAAGAATGTCACTACGACAAAGATGGTGGAGAAGTAGAATTAGGTGAAAAATGTGGTGATGATATTGGTATATTAGAGGCTGATGGATACACTGAAAATGGTGTAACGTACACAGTTCACTGTGGAGAAGACCACTAAACAATCATTTTTTAAAAAAAGCTATCAATATGATAGCTTTTTTTTTGGATTATGAATATAATTTCTCTTCCTTTCATTTTAATTATTAATCGATTACACATTCACCATAAAAAATGATTGAAATTATAATCAAGTTATAAAATGAAACTGGTGTAATTACAAAGTTATTGGAGTTTGGTATTAAAGAAAAAAACATGATTAAACGTATCCTCATCCTTCAAGTTATCTGCTTTCAAATAAGCGGTCTATTTTCTCAAACCGAGAGCACTAATAGTTTTGAAGATAAACTATGTAAGACTTGGTATGTTAATGAACTCTATCAAATAAGAGAACAGGGAATAATAAAAGATAAAACCTATGAAGCTAAAGGCTCTATAATTATATTTGGAAAAGATAATTCTTTTCAACTAATTGATAAGTCGTATGGAGAAAACAATGTTCCTGAAGGAGTTTGGTCCAAAGTAAAAGATAGAAATCTAATGGTAATCTTGAGTAGAGATACTTTGGATTTTGATTTAATTATGTTGAGTAATGACAGCTTGTATTTATTAGGAAAAATGAGAGGCGAAAACTTTCAAGTTCACATAAAAATGACTGCAAAATTTATTGAGCCAAATCCTATAATAGAACCTGTAATGCCTGAAGTTGTTAAAATAACTGAATCAGTAGATTTTGATGAAAACATTGAAATGATTGAACCAGAGATTTTTGAAGAGCCCGAAGTAGTTGAACTACCAGTTAAAAAAACAACACTTGCTAAAGACCTTTGTAAAACATGGATAATGTACAAAGCTTACATTGGTGACATGGACATATCGGATGAAACAGCTGGTGTAATTTTCATTTTCAGAACAGACAATACCATTGAACTAATTGAGGATGGAAAATCTCAGAGGGGAACTTGGAAAAAAATAAGTGATAAAAGAATCTCAATAACCAATGATGATGAAACTATTGAAATGGACATAGCCTCTATTACCGATTATTTCCTTACTCTTAAAGGAGAAGAAGAAGGTGAATACTTTACCTTTATGTTTAAATTAAAAGAAGATTAAAAGAATCTTTATGAAAACTAACATTTTAACATCACTAATATTAAGCTTCATATTTATTACAAGTGGAATTTCTCAAGTCCCATTTTTAGTAAAAAATATAAATCCGAGCTTTACTACTTCTTCATTTCCTGATCATTTAACAGATGTAAATGGGACATTATATTTTTCTGCAGATGATGGAACTCACGGTTTCGAATTATGGAAAAGTGATGGGACAACTGCTGGAACTGTATTAGTAAAAG
Organism: uncultured Flavobacteriales bacterium; assembly: GCA_938009745.1. GTDB lineage: Bacteria > Bacteroidota > Bacteroidia > Flavobacteriales_D > CAJJDF01 > CAJJDF01. Next base: position 7,810 of record CALLII010000072.1, read on the forward strand.
ACCTAATTCCAGGCCCAACAAGTAGCCAAAGTATAGATCAATTTATAAGCGTAAACGGAAACTTATTTTTTATGACAAAAGTAGGGCGTGAGCTTTGGATAAGTTCAGGAACCTCAGCAACAACTGATACTCTTATCACTTTCACAACCTTCGGAACTATTAAAGAAAATAGTTTTATTGAACTCAACAACCTATTGATATTTGTAATTCAAGACCCAATGACTGGCGATTTACAATTATGGAAAAGCGGAGGAACATCTGCATCTACTTCTCTTATAAAGAATTTCGCAAGCGGAGGAATTTCTATTGACATCCCAACTTTTAAACTATTTAATAATGAGTTGTACTTTACTGCTAATGATGGAATAAGTGGACGAGAAATATGGAAAACTGATGGTACAATTTCTGGAACAGCAATGATAAAAGATATTAGACCTGGTTCTTCTGATGGGACTCCATGGCCAGACCCACCTTTCTTTAATGAAGTAAATGGATTTCTTTTTTTCATAGGAAATGATGGTATAACTGGGGATGAATTATGGAAAACGGATGGAACAAATTCAGGAACCACTCTAGTACATGATGTTCTTCCTGGAGCTGGAAGTTCGGGAATAACTTTTCCTACTCCAGTTGGAAATAAATTGTTTTTTCATTCATTTATTGGAGGAAGAACCTCTTTGTGGGTCTCAGACGGAACTAGTTTAGGTAGTTACAAAATAATTGAATTATCTCTTTGTGATTTAATGTTAGCATTAGATAGCAATACGCTTATTTTTAAGCAAGACAATACGAGTCCAATTAATTACGGAAGAGAATTATGGAAAAGTGATGGTACTCTTGCAGGAACTGTTATTTTAAAAGACATATATCCTGGAACTGCTGATGGAATTCCCACCAATCATTTTAAAACCATAGTAATTGATACAACTTTATACTTTAATGCTATCGATAGTGCGTATGGTCTTGAGTTATGGAAATCAGACGGAACAGATTCAGGAACTGTTTTAGTAAAAGATTTAGAACCTGGAGTTGCAGATGGATTCATAAACAACTCTGAGTTTTTCTATGATGCAAATGGAATACTAATTTTTGATGCAATTAATCAAAATGGTTCGAGTTCAACTGAGTTATGGCGAAGTGATGGAAGTGATACTGGAACTTTCAGATTTGATATTGATACAAATGGCGGAGGGTCCACTCCAAAATACTGCACACTAATTGATACAACTTTATTTTTCTCTGCTAATGATGGGTTTACCGGAAAAGAACTTTACGCTCTTTATATTGATTCGATAAAAAAACCTGTTATTGTTAATCCAACTTCTGTTGAAGAAAACAATCCATTTTTAACTGTCAATATTTTTCCAAATCCAACTTCTAATTTTATTCATATTCAGCTAGAGACCAACTTAAACCTCAAAAGTCATGAAATCAAAATCATGACATTAACTGGAAAAACAATTCATTCCAGAAATACCTCAGAAACTTCACTATCAATTAATTTAAGTGATTTTCCTGATGGGATTTATATCATAGAGGTTATTTCTGAAAACAACCTCAGAAAAAGTATGAAAATCATTAAGAATTAATTCCTCTTATCTGCTCCCCACAATAACTTGTTACGGATAGTTTTAAAGAAATCTTGATTTGGAAACTGAACTAAATTGATGTTTAAATCTGATTTAGTAACCACCAATAAATTATCTACTGATATCTCTTCACTTCTAGAATCTAAAGTTGCTAGGAACTTTTGTTCTCTTCCCTCTACTTTTAATTCAATTACACTGTCATCTGGAACAACCATTGGCCTTATGTTCAAGTTGTGTGGTGCAATTGGTGTAATAACAAAGTTGTTGGAATTTGGCATTAATATTGGTCCTCCACAACTTAAAGAATAAGCTGTAGAACCTGTTGGTGTTGCTATAATAACTCCATCTGCCCAATATGAATTCAAGAAAATTCCATTCACAAAAACATGAATCGTAATCATGGAAGAAGAATCTTTTTTATGAACCGTAAGCTCATTCAAAGCAAAATTATACTTTCCAAAAAGCTTAGATTTTGTTTCCAAATTAAGCATGGCTCTCTCCTCAATTCGGTATTCTTTATTCATCAACTGATGAATAACTTTTTTAATATCAGTTTTAGCTGTATTGGATAAAAACCCTAGTCTACCAGAGTTAACTCCTACAACAGGAATTCCTTTTTTTATACTTGTAATCGTATCCAAAATAGTTCCATCTCCTCCAATACTAAATAAAAAATCCAGTTTTAACTTAGGGTAAGTAGCTCGAGTATATTCTTTCACTTTCTGACCAAAGGTTATTCCCTTGCTCTTTAAATTTTTATGAAACTTAGAATAAATGAAATAATCTACCTCATTCCTATCCAATTCATCAATTAATAATTGAAAATAAGGAATAAAATCATCCGAAAACTCTCTACCGTAAATTGCTATTCTCATAAGGATTAGTTTACAACCAGAATGTTTCCAGTCATTTCTGTGGGTTGCTTAATATTCATTAAATGTAACAAGGTTGGTGCTATATCACCTAATTTTCCTGATTTTATTTGCGTTACTTTTTCATCAATTACAAAACAAGGAACTGGATTTACTGTGTGAGCAGTGTTTGGACTTCCGTCCTCATTCAAGTTTTTTTCAGCATTTCCATGATCTGCTATGATTACAAAACTATATCCATTCTTAATTCCAACTTCTACTACCTTTTTCAAACATTGGTCCGTAGTTTCTACTGTTTTAATTATTGCTTCTTGTACCCCAGTATGCCCAACCATATCCGTATTTGCGAAGTTCAAGCAAATAAAATCAGCAGATTGACTCTCAATTTCTTTTAGTAGCTTTTCTGTTACTCCATGAGCACTCATTTCCGGTTGTAAATCGTAAGTTGCTACTTTTGGTGAAGCTACCACAATTCTTTTTTCTCCTTCAAAAACCTCTTCTCTACCTCCCGAAAAGAAGAATGTAACATGAGGATATTTCTCAGTTTCAGCTATTCGTAATTGGTTTAGCCCAGCTTTAGAAACTACTTCACCCAATGTCATTTGTAAGTTATCTTTGGTATAAACAACATTTACACCTATAAAGCTTTTATCGTACTCAGTCATTGTAACATAGTGTAAATCCAACTTCTTCATTCCAAACTCAGTAATGTCTTTTTGAGTTAAGGCCTCTGTTATTTGTCTGCATCTATCTGTTCTAAAATTAAAACAAATCACCACATCTCCTTCTTCAACTAGTGCAATTGGCCTGCCAATTTCATCTACTCTTAAAATTGGTTTAAGAAATTCATCAGTAACACCCTCTTGGTAAGATGCTTTTATTTTAGCACTAAATTCAGTTACCTTCTCCCCTTCTCCTTTTGTCAATAAGTTATAAGCTAATTGAATTCGTTCCCATCTGTGGTCTCGGTCCATAGCGTAATACCTCCCTATTAATGATGCTAGCTGTACATTACTTCCCTTTATCTTTTCTTCTAGTTTTTCGATAGATTCAAGTCCACTTTTTGGATCACAATCTCTTCCATCTGTAAAAGCATGAACAAAAGTATTTTCTACTCCCGATTCATTTGCCATTTCGCAAAGTTTATACAAATGTTTTTCATGAGAATGGATTCCTCCAGAAGAAACTAATCCCATTAAATGAACTTTCTTTCCAGCTGATTTAGCATACTCAAAAGCATTAGTTAAAGCTTTTTGTTCTTTTATAGAATTATCAGCAACTGCTTTATTAATTCTAGCAAAATCCTGATATACTACTCGTCCCGCACCAATATTCAAATGGCCTACTTCTGAGTTTCCCATTTGCCCCTCAGGCAAACCAACTTCTTCTCCGTAAGTAACTAACTCCGAGTTAGGATACTTGGAGTATAAACTATCTACAAAGGGAGTATTAGCAAGATGAATTGCATTGGTGTTGTCTTCAGCTCCATGTCCCCATCCATCAAGTATTACAAGAATTGCTTTTTTTGTCATGCGAATTGTGTTGTGATACAAATATCGTGTTTATTAAGATAATTGACAATGGATAATGAATAATTGATAAACATTCCTAATTGTATTTTATAAGTTGGGCTTCGAGACATTTTTCCTTCAGAAAAACCCTCAGCCCGGAAATTCTGCAAACCCGAACCCTGAGGGTTTTGAGCTTGCTCAAAATGTCTCGAAGGGTGACTTAATCCACAAGCCTAAAAAATTATACATTAACCATTATCAATTATCAATTGATTCCTATCTTTATCCCATGAACATAAA
>CALLII010000073.1 GCA_938009745.1 uncultured Flavobacteriales bacterium
GAAGCTCCAAGCTTTTTCAATTGTTCCAAAATGATTCCTCCGTGTTTGTGAGTCCATTCCCAAGCGTGAACCAAAAATTCATCACGAGTTAAATCATTTTTATCAATTCCGTCTTCTTTTAACTTAGCAACCACTTTTGCCTCTGTAGCAATAGAAGCGTGATCCGTTCCAGGAACCCAACACGCATTTTTTCCAAGCAAACGAGCTCTACGTACCAATACATCCTGAATCGTATTGTTCAGCATATGTCCCATGTGCAAGACTCCCGTTACGTTTGGCGGAGGAATTACAATAGTGTAAGCTTCTCTTTCGTCAGGAGTAGATTTAAAATGTTCGTTTTTCAGCCAGTTGGCATACCATTTATCTTCTACTTCTTGTGAATTATATTTTGCTGGAATTTCCATGTGTGTTCTTTATTTGAGATACAAAATTAAGAGTTTTGATGGGAAAATTAACTGTTTTGAAAATAATAAATAAATCAGTGTCTATTAAGCGGTTTCAATAGAAAAAGTAATCAAGCAATTAAGATGAAATTAATTGAGAGTAGGGGTATAATAAAATCTGATTGTCTTAATAGTATAACCATTAAAACACAAAACAATGAAAAAGGCAATTTTAACATTAAGCACAGGACTAATAATTCTCTCTCTTTTATCTTGTAATAAAGACCGATTTATAAAAGGGTCTGGAAACATAACTTCTGAAAATAGAGTAGTGGATACTTTTACTGGGGTTGAGTCTTCGGGGTCTGCTGAGGTAAATATTATTTATGGGGCAATACAAAAAGTAGAAGTTCTTGTTGACGATAATGTGATGTCACATTTAGTAACTCGCGTAAATAACTCAACTCTTTATATTGAAAAAGAAAATGGTATTAGCTATAGAAACTACTCCCTTACGGTAAATATTACTATTCCAAACTTGACTAGTATTGAGAATTCTGGTTCAGGGAAATTTGATGCTAGTGGGTTTCTAGGATTAACATCATTGTCAGTAAAAAACAGTGGAAGTGGAAAAATAACTCTAGATGGATCGGGTGATGATTTAATTATTAAAAACTCTGGTAGTGGAAAGGTTTATGGGTTTAACTTTAGTAGTAAAGATTGTAAAATCACTAACTCTGGTTCAGGGAAATTTGAAGTTCTTTGTTCTGATAATTTAAACGCAAAAAACACTGGAAGCGGAAACATTTATTACAAAGGAAATCCTTCTATTAATTTTAATAATACTGGATCAGGTTCTATTATTGACGCGAATTAAACTAGATTAATTTCAAAAGAAAAGCCTCTGAATCAAATAGATTCAGAGGCTTTTTAATTTGTTTAAAACATTTCTGTAACGAGAAGTATAAGACGGTAAAGTAAAACGAGTTTCATAAAAACGGCCTCTACCAAAAGTAAAAGCCGTTTATTAACTATGAAAAATTAAATTATTAACCCTTAAAAATTAAATTTTCCATTTGTGTTTTTATGTTCTGATTCTGGTGCTATTGTTTCCATCACATCCCAATGCTCAGCAATTTTTCCATTTTCAACTCTAAATAAATCATAAAAAGAAGTTTGAGCTTCACCAAAAGTTCCTTCACTTACCGTTAACACGAAATTTCCTTCTCCTAAGACCTTGTGAACCTTGTCAAATTTCATTGTAATTCCTTGTGAGGCCATATATTCCAAAGCTTTTCCTAAACCTGATAATCCATCAGCTATTTGAGAGTTGTGTTGAATGTAATTATCACCATCAAAGTAACTGGCTAGTTTATCCATTTTACCGTTAACTAAAATGTCCGTAACGAAGTTTGAAACCAATATTTTGTTTGCCTCAGTCTTATCTAAATCTAAGATTTCAGTTGGTCCATCAATCATTGTATGTCCGCTTGGATTAGTATCTTCTGGTTTTACCACTAAATTATCCCAGTGCTCAACTATTTTACCATTTTCAAATTTAAAAATATCAAATCCGACTTTTGGTCCAAAAAAGTTGTAGTCTGTTTGTGTAAATACATATTGCCCATCTTCAAAAGAACGAACTGTATTCACTTTTGCAGAATTAGGTGGTAACTGAGCCAAAACAGCTCCAAATCCAGCCAACCCATCTGCTACTCCTAAATTATGCTGAGTATAATTTTCTGGGTTAATGTATCCAATTGGCTCGTGAGCGCCAGTTTCAATAGATTTTAATAACTCTCCTACTTTTTGTTTGTTTGAAATTTCCATTTTTTCTGTGTTTAAATTTGTGTTTTCTTTTTGGTTTACGTTTTCGGCTGTTGAGCAAGATCCTAATGCAGCAGCCATTGTTAATGTTGCGACTAATTTTTTCATTTTGTTTTATGGTTTTGTTTTGTGATACAAAGGTGCAGCCCTTTTGTATAATTCAAAAGATGAAAAATGGAGTAAAAATGGTTAAAGTCGAACCTAATTGATTATTGGTAAAGTTTTTTAAATGCTTTAGGAGTAATTCCAGTTCCTTTTTTAAAAAACTTAGTGAAATTAGTTGGGTCATCAAAACCAAGCTTATAAGCAAGTTCTGTGCTTTTAATTTCCGAATTGATTAAACTTCTTTTCGCTTGAAGCAAAACGTAGTCAAATATTATTTTTTTAACTGTTTTATTGGTTAACTCCTTACAGATTTCATTTAGATGCTTGTAAGAAATTGCTAACTCATTGCTATAAAACAATGCATTTCGAGATTTTGAAAAATTATTTTGAAGCAACTCAATAAACTTTTGAAAGGTTGTGTTTATTGCTTTTTCTTTCGATAATACAGTACTGCTATCATTTATTTCTTCCGTTTTGGAAAGCAAAATACTAAATAATGATTCTACAATTTTGTTTTGGTTAAATGAATTTACATTATCATATTCTTTTAATAATAAATCCAAATAGAATTCAAACTCCGATTCCTCGGGAATTTGTAAAATTGGTGAAAATAGTTCGGGATTAAATAACCTAAATACAAAGTCATCTGGTAAATGAGGGAAGCTTTTAACTAAAAACTCTTGAGTAAAAACAAGACAAATTCCTTTTACAGTTTTAGAAAATTGGAAGGCAGTAATTTGATCTTTTGTTAAATAAATTAGGCTGTTTTTTTCTACAGGATACCAATTAAAGTCAACCAAATGTCGCGTTTTCCCTTCGGTAAAAAACATTAAATTATAAAAACTTAATTGATGTGGTTTTTCAGGGTCAACCTCAAATTCATTTTTAAATTGAGCTATTCGTTCAATAGGAACAACCTCAAAACCATCAATTTTATTGTTAGTTGAGCTAAATTCAATATGTGGAATATCTTTTTTCAAGGTCTGTTAATTCCCTCTAAATATAACTATAATCGAATAACATAATGCCCAACAAAACTGTGCCTCTCAAAAGACAGAATCCAAAAGTGTAGATTCCCTTCTTTATCTAAATGCATTAAAGGGCCGTCAATTCCTATTTCGTGACTATCTAACCAATTGTGGTTTTCATCCGTTAAAAGACCGTAATATGGACTTTCTAGCTGGTTTGCTTTTGCAATCTCCGCATAGTTTTGATAAAACGAATAGTTCCCTATTCCCATTGGCATTTGATATCCTTTTTTAGAGTCTTCAACCGATAAAACTGGAAGCTTTGAAATGTCAATTCCTCCCACAATAAATAACGTAGTGTCTTTATCTGTTTCAAATCTCAATACTAACTCCGATAATAATTCTTGGTTAGAATTAAGACTTTTAGTCTTATTCAATTCTACCTTTTTTAAACTTGCCAATCTGTGCAATTGAGTTTTTCTTGGGTCCGATTGGTTGTAGCATCCAGGGGCAGAAAATGTAGCGTAAGTAGTGCTATCCGTTAAAAAATCATCAATAGAGTGGATGTGTTTTGGAAACAGAATATTCATTTTCTTCTTTTTTCTTTCTCCAATTTCTGGGTAGTATTCGTTATCGTGATTTTCGAAAGCAACTTCTTTTCCTTCTAGCTCAGTTCTTAACACATCAAGATTTACTTTCTCGCTTCCTGGGAAAATCCATTCCTCTAGTGAAGCTTGGTAAGCAGAATATTTCAATCCGTTTTTTTCTTCAAATAAATCTGAATACAGCTCTTTTGGAAAATTGAACCAACCGTGATAAACTGGTTTGGTATTCTCTTCTTCGGTCGTATAAAAAATCAATTCCCACAAATAAGCATTGATGCAATTACGAGCTAAATCTATTCTTGAAAGAGCTTCTTTTTCTTTGCTCTCATTAATTACGGAAAATTGGTTTTCTTTGAAATTTACCTGCATTCTGTTCCATTCTTGGTTAATTATTCCAATTTTGGTTAAATAATCGTCTTTTTTAACATGAGTAGGAACTGAAGGAATAAACTTTTTTAAGTCAATATTTTCAAGAAAAACCGTGTCGCTATTTTCGTTTTTTGGCAAAATAGAAATGTTAAAAGTCTCGCCTGTTCTCTCTAGTTTAATTCTAGAATGAGAAAACATTCCATCCCTCTTACTTCGTATAGAAATATCTGGGTTATCTGGATACTGTTCATCCGTTAATTCCGAAATAGAATCTACCCAAAAGACAGTTTGTTCAGCCATTGAGGAATCTTCCGAAGAAGAATTTTGTTCTTTGTTTCCTCCACACCCAAAAGCAAAAATGGCTACCGTTAAAGTAGCCATTGTAATTTTTAATAAGTTCATTTATTAATTTTTATAATCCAAATGCAGATTTTACTTTATCTACGTAATCCAGTTTTTCCCAAGTAAAAGTTTCTACTTCTTGCGATACTGTTTCTCCGTTTGGAGAAGTAAACGATACTGTTTTCACTTCTGGAGTTCTTCCCATATGCCCGTAAGCAGCAGTTTCAGAATAAATAGGAGTTCTTAACTTTAATCTTTGTTCGATAAAGTAAGGTCTCATATCAAATAACTCTTCTACTTTTTTAGATATTTCTCCGTCAGTCAAATCAATGTTTGAAGTTCCGTAAGTTTCTACATTAATACTAGTAGGTTTTGCAACTCCAATAGCGTAAGAAACCTGAACCAATACTTCTTTACACAATCCTGCAGCTACCAAGTTTTTAGCAATGTGACGAGTAGCATAAGCTCCAGATCTATCCACCTTTGATGGGTCTTTTCCAGAAAATGCTCCACCTCCGTGTGCTCCTTTTCCTCCGTAAGTATCTACAATAATTTTTCTTCCTGTAAGTCCAGTATCTCCGTGAGGCCCTCCTATTACGAAAGTTCCTGTTGGGTTAATGTGGTAAGTAATTCCATCTGTAAACAAAGCTTGAATGTTTGCTGGCAACTTAGCTTTTACTCTTGGAATTAATATGTTTACGATATCAGCTTTAATCTTGGCCAACATCACTTCGTCACTTGGGTCAAAATCATCATGCTGAGTAGAAACTACAATTGCATCAATTCTTTGTGGTACGTTATCGTCAGAATATTCAATCGTTACTTGCGACTTAGCATCTGGTCTTAAATAAGTAATGTCTTTTTCTTCTCTTCTTAATAAAGCTAATTCAATCAATAATCTGTGAGAAAGCTCCAGTGCCAATGGCATGTAGTTTTCAGTTTCATCAGTTGCATAACCAAACATCATTCCCTGATCTCCTGCCCCTTGCTCTTCTTTGTTTGCTTTATCAACTCCTTGGTTAATATCTTCTGATTGCTCATGAATTGCAGAAAATACTCCACAAGAATTACCGTCAAACATGTATTCACTTTTGGTATAACCAATTTTGTTGATTACATCTCTAGCGATTTTTTGTACGTCTAAGTAAGTTGTTGTTTTAACTTCTCCAGCTAATACTACTTGTCCTGTTGTTACAAGAGTTTCGCAAGCTACTTTTGAGTCTGGGTCAAAAGCCAAAAAGTTATCAATTATTGCATCCGATACTTGATCGGCTACTTTATCTGGATGTCCTTCTGAAACAGATTCTGAAGTAAATAAATATGACATATGTTTAGTTGATTTTAATTGTAATGAGCGAAAATATCATTTTCCTAGATATTTAGCAATAATAAAGGCGTTTTTAGTATATTATGGTAGAAAAAAGTATTTAAAAATGAAAAACAAATTGGTAGAAAAACATGTTGGGCAGAAAACTATTTGGACAGGGGGTTATCTAGGAAATAGTATAGAAGTTCATAATTCCTGGTTTAATGGAAAAGTTTTGATAAATGGTTCTAAGCAAAAAGTTAATTATGGATGGTTCGGAAAATCTACAATGGAGTGTGACATTTTGAATCAAAATTCAAAAGCTAAATTCAAAATGAAGCTCGTAGCAGGTTTTTTTAAAGTAAAATGTTCTCTTTTTGCTGATGGTACTGAAATTAAAATGGTTGAAGTTTAATTAATTTCCTAAATCATCTTTATCCGTTTTTAAGCTTCGAAAACAAATCCCAAAGTACAACTCCGTTAGAAACTGAAATGTTTAATGAGTGTTTTGTTCCTATTTGTGGGATTTCAATTACTCCTGTACAAACGTCAATGGCCTCTTGTTGAACACCTTGCACTTCGTTTCCGAAAATGACCGCAGTTTTCATTTCCTTTTTTGGAGTGAAATCGTCTAACATAATGGAATCAGATGTTTGTTCAACAGCATACACTTCGGTATTGTCGTTTTTTAATTTTTCAATTAACGAAACAATGTCCTCAGCAAACTCCCAATCAACAGATTTTGTAGCTCCTAAAGCTGTTTTGGCAATGTCTTTATTTGGTGGTTGAGCCGTGTAACCGCATAAATAGATTTTCTCAATTCTAAAAGCATCCCCAGTTCTAAAAACCGAACCAATATTATTTAAACTCCTAATATTGTCCAACAACACGATAATGGGCGTTTTTTCTTCCGATTTAAATTCTTCTACAGATATTCTGTCGAGTTCGCTATTTAATGTTTTTTTGTTCATTTTACACTGTTAATCATAGCTTCAGCTTTCAGTAAAGTTTCCTTATACTCATCTTCTGCATTCGCTTTATTTGTAATTGCTCCACCAACCATAAAAGACAAATACTTCTTTTTTTGATTGTACAACAAAGATCGTATTACCACATTAAAATCAAAATCTTGATTCGGTTTAAAATAACCTATTGCTCCAGAATAGACTCCTCGTTTGGTGGTTTCTAATTCCTCAATGATTTTCATAGACTCTACTTTGGGTGCTCCAGTCATTGATCCCATTGGGAAAGTAGTTCGCAACACCTCCACTGGATGAGTCGTTTTTTTAATCTCCGAAGTTACCGTAGAAATCATTTGGTGAACCGTGTCAAACGTATACACTTTGCATAATTCTTCTACTTTTACAGAAGCTCTTTTTGCTGTTTTGGATAAATCGTTTCTCACCAAATCTACAATCATAATATTCTCGCTTCTCTCTTTTTCATTCTGCGAAAGTTCTAATTTTATCTGTTCGTCTTCTTCTTCGGTTTTTCCTCTCTTTGCAGTTCCTTTTATAGGTTGAGTAATTATTTTATCTCCCTCTTTTTTGATGTACCGTTCTGGACTTCCACACAAAATATAGTTCTCTTTATTTTTATAAAAAGTAGAAAATGGAGCGTTCGTCAGCTCATTTAATTTGGTGTAAGTTTCAAAAGGATTTATCTCAGCATTTTCGGCATAAAACTCGTGACAAAAGTTCATTTCGTAAATATCTCCTTGCTGAATGTGTTCCTTTATGGCTTCGAATCTTTGCTCGTAATTATCTTGACTCATTCTTTGAGAAAAAGTAATGTTTTGAGTGTTTTCTTTGTTTTTTGTGGTTTTTCCATCCAAAAAAGTCAATAAACGTTCTTTTTCTTCCTTTTTTTGAAAATGTACTTTAGTGAATTCTGGTGATAATTCGCATACAATTTCTGGAACAAAAAAGTGAGTAGATTCAAACTCTAATTCATCTTTGTTTTTAGAAGACAATGATGGTTCAACTTCGTTTTTTAAATCATAACCTAAGTATCCAAATACCCAATCTTGGTGTTCGTCAACAAATTGTGTTAACCCATCAAAAACTTGATTTTCTTTATGCTTAAATTCTGCTTTTATACCCAATGCTAAATACGAAATAGATACGTCTTCATTCGAATTCAAAAACACACATTCGGTATAGTTTAAAGACAAATTTTCAATGTCTTCAAGCGAAAGTGAACGAGTTAGTATTTCTGTATTTCTCAATGCTTTCTACCTCTTATCTATCTCCAAAACAACTGCCATTATATTCTTTCCTTGAGTAATTGCATTGGCATTAATCGTTTCTCCATTGGAATCAAACTTTACATTCGGTATTTGCTGAGATTGAATAGCTCTCATCACTTTTTCTTGGTAAGTAGATCCAGAGGCTTTATTTATCAATCCATTTAATTGCGTGTAATCCAATGGTTTTTTAGAAACAATAATTGCCATGTAATCCTTACTACCTTTATTATCTGCAACTAACGAATGATCATTAGGAAATAGTCTTGTTCCTGTAATTCCACAATATGGAGAGTGCTTATCGGTATATGGAAATAATGTGTAACTACTTTCGTCTGTTTCTTGCCCAAATACATACGTGTAACATTCTATCGAGTTAGTTGATTCAATTTTAAATTGAGTTCCAACAGCAATTGGCTGTTTGGTTCTAAATGTAATTCCATTTACAAATTGAAAAGGAATATTACGTCCGTTTGCATTGTTTACCAATCCAAATTTCATTGCTAGTTTGTTCGGGTCGAATTTAGCATCTTTGGCATTTCCCATTGGGTATAATCCGTATGCTTCTTTGGTAAAGAAATCGAAATCCTTGTAACTAACCCAAGCAACTCCATTCTTTCCCCAGCTTGGTCCCCAGCTATTCATTATTTGAAAAGCACCACCTTCTTTGTAATCGTCATATCCTATTACGCACATTGCGTGTCCTCCAAATCCGCTTTGTCTTCTATCAGCACTTGTTGGTCTCCAAACATCTCTTCCTTGCATTCCTTGCATAAATGTTCCTCCTACCATCATTCCGATAACAACTGGCGCGCCTTGAGCAAGGTTTTGCCTAATAGCAAGCACATCAGTTTTATGCTTGTTTCCATTATAAGTTAAACGATTATATCCTTTTATTTTATAACGAGAAGCTTCTGTTTTTTCATAAGTATCTGGTTTCTCTGAACAACTTCTTTCGTTA
>CALLII010000074.1 GCA_938009745.1 uncultured Flavobacteriales bacterium
TGTTCTTCGAATTTTCGAGTAAAATTCTTTTTATCTAATTCTCTAGATCCATAGATGTTAAATCCGAAGTTTGGTTTGTTATGTCTTATGTCGTGATAGTCAACTGTGCTGTAATCAATTCTTGGAAGAGAGTTTTTAATAAAAGTACTCAGTTCTTTGGAAATAATTAATTCAGGGTTGCTAAAGTCGATTGACGAAACATTTATTTTTTGGTCAAAATTAATTTCGACACGTATGGAGAAAGAGCTTAGGTCATCTTTAGGGGATGACTCATAAAATGCATAAAGTTCTTTTAAAGCTGCCTTTGACGGCTTGAAATTCTTTTTTAGGAACTGGAAGAAGTCGTTATTAATGGACTTGTCCTCAAACATATATGTTGGAATAAAATCATTGTTTATTTTTATTGTCCTACCAGAAATGCGATAACTATAATTGAACTGTTGTTGAATTTTCCTTTTCCTTTTTTTTACTATATCCTGCTCAGGTTTTGTGTCGTCTTTTATCCAATTGACATTAATTCCGTTAATCTTGCCATAAAAAAGATCATATTTTTCTGAGTTATTATTTCTTGGAAAGTAAATTTTAATTTCACTTTTGTTTTTAAGCATCAATTTTGTGTCTTCGTAATAAGCAGTGATTTTAACCATTCCATTTGTGATTAACATATTGGAATCTGATGAAGTAGATAGACTTTCAAGAATCATGTCGCTTTTGTTGACACACTCTTTAAATTCTACTGATATATCAGTGAAATCATTTTGATTATCATCTGTAAAGGAGTTGGCAGGAATAAAAATTTTTATTCCGCCATTTAGTAATATTAGTGTGTCAGCTTTATTTTGAATGTTGAATACTTGTTCAGATACAGTTATACTATCAGTTAGCTCTATTTCATTATCTGATGTATTAATTGAGTCTTCAATTTCAGGTTTGACAGTCTCTTGACAGCCAATTAAGAATGAAATTAAAAGGATAAGAGTTATTTTTTTCATTTTTAATTTATTACAGTAAATTTATTTAAAATCTATCATCAACAGGCTTCACAAACCCTTTGCTAGTTTCTTCAATAAAAGCTAGTATCTCTTCATTTCCTTCTTTCTTTTCGGATGAAGTAAGAAAATGTTGAGGCAAAAAGCTCCACTTTTCGCTCATTTTGTCTTGGTAGGCTTGTATGTTTCCTTCAATGTCTCTTGGGTCCAGTTTGTCCATTTTGGTAAACACCATAACAAAAGGAATTCCGTTTTCTCCCAACCATTCCATAAATTCAGCATCTACTTTTTGCACATTGTGTCGAGAGTCTAATAGCACGAAAACACACATCAAGTTTTCTCTGTGTCTCAAATAGTTTCGGGTAAAGTTCATCCATTTCTCTTTCAGTTTTACTGGAGTTTTGGTAAAACCATATCCTGGTAAATCTACCAAATACCAATCGTCATTGATGATAAAATGATTAATCAATTGCGTTTTTCCAGGAGTAGAAGAAGTTTTTGCTAGCTTTTTATTGTTACAAATCGAGTTTATTAAACTCGATTTCCCAACATTGGATCTTCCAATAAAAGCATACTCAGGGATTGATGGTTTAGGACACATATCTACTCGTGTGTTGCTAATTACAAATTCTGCTGTTTTTACTTTCATTGTTATTGGGATGATTCTTTACAAAACTACTCAATTAATCCTTTGCCCTAAACTCGAAATGACTTTTTTAAATCATGATTGAATTTTATTGGCCTTATTTTAAGGAGCGATTTATTCTAAATCATTATTTGTAAAGTAAAAATAATTTCTCAAACCTAAATTTCCCCACATCCAACCACTTTTTAAAAACGGATGTTTTTCATCCCCTATTTTTAGTAGTATTCAACAATCAATTGTTAATATAATGGAAATCTCTCCCACCATACTTATCAACACTTTTTTTAAGTAAAACCCTTTAAAATCAATACTTTTTGTTTGTAATGAAACTTTTTATGTTTAGTTTCGTTATAAAGTTATTCACATAGTGGTATAATGTGGAGAAATGTGGGATATATTAAATATCTTTGCTAATTAACAATAACTATGTCTTATCTAGGAGAATACATATGTAAACTGGATGCCAAAGGGCGACTCACTGTTCCATCAGGTCTAAAAAAACAATTAGACAATGAAGGGAAGGAAGGGTTTGTCTTGAACCGTGGGTTCGAAGGTTGTCTGGGTTTGTATCCTCACAAAGACTGGGAAGTTGTTGCGAATAAGCTCAATGATTTGAATTTATTCATCACTAAAAACCGAGCGTTTGTTCGAAAATTTCAGAATGGAGCTACTCAATTAGATATGGACGGAAACGGAAGAATTAATCTTCCTAAAGACCTACTAGAGTATGCTGGAATTACCAAAGAGGTTGTACTTTTTGCGTATGCCGACCGAATTGAAATGTGGGACAAAACGAAGTATGATGAATTAATGAATGAAGAAATGGGGGACTTTGCAACACTTGCCGAACAGGTTATGAGTGATAGCAAAGATGATGAAAAACGATAGTGGTTATCATGTCCCAGTTCTTTTAAATAGTTCAATCGAAGGATTGAACATTGTACCAAATGGTGTATACGTAGATGTAACTTTTGGTGGTGGAGGTCATTCAAGAAAAATTCTTGAATCACTTGATGAGAACGGAAAACTTTTCGCTTTTGATCAAGATGCCGAAGCTCACGAAAATTCCTTAGACGATTCTCGATTTACTCTGATAGATCAAAATTTTGCATTTATCCAAAATTACTTGGCATTTCATGGAATTGCCCAAGTTGACGGAATACTAGCAGATTTGGGAGTTTCTTCTCATCAATTCGATTCTGGCGAAAGAGGTTTCTCTATTCGTTACGAAGGAGAATTGGATATGCGAATGAATCAAGATCAGGAACTTACTGCAAGGCAAGTTGTGAATGATTACGAAGAAGATAGACTTGAATTTATTTTCAAAGCATATGCAGATATCAGAAATGCCAGACTTGTAGCTCGAAAAATTGTGGAAGCAAGAGAGGTAAACGAAATCAAAACAACTACACAGTTAATTGATATCGTGAAGCTGCTTACCACTTTCAAAAAAGAAAACCAGTTTTTGGCTCAGATATTTCAAGCAATACGAATTGAAGTTAATCAAGAGTTGGAAGTGCTAAAAAAGTTTTTAGTAGCTGCTCAGGATGTTTTAAAACCTGAAGGAAGATTGGTGGTGATTTCTTACCACTCTCTAGAAGATAGGTTAGTTAAGAATTTCATCAAAAAAGGAAAGTTTGAAGGAGAAATAGAAAAAGATTTTTACGGAAACCCACTGGTACAAATGAAAGACGTATCGAGAAAGGCAATTGTGCCAAATGAAGAAGAAATAGAAGTGAACTCAAGAGCACGAAGTGCAAAAATGAGAATCGCAGAGAAGTTATAAAATGTCAGATAAGAGAATAAACATATTAAAACCCATTACCGATTTACTGTCGGGGAATTTTTTCGGGAAAGAGTTTGTTCAGAAAAATATGGGGTTTGTGGTGTATCTCACCTTTTTAGTGATGTTATATATCGGTTATGGATACTATGCAGATAAACAAATGAAACGAGTTGCAGAGCTCGAAAACATGGAGGAATTAAACTCAAAAGACAATTCTGCAACAAAAGAATTAAACCAAATAAGTCTTCAGTCTAATGTGCTGAAGTTAACAGAAGGAAAAGGGATTGTGGAGCTTAAGCAAGCGCCAATTATTATAAAAGAAAAAGAAGAGAATTAGTGAGCGAAACTAAAAACATATCAGGTAGAATTTACTTCGTATACATTGCTGTATTCGTGTTTTCGCTTGCGCTTGTTTATAAGATTTTTACTATTCAAATGACTGTTAATCCTGAAAATAATGCATACATCTCTAGTATTAGTGAAGTGGAAATTGCAGCATCAAGAGGGAATATTTTTGCTGATGACAAAGAGAAAAGTGCATTGGCAATTTCAGTCCCTATTTATGAGATAAGAATGGATTTAGTTGCTGTTAAATCAGAACTTTTTACTTCTAAAGTGGATTCTTTGGCTCTTCGTTTGTCACAAGTTTTTAAGGATAAATCTGAAGGTCAATACCGAAGAGAATTGTTGGATGCTAAGCGAAACAAAAGAAGGTATCATTTATTGCATAAGAAAGTCTCTTACAATGAAATGGTAGAAATAACCAATGCTCCAATTTTAAGAAAAGGACAGTTTAGAGGTGGAAGAATTGTATTGAAACAAAACAAAAGAGAAAAGCCTTTTGGAATGTTAGCTGAAAGAACTGTTGGTTATATAAATGCGGAAGGAAATGGAGTAGGGTTAGAAGCTGCTTACCAAGAAAGACTTAAAGGAGAGCAAGGGTTACAGTATATGAAGAATGTTGGTGGAGGAAACAAAATTCCTTTGACAGACGATTATTTGGTAAAGCCAGAAAATGGAAAAGACATTTACACAACAATAGATGTAAACCTGCAAGATGTTGCTGAAAAGGCATTGATGGAACAACTTGTTTCTCAAAATGCTCAACACGGTTGTGCTGTTCTGATGGAAGTGAAAACAGGACATGTTAAAGCTATTGCAAACATTTCGAAAGATAGAAAAGGGAATTACAGAGAAATTTATAATCATGCAATTGGGACTTCTTCTGAGCCAGGTTCAACATTTAAATTGGCATCTGTTATGGTGGCTTTAGAAGATGGAAAAATTGACATAAACGATTTAGTAGATACTAGAGACGGAACTGTAAAGTATTATGACAGAGTGATGAGAGATGCACACGAAGGTGGAGATGGAGTTATTCCTGTTTGGAAAGCTTTTGCATTGTCAAGTAATGTTGGTGTTTCTCATATCATAAATGAAAATTACAAAAAGAAACAGTCTAATTTTTTAAGAGGAATTAAAAGTTTGGGATTAGGAGATAAGTTGGGTGTAGAGATAAAAGGTGAAGGAAAACCTTATGTAAAAACTACTGCCGATTCTACTTGGTCTGGTATTTCAATTCCATGGATGTCTATTGGGTATGAAACAAGATTTACTCCACTTCAAATTTTAACTTTTTACAATGCTGTTGCCAATAATGGAGTAATGGTAAAACCACAATTTGTTAAGGAAATAAGAGATGGAAGTAGAGTGGTTTACAAGTCTAAAACAGAAATATTAAATAGTAGTATCTGTTCTAATAAGACAATTAAAGATGCAAGATTTTTATTAGAGAAAGTTGTTTCTGAGGGGACTGCAAGTAACCTTAAAAATTTAGATTTTAAAATTGCGGGTAAAACTGGGACTACACAAGTTGGTTATGGTAAGTCCGATTCTGAGGCAAGTTCTAGGGTAAGACATCAAGCATCTTTTTGTGGATATTTCCCTGCAGATAACCCAAAGTACTCGTGTATTGTGGTAGTTGCTGCACCAACCAAAAGCATATATGGAAATGTAGTATCGGGAACAGTATTTAAAGAAATTGCTGAGAAAGTTTATGCTACAGATATTGAGATGGCACGAACAAACGACAAGTTAGAGAAACTGAATATGCCAGCTTCTAAAGGAGGAAATATTGATGATTTGACTTTGGTGTTTAAAGCTCTAAATGTTCCAGTTAAAAATAACAATGGCGATTCTAAATGGGTAGCCACTTCAGCAAAAAAAGATAAAGTTGACTTTAATAAAAAAGCAGAATCTGAATTACCAAATACTATAGGGATGGGATTGAAAGATGCTGTTTATCTATTAGAAAATAAAGGGTTTGCTGTAAGAGTAAATGGAAAAGGAGTAGTAAAAACTCAAACTCAACTAGGTGGAAATAAAAAAGTGATTGTATTGAATTTAGGATAAGAATAACATGAGATTATTAAAAGATATATTGTACAAAGTAAGACTAACTGGAGTTATTGGTTCTACCAATTCTTCTGTGGGTGCAATTGCTTTCGATTCACGTAAAGTGGAGCGAAACAGTCTTTTTATTGCCATAAAAGGAACAGCTTCTGATGGTCATGATTTTATTGCCAAAGCAATAGAAACTGGAGCTAAAGCAATAGTTTGCGAAAAAATGCCAGATGACATTATTTCTGGAGTCACTTATGTTCAAGTAGAGAATTCAGCTAAATCATTAGGATTAATTGCTTCTAATTTTTACGAGAATCCGTCATCTAAATTAAAGTTAATAGGGGTTACAGGTACAAACGGAAAAACTACTACAACTTCTTTGTTGTATGAGTTGTTTTCGAAGCTTGGTTATAAGGTTGGTTTAGTTTCTACCATTTTATACCGAATTGGGGAGAAAGAAATAAAATCTACTCACACCACTCCTGACGCTATCAGATTGAATGAGTTATTTGCTCAAATGGTTGAGGAAGGATGTGAACTGTGTTTTATGGAAGTAAGTTCTCACGCAATTCACCAAGGAAGAATTGAAGGAATTGAATTTTCGGGAGGAGTATTTACAAATATTACTCACGATCATTTAGATTATCATAACACTTTTAAAGAGTACATAAATGTAAAAAAAGCATTTTTTGATGGACTGCCTTCAACAGCTTTTGCCATTACCAATACGGATGATAAAAATGGCATGGTAATGATGCAGAATACAAAAGCTGAGGTGACTACCGTAGCTATTAAGTCGGATGCAGATTATAGAGCAAAAGTAATTGAGAATCAATTTTCTGGATTGCAATTGAATATCAATGGAAAAGAATTGTGGGTAAAGTTGATAGGAGATTTTAATGCTTATAACATACTATCTGTTTATACAGCTGCTTTGCAATTGCATGAGGATGAACTAGAGATTTTAACTCAAATTAGTTCACTTGATAATGTAGAAGGAAGATTTGAATACATAAGAACTACAAATAATGTAATAGGCATAGTGGATTATGCTCACACACCAGATGCACTTAAAAATGTACTACAAACTATAGGGAATATCCGAACTGGGAACGAAAAAGTAATAACTGTAATTGGTTGTGGAGGGGACAGAGACAAAACTAAGCGTCCACTTATGGCAAATATTGCTTGTAAGTTGAGCGATAAAGTAATTCTTACTTCTGATAATCCTAGAACAGAAAACCCAACTACCATTTTGGAAGAAATGCAAAAAGGAGTAGAGGCTGTAGATTACAAAAAGACATTAACTATAACTGATAGAAAAGAAGCTATAAAAACTGCCTCGTCCTTGGCAGAACCTAATGACATTATACTAGTTGCAGGAAAAGGACATGAAAACTACCAAGAAATTAACGGAGAGCGATCCTATTTTGATGATCTAGAGATACTTTCTGAAACCCTTAAAATCCTTGACAAATAATGTTGTACTATTTATTCTCATACCTACAAGAAATTGATTTTCCAGGAGCTGGATTGTTCGATTATATCTCTTTCAGAGCTGCTTTGGCTATCCTTACTTCTTTGGCGGTTTCATTACTTTTTGGAAAAAAATTAATTCAAAAACTAAGAAACTTACAAGTTGGAGAGTCTGTGCGTGATTTAGGTTTAGAAGGACAAAAGGAAAAAGAAGGGACTCCAACAATGGGAGGGCTTATAATTATTGCAGCAATATTAATTCCAACTCTGCTTTTTGCAAGACTAGATAATATCTATATCATCATCATGTTGATTACAACAGTTGGTTTAGGAGCAATTGGTTTCATTGATGATTACATCAAAGTATTTAAAAAGAACAAAGCAGGCTTATCTGGTAAGTTTAAAATAGTTGGTCAGGTAGGAATTGGCTTGATAGTAGCTTGTATGTTAATGTTTAACGACAATGTTACTATTAAAGAGAAAGTTCAGAATGAAGTGCTTGAAGGTTTTGTTGCTAAACTAGGAACAGATGGTCCTGTAACTGTAACAGCTGCAAGAGATACTAGTGCAACTTACTCATGGGTTGAGCACCAATCTACAAAAACTACATTGCCATTCTTTAAAAACAATGAGTTTAACTACCAATGGTTTTTGGCATGGATGGATAATGATGGAAGAGCAAAATGGGTTTGGTTAATTTTTATTCCGGCTGTAATTGTAATTGTCACAGCAGTTTCCAATGGAGCCAATATGACTGATGGAATTGATGGGTTAGCCACTGGAACTTCAGCAATTGTTGGAGTTACATTAGCGATTTTTGCTTATGTCTCTGGAAACATAATTTTCTCTGATTACCTCAATGTAATGTTTATACCCAACTCAGGAGAGCTGGTAATATTCATCAGTGCTTTTGTTGGGGCTTGTATCGGTTTCTTGTGGTACAATTCGTATCCAGCACAAGTATTTATGGGAGATACAGGGAGTCTAGCAATTGGAGGAATTATAGCAGTTTTCGCTATTTCTATCCGAAAGGAATTATTGATTCCTGTTTTATGTGGAATCTTCTTAGCAGAGAATTTATCTGTTATGATACAGGTTGCTTATTTCAAATACACAAAAAAGAAAACTGGTGAAGGAAAAAGAGTGTTTTTAATGGCACCACTTCATCACCATTACCAAAAGAAAGGAATGCACGAATCTAAGATTGTTTCTAGGTTCTGGATAGTAGGAATTTTCCTTGCGATAATTACGATTGTAACACTCAAGTTGAGATAAGATAATAATGAGCACAACTAAAAACATAGCAATACTTGGAGCTGGCGAAAGCGGGGTTGGAGCAGCTGTGCTTGCTAAAAAGCAAGGCTTTAGTGTGTTTGTATCTGATTTCGGAAAAATAAAAGAAAAGTATAAAGCAGTATTAGAAGCTGAAAAAATAGAGTGGGAAGAAGGAACTCACACTTTTGATAGAGTTTTAGGAGCTTCGGAAATAGTAAAAAGCCCAGGAATACCTGATACAGTTGAAATAGTAAAACAAGCGAAGGCAAAGTCAATTCCGGTAATCTCCGAAATAGAGTTTGCAGGAAGATATACCAATGCCACTTTGATTGGAATAACTGGTTCTAATGGGAAAACAACAACCACAATGTTGACTTACCACATCCTTAAAAAAGCAGGATTAAATGTAGGTGTAGCTGGAAATGTAGGCGATAGTTTTGCTTACCAAGTAGCTACTATGGATTATGAATATTACGTGCTGGAACTAAGTAGCTTTCAGTTAGATGGAATAAAAGATTTCAGGACTGATGTATCTATTTTATTAAACATTACCCCTGATCATTTGGATAGATACGAATACAAATTCGAAAACTATATCGACTCCAAATTTAGAATTACAATGAACCAAACGGAAGAAGATGTTTTCATCTTTTGTAAAGATGACAAAGCCATCTCAACAAACCTTCCAAATAAGAAAATAAGAGCAAAGCAGATCCCTTTTTCCATTAAAGAATTATTGGAACAAGGAGCATATTTAAACAGTAACGAAGAAATAGTATTTAATCATATAAACCACCCCCAAACTATGTCAATACACGATTTAGCATTAAACGGAAAGCATAACATTTACAATTCAATGGCAGCAGGAATTGCTTCTAAAGTTTTGGATTTGAGAAAAGAGATTGTAAGAGAAAGTCTTACTGATTTTCAAAACGTAGCACACAGACTTGAACACATTTGCTATGTAAATGGAATCGAATTTATAAACGATTCTAAAGCTACCAATGTGAATGCCGTTTGGTATGCGCTTGAGAGCATTAACAAACCAATTGTATGGATTGCAGGAGGAGTTGACAAAGGAAACGACTACGAAGAGTTAATTCCATTAGTAAAAGAAAAGGTGAAAGCAATAGTTTGTCTTGGGGTCGACAATTCAAAGCTTATTGAAGCCTTTGGAGATGTGGTTGATGTTTATGAAACGAACAATGCAAGAGATGCTGTGAAAACAAGTTACAAGCTTGGTGGAAAAGGAGATTTAGTTCTTTTATCTCCAGCATGTGCAAGTTTTGATTTATATGATAACTACGAAGAAAGAGGATTAGAATTTAGAAAAGCAGTAAGAGAATTATAGAATAAAATGAATAACATTTTTAGCAAATATCTAACCGGAGATAAGGTGATTTGGGTGATAACAATACTGTTGTCTCTTTTTTCATTGCTAATCGTGTACAGTTCAACTTCGCAACTTTCATACAAGTTTAGGGGAGGAAATACGGAGGCTTATATTTTAAAACATGCACTAATTCTGGGGGCAGGATTTCTGATTATGGTGTATGTACATAGGTTCAAGATAAATTACTTTTCTCGATTGTCACAAATAGGGATAGTCGTATCAGTAATCCTACTTCTTCTGGTGCTGTTACTTCCTTCTGAGAAAGATGCACAAAGATGGTTATTTGGTTTTCAGCCTTCTGATATTGCTAAAATTTCATTGATAGTATACCTAGCAAGACAGCTTTCAGTTTATAAAGATCAGTTAAAGAGTTTTAAAGTAATTGCAATAAAAATAATGTTACCGATTGCTCTTATTTGTGGACTTATTTTACCAGCCGATTTATCCACAGCACTTATGTTGTTTGCAATAAGCATGGTCTTGGTGTTTATATCAAGTGTGTCTTTAGCACATATTGGAGCAATATTAGGCTCGGCAATTATTGGGTTTTGCTTACTTCTTTTATTAGGAACCGCTTTACCTAATTTACTTCCAAGGGTAAATACTTGGAAATCGAGAATAGCAGCTTTTGCTGGTGGTGATGAAGCAGAAAATGCAGCTGATAATAATTATCAAACCGACATTGCTAAAGCAGGAATTGCAAGAGGAGGATTTAGAGGAACGGGTCCAAGTAAGAGTACCGTAAAAAACATTTTACCTTCTGCTTGGGCAGATTTTATTTTCGCAATTTTTATTGAGGAATATGGATCTATTTTAGGAGGATTAACATTGATATTGTTGTATTTAATAATCCTTTATCGAGTCATTGTAATAGCCAAAAACTCCAAGAGTGACTTTGGTTCTTACTTAGCTTTTGGATTAGGATTTAGTATTGTATTTCAGGCATTTCTGAATATGGGTGTAAGCGTAAATTTACTCCCTGTTACAGGACAGCCTTTACCAATGATTAGTATGGGAGGAACATCTATTTTGTTTACTTCTATTGCGTTTGCACTTATTTTGGGTGTGAGCAAAGATGTGTTTAACGATAAAAACTTAGCAAATGAAGCCTAGTCGAATTATCATATCAGGAGGAGGGACTGGCGGACATATATATCCAGCCATAGCCATAGCTAATGCCATAAAAGAAAAACAGCCAAATGCTGAAATTCTTTTTGTAGGTGCAAATGGTAAGATGGAAATGGAGAAAGTGCCAAAAGCTGGTTATGAAATTGTAGGATTAGATATTGCTGGATTACAAAGAAAGCTAACTCTTAAGAATCTTTCTTTTCCTTTTAAACTGATTAAAAGTTTGAAAAAGGCAAAACAAATTGTGAAAGACTTTAATCCAGATATTGCTATTGGAGTTGGAGGTTATGCAAGTGGACCATTATTAAGGCAGGCTGGAAAGGCTGGAGTACCAACTTTACTGCAAGAACAAAATTCGTATCCAGGAATCACAAATAAATTATTAGCCAAAAAGGCAATGAAAATTTGTGTGGCCTACGATAAAATGGAACGTTTTTTTGATGCTAAAAAGATTGTATTTACTGGAAATCCAGTACGTAAGGAGATATTAAATATTAAAGGTAAAAGAGATAGAGCCTTATCTCATTTTAACTTAGAGAGTGATAAAAAAGTACTGTTGGTTATAGGAGGAAGCTTAGGAGCAAGAACGATTAACAATAGTATTAAAAATGCCGCTAAGCAATTAGAGGAAAACAACATTCAAGTGTTGTGGCAAACAGGTAAATACTACTTCGAAGACATGAAGTCTTTTGTAGATGAAAATAAGTTGACGAATATCAAAGTTCATGATTTTATTTATGAAATGGACTTAGCTTATGCAAGTGCTGATTTGGTTGTTAGTAGAGCAGGAGCTCTTTCTATATCAGAATTGTGTTTGGTTGGAAAGCCAACTATTTTGGTGCCTTCGCCTAATGTAAGTGAAGATCATCAAACTAAAAATGCAATGGCATTGGTAAACCACAATGCGGCAGAGTTGGTTAAAGATGTTGATGCACCAGAAGTGCTAGGAAATGAAGTTTTAGAGTTAATAAACGATAACGATAAACTGACAAAGTTAAGTGTGAATATAATAGGTTTCGGAAGGCCAAATGCTGCCGAAACTATAGCGAATGAAGTAATTAAATTGATAATAAATAAGTAGTGAACCTAAACGAAATACATAGCGTATTTTTCATTGGAATCGGTGGAATTGGAATGAGTGCCTTGGCACGCTATTTCAACTCCAAAGCCATTCCTGTGTTTGGTTATGACCTTACTTCAACTTCCTTAACTAAGGAAATGGAATCGAATGGAATGTCAATTACCTATAGGGATAATACAGATGAAATTGACGCTAGTATTAAAGCCAATAAAGAAACTACGTTAGTTATTTATACACCAGCAATACCTTCTTCAAACACAATTTGGAATTATTTCCAAGAAGAAAACTACACGCTTAAAAAACGTGCTGAAGTATTAGGAATGATTACCGAGCAGTACAAAACTATTGCAGTAGCCGGAACTCATGGTAAAACCACTACATCTTCAATGATTGCTGTGGTAATGAGTGAGTCCAAGGTAAAGTGCAATGCCTTTTTAGGAGGAATAGCTACAAACTACAACTCTAATTTGGTATTGGATGACTCCTCTGAATGGGTAGTTGTAGAAGCAGATGAATACGATCGTTCATTTTTGACTTTGGTTCCCAATGTGGCTGTGGTTACTTCTACAGATGCGGACCATTTGGATATTTATGGAGATTCTGATTCAATCGATAAGTCTTTCCAAGATTTTGTAAATAAAGTAAATCTAACTGGAAAAGTGTTTTTACAAGAAGAAGTGAAATTGAGTTTTGGTAATACTGAAACATACTCGCTTGATAATAAGAATTCAACATATTATGCTGAGAATATCTCAGTTATAAATGGTGATTTTGTGTTTGATGCCGTTAGTCCTTTTGGTTGTATTGAGTGTATTAAAATTGGGATTAACGGCCTGCACAATATCGAAAACGCCTTGGCAACAATAGCAGTTTGTCAAGAGATAGGAATAGATAACCAAACCATTAAAAAAGGATTGGAAAATTACAAAGGAGTAAAGAGGAGATTTGAATACATTTTGAAAGGAAAGGACTTGATTTTTATTGATGATTATGCGCATCATCCTACAGAGATTAAAGCTTTGGTTAGTTCAGTAAGAAAGCTATATCCTGGAAAGAAAATAACAGGAGTTTTTCAACCTCATTTGTTTTCAAGAACTAAGGATTTTGGAGATGAATTTGCGAATGAACTGTCTAAAATGGATGAAGTAATTGTGTTGGATATTTACCCTGCACGTGAGCTACCAATGGAAGGAATAGATGCGGATTTTCTGTTAAATAAAATGAACGGAGTTTCTAAAAGAAAAGAAACAAAAGCAACAATTGTTGAAACAATAAACAAAAGTGAGTTAGAAGTGATTCTTACCATTGGTGCAGGAGATATAAGCACTTTGGTAGAGCCAATTAAAAATAAATTGTCGCAAAATTGAAGAAGTTTTTAAACATATCGATTTGGTTCTTGTTCATATTGGGAACACTTGCTTTATTGAGTTTTTCTCAAAGAAAGAAGGAAAATAGAGTGTGCGAAAATTGGGAGATTAAAGTAGATGCTTTATCCGGAAATCACTTTGTGAATAAAGAAAGAGTAGAAGGGATTTTAAAAAACATAGGGCTAAAAAAAGGTGAAGATAAGTTCGGAAATATTGATGCTAAGAAAGTAGAGAAAAAGATATTAGCATTATCAAGTGTTCAGGATGTAGAGGTGTTTAAAAACATAAACGGAACATTAGAATTAAATATAACTCAAAGAGAACCAATAGCAAGGGTGTTTAGCAGAAATGGTTATTCTGTTTATATAGATAGTAAAGGAAAAACAATGCAAACCTCTGAGTATTATACTGCTCGTGTATTAACAATAAACGGCTATGTAAACATAAAGTCAGGCGAGGAGTTAGCTCTTATTCAAGGAAACGATTCTTTGATGGGATTAACAATGCTGGATGAATTATATGAGTTAGCAAACTACATAAGGAATGATGAATTCTTAAAAGCTCAAATTGAGCAGATATATGTAGAAAGAAATAAAGAGATAACTCTTATCCCAAAGGTGGGAAACCAAGAGATAATTTTTGGTGAAGCAGAAGACATAAAAAAGAAATTTGACAAGCTAGTCTTGTTTTATACAGAAGGAATAAACCCCAATAATTTAAACTTATACAAAACCATAAACTTGAAGTTCGATAACCAAATAGTTTGCAAAAAAAATCAATAACATGGAAGAAACATCAGAAATCGTAGTAGGATTAGACATTGGTACAACCAAAATTGCTTGTATCGTAGGTCGTAAAAATGAACACGGAAAGATTGAAGTAATAGGTGTTGGTAAATCAGAATCTCTTGGAGTAACAAGAGGTGTGGTTGCTAATATTGAAAAAACTGTTCAATCAATTAAAGCCGCAGTGGAACAAGCTGAGCTTAAATCCGGAGTAGAAATTAAAGTAGTAAACGTAGGTATTGCAGGTCAGCATATCAAGAGTTTACAACACAGAGGTATGCGCACAAGAAGCAACCACGAAGATGAAATTTCTCAGGCTGATATTGATGAATTAGTTGATGACATGTACAAATTGGTAATGATGCCAGGGGAAGAAATTATCCATGTTTTACCTCAGGATTATATTATCGATCGTCAGCAAGGAATTATTGAACCAATAGGTATGGCAGGAGTTCAGTTAGAAGCTAACTTCCATATCATTACTGGACAAATTGCTGCTGGTAAAAATATTTACAGATGTGTAGAAAAAGCTGGATTAGAAGTTGCTGATATTATTTTGGAGCCACTTGCATCTGCTGAATCAGTTTTGTCTGAGGAAGAAAAAGAAGCAGGAGTTGCCTTAGTAGATATTGGTGGTGGAACTACAGATATTGCGATTTTCCATGAAGGAATTATTCGTCATACTGCGGTTATTCCTTTTGGTGGAAATGTGATTACTGATGACATCAAAGAAGGAACTACAATAATGAAAAGACAAGCAGAATTGCTTAAGCAGAAATACGGAACAGCATTCGCTAGCAAAAGCCAAGAGAATGAAATCGTATGTATTCCTGGATTGAGAGGTAGAGAGCCAAAAGAAATTTCGGTAAAGAACTTATCAAACATTATTCAAGCAAGAATGGAAGAAATTATCGAACACATCCATTTTGAAATTAAGAATTCTGGGTATGAGAAAAAATTAATCGGTGGAGTGGTTATCACTGGTGGGGGTTCTCAGCTAAAATACTTGCCAAGGTTATTTGAGTTTGTAACTGGTATGAATAGCAGAGTTGGTTATCCTAACGAACATGTAGGGAAAGGAATTCAAGATGATATTACAAGCCCACTATTTGCAACTGGTATCGGTCTTGTAATGAAAGGGTATGATTCGCAAAGACCTGAACCAAAAGTACAAGAGGTGCAAAGAGACACTTCATCTTTGTTTAAAACAAATGTGTTTTTCAAAAAAATACAAGACTTTTTTAACGAAGAAATAAAGTAAAAAACAACAACAATAAAACAACAAAAACAACAGATATGGAATTTAACATCCCAAACAACAACAAAGCCAATATCATCAAAGTGATAGGTGTTGGAGGTGGAGGTAGCAATGCCGTAAACCACATGTACGAATTAGGAATTAAGGACGTAGATTTTATCGTTTGCAATACTGATATTCAAGCTTTAGACATGAGTAGCGTGCCAACTAAAATTCAGTTAGGAGAAACCTTAACTGGAGGAAGAGGAGCAGGTTCATTGCCAGAAGTAGGAATGAATGCAGCTATTGAAAGCATTGATGAAATTAGAGAGTACTTATCCGACAATACCAATATGGTGTTCATTACTGCCGGAATGGGTGGTGGAACTGGAACTGGAGCAGGACCTGTAGTAGCTAAAATAGCTAAAGATATGGGGATTTTGACTGTAGGAATCGTAACAGTACCATTTAGCTTTGAAGGTAAAAAGAGAAAAGAACAAGCTGAAGCAGGAATTAAAGAAATGCGTGATGCTGTGGATACTCTTTTGATTATCAATAACGAGAAATTGAGAGACATGTACGGAAACTTAACAATCCGTAATGCATATGCTCAAGCCGATCAAGTATTAGCATCTGCTGCAAAAGGAATTGCCGAGGTAATTTCTAAAACAGGATTTATTAACGTGGATTTAAATGACGTAAACACAGTAATGAAAGACAGTGGAGTTGCCATTATGGGGACTGCAACTGCCGAAGGAGAAAACAGAGCAATTACTGCAGCTGAAAAAGCACTTTCTTCTCCATTACTGAACGATAATGACATTACAGGAGCTAAGCAGGTATTATTAAATATTACTTTTGGTGATATTGAATTAACTATGGATGAAATGAGTGAAATCACTGATTTTATTGTAGATGCTGCTGGAGGATCTGCTGAAATGATTATGGGTCAAGGGTATGACGAGACATTGGGAGAATCAATTTGTGTAACGGTTATCGCTACTGGTTTTTCTTCTAACGAAAGTGTTGATACTGGTGTAACACCAGAAGAGCCAAAAAAGACTTATTTGGATTTAGGAAATGAAGAATCAACTATGATTTCACAGCCTATTACTTCTCCAACACAAAGTTTTGAAGCGCCAATCGAAAAAGAAGAGATTACTGAAGAAATGCCTTACTTAAAACAAGTAGAGGAAGTAAAAAATATAGTAGAAGAGGAAGAGGATGATTTAGAAAGAATCATGCATGAAGAGCAACAAGCTAGTCTTAACTTTGAATCTTCTCCACTATTTAAAGCTCCAGAAAATCCAGTAGCTCCATTGGATATTCAAGAAGAGCCTGCACAAGAAGAAACGATAACTAGACATTATTTAACGGATGATTTGGATGAAGAATTAGATTCTCAGCCAGTTAATTCTGTTCAAGAAACTACAACTTCTGAAGAGATTTCTGTTGAAGATCAAAGAGAGCTTAACGCAGAAAGAGAGGAAAGAATTAAGGATCTAACAATCAAATTAAGAACTCCTTTTGGTTTATCTGAATTAGAAAATGAGCCAGCTTATATCAGAAGACAGATTAAGTTAGAAGATACTCCTCATTCTTCAGAAAACGAAGTATCAAGATTTACTTTATCAGAAGAAGAAAATAAGGACGGAAAAACTACTGGATCGATAAAGAGTAACAACTCTTTTTTACATGATAACGTAGATTAATACTAAAAACTATTATGACATTAACAGAACAAATAAATGCTGACGTAAAGGAAGCAATGAAAGCGAGAGAGAAAGAAAAGTTAGCTGCATTACGAGCTATCAAATCTGCTTTAATGCTAGAAGCTACAAAGGACGGAAGTGGAGAGGTAAGTGAAGAAGCTGGTATGAAAATTCTACAAAAACTTCATAAGCAAAGAAAAGATGCTGCTGCTTTGTACAAAGAGCAAGGTCGTGATGATTTACTTCATGATGAGGTTTTTCAAGCAGGTATTATTGAAGCCTATTTACCGGCTCAAATGAGCGAAGATGAAATAGGTGCTGTAGTGAAAGAGATAATCGCTAAAACTGGCGCTTCTTCACCTGCAGATATGGGTAAAGTAATGGGAGCTGCAATGGGACAGTTATCAGGAAAGGCTGATGGAAAAATTATATCTATGTTAGTCAAAAAACATCTTTTGGGCTAACAAATAAATTGTTGTTTTAATTTAAAAATCCCCTTCCGTGTTGTTTCGGAAGGGGATTTTTGTTTTTATTCAATTTTAGTAACATCTATAATATCTTCAAATTCAAATGCTAGCGCACATATGATTAGGTCTTCAAAAGCTTTACAATCCTCTATTTTTTTGAATGATGCGTTAACTTCATCACTATTGTTGTAGGAATCGGTTATATCTGTGTTGCAAACCTTGTAGTTCTTGTCTTTGAATCGTAAATAGGTGCCAGTACAATTCTTTATTACTGTCATGTTCTTTTTGCTGACTTCTTTTTTGCAAGAAACAATTGAAATGGAGCCAATAATGATCAGGGTAAGGACTAAATAGTATTTCATAAAATAGAATTCTAAGTTATTGAGAATTAACTTAAAAATAATTATTTTATTTCAAATAAGTAACCTTAATCTCAACCTCTTGGGTTTTAAGATTCACTTTTCCAACTTTTATATTTTCAACCTGCATACCTGTCTTTATAGAAATATCTGATATCAGCAACTCTCTATTCTCGGGTTTTAAATTCAGTAAATTTCCATAAACCAATTCCATTGAAGCTGTTTTTTTAACGACAGGTCTTTTGTACAAAAATATCTCGGCAAATGTTGCTAGTGACATCAATAAAAGATTGATAAATGCTATTTCATAAATACTCATTTTTTTAGAGAAAGCATTGATCATAGATAGTCCAATAAAAATAAACAAATAACTCATATCCTTAATAGGAATAGGGTCTGTACGGAATCTAATAATTCCTAAAAGAGCAAACAAACCAATTGCAACACCTGTATTAAACTTAAATGCTTTAAGCGCAAAACAAAGGAAAAATACCACTGAAGCTATAAATATATAGGCAAATAAAAATTCTTTTTTCTTCCCATTAAATGGAAAATAAATTAGTCTCCCAATCACAAGAGTAACAAATAAATTAATCCCAAAAAGTGTAATTAACTTATAAAAATCATCATTAAAAATCTCAATTCCGAAGAACTCTGGAGAGGAAATTGGTTCAACAATTTGTAAAAATAAATGATTTAGCATGTTCTTAATTATGTGTTATAATTCCTTTGACGAATTTTTTAGTGTATTCCTTTTCAACTTTAAAGAAGAATTTAAGAATTAGTTATCTAATTTAATTTACCTCTGAGTTGTTTCATGAATGCAGAAGCATAAACAAAGCTTCCAATCTCTTCGTTATCCGTAGTTACAATTGAATGTTTGTCTCCAGTCCACCAATTTTCTCCTTCGTGTATGTACATGATGTTTTCACCAATCTCCATTACAGAGTTCATATCGTGGGTAATTACTACAGTTGTAATGTCGTACTCTTTGGTAAGATCATAAATTAAATTATCTATTACAATAGAGGTCTTTGGATCAAGTCCAGAGTTTGGTTCATCACAAAATAAGTACTGAGGATTAAGAGCAATAGCTCTTGCAATCGCAACCCTTTTTTGCATTCCTCCACTAATTTCGGATGGATAAAGATGGTTGGTGTTTTCTAGCTCAACTCTTTTTAGGCAAAAGTTAACTCTATCTAACATTTCTTCTTTACTCATATCCGAGAACATGGTAAGTGGAAACATTACGTTTTCCTCTACGCTATAAGAATCAAATAGTGCACTTCCTTGGAATAACATACCAATTTGAGTTCTGATGTGCTTACGTTCTGATTTACTCATGCCAGAGAAGTTTTCTCCACCATAAATTACTTCGCCTTCATCCACTTCGTAAAGCCCTACAATACACTTAGTAAGTACGGATTTTCCAGATCCACTTTGCCCAATGATAAGGTTTGTTTTTCCTTTTTCAAATTCAAAGCTTATTCCTTTCAGAATTTCGGTTCCACCGAACCCCTTTTTTATGTCGTTTACAATTATGCTCATATTATAACAACAAGAAATAAGTGATTATTAAATTGATAAGTAGTATAATCATACTACTTGCTACTACTGATTTTGTACCTGATCTTCCTACTTCTAATGCCCCGCCACTTGGGTTAACATAATATCCAAAGTAAGAAGGGATAGTTGCAATGAAAAAGGCAAAAAACAAAGTTTTAATTAATGAATAGGTGATACTAAAGGGTTCAAAATAATACTGGAGTCCCATAATATATTTCTCTAAAGTGATAATTCCTGCCTGCGTTCCAATTAATCCTCCTCCAATTAAACCTAATCCCATACTGATTAAAACAATAAAAGGGAAAATAAATAACGAAGCTAAAATCTTTGGTAAAACTAAATGATTAATAGAATTAACTCCCATTACTTCAAGCGCATCAATTTGTTCAGTAAGTTTCATTGTGCCGATTTCTGAGGCTATATTTGAGCCTACTTTTCCTGCCAAAATAAGACAAATCATTGTAGATGAAAACTCAAGAATAATTGATTGCCTTGTTGCAAAACCTACTGTGTAAGCAGGAATCAAAACTGAATCAATGTTTGAGGCAGTTTGAATTACCATAACAGCACCCATAAATAGAGAAAGCAAAGCCACAATACTCAGGGAACTAATTCCTATGGTATTAATTTCTATAATAATATTTTGCCTCAGTACTTTCCATTTCTCAGGTTTCCTGAAAGCTAAGCTTATCATTAGTGTAAATCGTCCTATGTGCTGAAATAAATTCAAAAAAGTGTATATTTAGACTACTAAAATAACCTTAATTTTAGTATCTATCAAAATAGGGGTGCGGTTTTTACCGTTAACTTATAACAAGTTGTATTTTGATAAGTAAAGAAATGTAGAATATGAAAAATAAACTCGCGATAAAATTAATTGTAATAGCCGTTCTAGCTATTTCTTTTTCGTCATGCACTGCCAAAAAGAAAAAGAAAAAATGTGATACTTGCCCTTCTTGGGGAATGGTTGAAGCAAACCAAAAATAATTCATGAAAAAGATTAAAATAGCTATACTATTTGCAAGCTTTCTTTTTATAATTCCAAGGGCTTTTTCTCAGTTATCCTACGAAAAGCAAAAACAGCTGGATAGCCTTGTTACAAATATAGATCGAGTTACACTTAAAAATCTAGACTCTGTTCACCTTTTTATTCATGATTTTGGTATTACTGATGAAGAAAAAGTTTTTATGTTTTATGGATTAATATCTATTCACTATAAATATGACATGAAACGCTTTAGAGAAAGCTCTAAAGAATCGAAAGAATATACTCCATACTATACAGCCTACAAAAGGAAAGGAGTTTGTAGAGATTTTTCTGCATTGTTTCTAGAGCTATGCAAAAGGAGTAATATTCCTTGTGCCGAAGTTCATGGCAAAGTTCCTAATTCAATTTTTTTAGATGGAATTCCTAAGTTTTTTACTTTCAAGTTAAAATATCCTAATCACGCCTGGAATGTTGTGAAGTTCAATGGAACTTGGCATCATATGGACCCTACTTGGAGTCATATTACTAAAGTTGAAAAATATTACGAATACGAAGATAATGGAGAGATATTTTATGTTTCTAAAG
The DNA here is from genome assembly GCA_938009745.1 of uncultured Flavobacteriales bacterium. Classification (GTDB taxonomy): domain Bacteria; phylum Bacteroidota; class Bacteroidia; order Flavobacteriales_D; family CAJJDF01; genus CAJJDF01. The sequence continues at coordinate 21,244 of CALLII010000074.1, forward strand.
CTAAAAGAGCTGACAGAACATATTATGATATTCCATTTGAAGAAATGTATGATAAAAGACAGGCTTGTCATCCAGCTTATTACGCTCAGGATACAGTTTTTTCATTCAAAACGGTAAAAAGGGATAAAATAGAGAATAGGAAAATTTATGAAATTGATTTCAATTATTCCAGAAGTTTGGATAGTATGTTTCTTAATCCCTATTACTATTTTAGCTCCGAGTATTTGAGCAGTAGCAATAGCTATTCTGGCTATAATTATTTTTGGTATTACCTTAATTATCAGTTTGATTTTTTAGAGAACAAAAGAACCAAATTCAATAAAATTACTCCTGAACTTTGTAATGAACATTTAGCCAATTTAAAAACCTTATTGGAATATATCGAAAAAGAAAATGGCTATACGTATGAAGATAGATTTGAAGAACATGAAAAAGAAGTTTTGAAATACAGAGATAAACTCTTAAGAAAGAACATGAGAAAATTCTAATTACTAATTAAAAGACCCTCAATTGTCTTACTTTTGTAAAAAACAAATAAGTAGTGTCAAAATCCAATTTCATAGATTACGTAAAAATTTGCTGCCGTTCGGGAAAGGGTGGAGCAGGAAGTTCCCATTTTTATCGTGATAAAATCACAGCCAAAGGTGGGCCAGATGGAGGAGATGGAGGAAGAGGAGGACACGTAATTATTAGGGGAAGTAGCCAATTATGGACTTTACTTCACTTAAAATTTCAAAGACACGTAATTGCAGGCCATGGAGATGTTGGAAGAGGGATGCACCAAACAGGACACGAAGGAGAAGATAAAATTATAGAAGTTCCTCTTGGAACATTAGTTAAAGATGGAGAAACTGAAGCAGTTTTACACGAAATAACAGAACACGGTCAACAAGTAATTTTAACCAAAGGAGGAAAAGGAGGAAGAGGAAATGACCACTTTAAATCTTCTACCAATCAAGCACCAAGATATTCGCAACCAGGAGAACCTGGCAAGGAAGAATGGAAAATACTGGAACTAAAAGTATTGGCTGATGTTGGTTTAGTTGGTTTCCCAAATGCAGGAAAATCTACTTTGCTTTCAGTTGTGTCTGCTGCTAAACCAGAAATTGCTGATTATCCATTTACAACCTTAGTTCCAAATCTTGGAATTGTAAAATATAGAGGGCACAAATCCTTTGTAATGGCAGATATTCCCGGGATTATTGAAGGGGCAAATGAAGGAAAAGGATTAGGGCACAGATTTTTACGTCATATTGAGCGTAATGCTTTATTGTTATTTATGGTTCCAGCCGATAGTGATGACATCAAAAAAGAATTTGAAATTCTGATGAACGAAGTTGGTACTTACAACTCCGAATTATTAGATAAAGACCGAGTACTTGCTATAACCAAATGTGATATGCTTGATGAGGAACTAACAGAAGAGATAAAAGCCGAATTACCAGAAGGAATTGAAACAATATTTATTTCATCCGTAGCTCAAAAAGGAATTACTGAACTGAAAGATTTATTGTGGAAGTATATTTCTGTAGAAAGTCCTAGCTAAAAGATTTAATACCGCTTCGCAACAATATTAATGGACAATGAATAGCACTTCGACTCCGCTCAGTGTGACTGATGGAAAAATAAGTCAAGTGCAAAAGTCAGTCTGAGTGGAGTCGAAGACTAACACGAGCCAACATAACTAAATTTTAGATTCTCAATTCTAACATTCTAATTAAAACAATGAAAAAAGCCTACTACCTTTCTACTTGTGATACATGCAAACGAATTCTTAAGGAACTAAACCTTTCTAATGAATGGGAATTACAAGACATTAAAACAGATAAGATAACTCTGGAGCAATTAGAAGAAATGCGAAACATGACAGATAGTTATGAGAGTCTGTTGAATAAAAGAGCTAGAAAATTATCTGAATTTAAAGGGCAAGAGTTAAGCGAAGAAAAGCTGAAATCAATGATTTTGGAAGAGTATACTTTTCTCAAAAGGCCAGTATTTGTATTGGATAACGAGATATTCATTGGGAATGCAAAAAAGACTGTAGAATCACTTAAAGCAAAATTAGGTGCCTAAAAATTTACTTGCACATTTAGCTCTTCTGGCTGTAAATTTAATTTACGGAAGTAGTCACTTTATTGCTAAAGAAGTAATGCCCGATTATTTAAAGCCCAATACGTTTATTCTTTTAAGAGTATTTGGTGCAACAATCATGTTTTGGATTTTGCGTTATTTCATTCGCGAAAAAGTTGATAGAAATGACCTGTGGAGAATTGCACTCGTAGGATTTTTTGGAGTAGCATTAAATCAATTATTATTCTTTCAAGGTTTAAGTATAACCTCACCAATTGACTCGGCAATTATTATGGTTACTTCGCCAGTAATTGTTACTCTCTTGTCGTTTTTCATTCTTAAAACTAAGATTACATCAAATAAAATAGCAGGTATTTCGCTAGGGCTTTTAGGAGCAATTTGTCTTATTTACTTGAGTGGAAAAGGAAACACAGGTTCCTCAATGAAAGGTAATTTATTTATCATGGCAAACGCCACTAGTTACTCGTTATATTTGGTATTGGTAAAGCCTTTGTTAGCCAAATACAAACCACTTACAGTAATTAGTTACATGTTTACTTTTGCGTTTTTTGTGGTGTTGCCTTTCGGTATTTCAGATATTCAAGACTTTAGTTTTAACTTTCCTCCAGTGGTTTTATTCTCTATTGGTTTTATTATTCTGTTTACTACATTTTGTACTTATCTATTCAATATTTTTGCGGTAAAAAAACTATCGCCAACCATTGCAAGTAGCTATATTTATTTACAACCCGTATTTGCCATGGCAATAGGTTTTGGAATAAGTTTAGTGAATTCTAACAGTAATTATGCAGCAGCAATCACTTGGCCAAAAATGGCCTGCACACTTCTTATATTTGTGGGAGTTTATTTGACTAGTAGGAGTAAGAAGTTGATTTAATTACAAAAGACAAAATTCCCGACCTTTTGAAATTTACGTTAAGAAAATGAGTTTTTCTTTCGTGAAGAAACAAAAAACTGTTTGAGTTCTATGTAAGTTTTATCGTTTAATTTAATTCTTGCGAACGAGTCTTTTTTGTTTTAGAAATAAGAATTCATTTTTAGTCAATTTCAAGAAGTCTTGACTTTTTTTTGTTTCTTTTTTTGCGTCAAGGCAAAAAGAAGAAAAGGCAAATAATTGGATTGATGAATTAGATTCCTGCCGCAGTTTATCTTGAGCTCTTGTCGAAAGGCAGGAATGACAATGGTTTTTCTTTTTTTTGAATTCCATGAGTAAAGAAGAAAGTATAAACCTTACCTTTGCAACAACAAAACCAATCACTATGATTCAATCAATGACAGGTTACGGGAAAACAACCGGAACTTATAACGATAAGAAAATAAATATCGAAATCAAATCACTTAACAGTAAGTATTTTGATTTAAATATGAGGATGCCAGGGTTTTATCGTGAGAATGAATTGACATTGAACAAGAAATTATCTAAGTTAATTGTGAGAGGAAAAGTAGATTTTGGTATTTATGTAGAAATGCCACCAAAGAGCAATTCAGCAAAAATAAATCACGAAGTGGTGACTACTTATTTCAATGATTTAAAAGCACTTTCTACTTCTTTAGGAATAGATAATGACTCTAAGTTAATGGAGTTGGCAATGAAAATGCCTGAAGTATATAGCCAAGAAAAAGAAGAGCT
>CALLII010000075.1 GCA_938009745.1 uncultured Flavobacteriales bacterium
AATTTATTGAATCTAATTCTTTATTAAGTCTACAAAATAATTTAGTAGGATTACCTTTTACAAATTCGGTATCCACAATTTATTATGGGGTTAATTATTCTTTTAATTCTTTGGACTATAGGTTAAATCCTAGAAGAGGTGTTGTTCTATCAGCAGGTTTAAAATCCGGGAATAAAACAATAATAAAAAATCCAGACTACCTTGATAATGAGTATGAAAATTTAGAAGAAAAAACTGTTCAAATCAAAACCGATTTAAGCGTATCTTGCTTTATTCCAGTTTTTAAAAAGAGTACTGTTCTTTTGAAATTACAAAGTGGAAATTTGTTTGGAGATAATATATTCCTAAATGAACTATATCAAATAGGAGGGTTGAAAACTATAAGAGGTTTTAATCAACAAGCAATCTTAGCATCTAACTATTTCATTGGAACTTCAGAGTATAGATATTTATTCGAAAAAAACTCAGCAGTTTTTGCTTATTTTGATTATGCTTTTTATGAAAAAAAATCAACAACAAATTTTGAAACAGATACTCCTTTTGGTTTTGGAATAGGTACAAATTTTCAGACTAAAGCAGGTATATTTTCTATTAGTTATGGATTAGGAAAACAATTAGGAAACCCAATCTTAGTTAAAAACGGTAAAGTTCATTTTGGTTTTGTTAGTTTGTTTTAAGCAAAAAAAAAGCCCTTAAATTACTAAGAGCTTTTATATAAAATAATAAAGGAACTATTGTTTTTTTACAAATTTCAATGCTTTAGAAAAGTTTTCTCCTCTAAGTACTAAGTTGTATACTCCAGCTGATAAGTTTGAAATGTCTATCGTTTTCATATCTGAATTTAGTCCGTAAAAGCCATTAGTTAATATTGTTTGTCCTAAAGTATTTGTTATTACATAACTTAATCTTTCTTCAGATTTAAGTTGGAAAACAACATTCAATTCATTGTGAGCTGGATTTGGATAAGCCATCAATTTCAATAAATTTGTGTTCTCCTCAATACTGATAGTATTTGTTAAACAAGGCATAGTAACTGCCTCTTTTGTCATATCAGTAAAATCAATATAGCATACATAATTCATACTGTCAATAAAAGGATTTCTATTGTTTTGTAAGGATTCTATATAGTCATTTCGTGCTATTTCTTTTCCATCTACAGGATCTTGCCAGTGCCATTTTTTAAGAATATCTTGTTCTTGAGAGTAATTAACAAATCCTCCAATTGGATCAGGTAAAACCCAACTATTTCCTGCAACTCCATTGTATGCAGCACACATATAAAATATTGCTCTTGCAGCATTTCCTTTGTGATCATCTCTTGGTTCATATACTTGCTTTCCTCTAGAATCTAATCCATATGTTCCATCTTTAAATGTGCTAATTACAGTAACAACTTCACCTAATGGCTTGTTGCTTCTTACTGCATTTGCATTATTTTGATTTGTTGGATATAAATTGTGGTAATCATTGTATTCTGGTTTGGTTTGATCTCCATAAGTTGCCATCCAACTTTGTGGGTAACTATGTTCTCTAGAAATATAAGAAAAATTGAATGGAGGAGAATAAATGTATTCATCTCCTGTGTAAACACAAGTAACAACCTTGTCTCCATTTGTAGTATCTCTAACAGCAAACTCATTGATGTATGTATCGTCAAAATCACTGTAAAACCTTAAAACGTGAGGATTAGTAAGTGCACTTAAATCAGTAACAAAACTAGTTGCAGTAGATGATAAAGTGCTGTAGTGAGCAGCAGCTTGCATAGTTACTGGAGTAGTTATAGTATTAGTTCTTGCTGTTGAATTGTAATTGCAATAAGATCCAAAACCACTGTAAGCAAATACTGCAATATGATAAGTAGAATTTGCATAAGTTTCTTTAGATAAATAATCTAAATTTTTCCCAACATAAGCAATTTTTGCGTTACCTATACTTTCTCCAGCTGAGTATTCAACTCCATCTGTGGGAACTCCTGTAGGGGCACTTCCATTTTTGAATAATACCAAATAGCTTTCATCAGTTAGTGGTGTAGTACCAGCAAATGTAGTTTTGTATTTGTAGGTTTTAATGTCAGAAAAAGTAACCGAAGCAGGAGTAGATGGCTCTGTAGCTAACCCATTCCCATATCCAATAAAATCTATGAGATAAGGATTCTCTGTAGAATCATTATTTCCAATAGTTAAAGTTGATAATCTTGCACCAGCTGCAGAAGGAGTAAAATCTATTTTAATCGTATCACTTGCCAATTTTACTATTGAACTGGGGAAACTTACAACTGTAAATTCTGTTGCGTTAGAACTAACAACCGAAGTTATATTTAAAGTACTATCTGTTCCTTGATTTTCAATAATAACATTAATTCTTCTTGTGTTTCCAACAGTTTCTGATGTATAGTGTTTACTTCCGCTAAATACTGTATCAACACCAATTACAGCATTTATTTCTGCTTCAGGTTTTGCCAATGGAGCTCCAATTTCTATGTCATCTAATGATAAGTTCACTCCACTTACTTTATTGGTATAGTAAAAACGGATAAATCGTGTTGTTGTCAAACAAGTGTCTTTATATTGCGTGTAAGCAGTTGTGCTTATTGCAGTATTGGTAAGAGTTCTTGCACTAGTCCAAGTAGTTCCGTTATCAGAGAGTTCTATGTCAATAGTTCCTTGGTAAGGAGCTCCTCCTACATTTTGTCCTTTCAAATAATAAGAAATTTCTCCTGCTTGGGCAGCAACATTTATAATTAACCAATGTCCGGTTCCACTAAGCTTGAAACTTGGTGCTGCAGTATTTCCATTGCTTGCGTAAAATCCAGGTAGGTATGTTGCATTTCCAGTTCCTGAAGTTAGACCCATGGTAAATCCAGTTGGTAAAGTTGTATTGGGAAATGCCCAAGAAAATGGAACTGGCGCTTGTGATATTGCTGAAGCACTTAATAGAAGTACAAAAGCTAAAATTGATATTTTTTTCATAATTGTGTTAAAATTTTAATTGTAATGAGGCATTAAATCTTCTTCCTAATCCATAAAAAACAGAAGCAGATTGTGCATCAAAATTATTGTATGATTGTGTGAATCTATCATTGTTTTGAGCATCAGAAATATAACGAGTGTCTAATAAATTAAGAACACTTAATCGTATACTCAAGATTGGACTTAAGTCTCCAAGTCCTGGCGTTTTTAATTTAAAAGAATAACCTGTGTGTAAATCCATAAGCCCATAAGCTGGCATTAACCAGGATTCTCTTCCTGCATTTTCTCCAGTAAGTGCTCCTGGTTCAAAATCTGAATAATTTCTATCAAACCAAGTGTATTGGGATTTTATGTATAGTCTTTTTGTAATGTTTATTCTTGCTTTTACTCCCATTTGAGTTTGTGCTGCATCACCTACATGAACTCCTCTTGCATCAAAAGAGGCGTATTGGATATTTCCTGTCGCATCAGCAATGGTTGCTCCCGATTGATCTTGAAAAGTAATACTATCTTTTTTACTTCTCCAAGTCCAATCTCCTAATGATACCATACCTTCAAGGGTAATAAATCTGTTCATTTTGTAAGCAATTTCAAATTCTGCTCCAAGGTGAAGTGCATCCATTTGAATGTTAGCAGTAAAAGATTCATTGTCTTCTCCAACTCTCCTTAATGCGTAAGGTCTATCTATCCAATTGGTTGCGTAAGTATTTACATTGATTGCAACTTTGTTTTTCTTAAAGGCATATCCCAATTCTATAGCTTGTACTTTTTCGTTTACAATATTATTTACTACTTCGTTATTTTGGTCTATTACATTGGCAAATTTTGGAACATTATTTAAATATCCAAGGTTTATAAAAGCATTTGAATATTCATCAAAAATATAATTAGCTCCAGTTTTAATTGTAAATCCAGGTCTTTTAACCCATTCTGTAGAGTAATGCTCTAGTTCCTCAGAATCTTTAGTGTATGTTTTTCCTTGTACAGTTACTGTATCATAAAATCCAACTTCATATTGCTCTCCATCTACAGTTACAGTTTTCTTTCTAAAATAGTCTACTCCTTTGTATCCAGAAACAGAAACAGAAGCACTTCCAAAAATTGACCATAAATCTTTTTTATATTCTACTTGACCAAAAGCTCCTCCCCAAGCCACTTTTCCTAAATCGTGGTAAAAATATTTGTCGTTTTCTCTGTAGACACTTTGATTAGAATTTTGATCTCCACCTAAATCCTTTGCATAATCTGCATCCAGTAAGTTGTCTACTTTTCTGTAGTGTTCTCCATTGTAGTTTCTTAAATCAATACCACCAGAGTAAGTTACATTGTCATTTTTTACATAAGTAGCAGTAGAAAGCAATCCGTACCACATGTGGTTATTCACACTTTGGTAAGTGTTAGAGTTTGCCCACAATTCAGTTGGGTGGTAAGAAGGTTCTATGTTGGGTCCAAAATCTCCAGCTGTATTTTTATCGTAGATAAATTGGGCATTTAGCATTCCTGTTTCTGGGTCAAGAGAAGTGTTTCTCATCCCAGTTCCACCTCCTCTTCCTATAGATAGGTAGGCAACATTTGTTAAATATAACTTCTCGTTTATTTGCCAAAAATCTTTTAATGTGATTTGAGGTTTAAAATATTTATTTTCTTTCTCGTAAAGTGTTTTATTTTCCCCATTCTTGTCTACGTATTCTCCCCAAAACTGATTGAACTTAATGCCGTGATTAGATCCGCCAGCCAATGTGTATTGATCTATTGCTTCTTGAGACACACCTAGATCTCTTGCTTGATTTTCATCAAAGAAAGAAATGGGTTGTTTAAATGATCTTTGTCCATGGCTTTGTGGCGCTCCAAATCCTGATAAACTGATTAAATGATTTTTAATCCTTTTTTCTACTTTAGCATAGAAAAAATGTCCATCTGTGTAGGCTCCATCAACATATCCGTCTCCTTTTTTTCTAGAAAAAGCACCCGTAAACCCCCATCCGTTTTTCATTTTCCCTGAGTTATAACTTACAGATTGTCTTTGAAACATTCCTGTTCCAGCCTCCATTTTTACACTCAATTGTTTTCTAGAGTCAATTCCTGTAGTAAAAATATTCATTGTTCCCCCAACAGAAGGAACTGCAAGCTTAGAAACTCCAAGTCCTCTTTGTACCTGAATAGTTTGAGTCACCATATCCAATCCAAACCAGTTTGACCAATATACCCAACCGTTTTCCATGTCGTTCACAGGAACTCCATCAATCATTACTGCTAAGTTTCTTTGGCTAAATCCTCTAATTGTAATTCTTGCATCACCATCACCACCTCCACTTTGTGTTGCATAAACACCAGGTGTTGAGTTTAAAACCATAGGAATATCCTGTGAAGCTAACTCTTCATTTAATTTTTCCTTACTAATATTGGTAAATGCTACAGGTGTCTCTCTTTCTTTTGCAATATCTGCAGTAATCTCAATTTCTCTGAGTGCATTTGATGATAATTTCATATTCAAAAACTGAGTTTTTGAAGTCACTTTCACTTTTTTTGTTTTAGGTTTCATCCCCACAAAAGAGAAAGTAAAATTATATTCACCAGGAGGTAAAGAAATACTGTAATTCCCATTATAATCGGTTGTAGTTCCTTTTCCTTTAGAATAAACTATTGTAGCGCCAATTAATGTTTCGCCAGTAATGTCATCACTCACAGTTCCAGTTACAGTTCCATTTTGAGCAAAAAATCCTATCCCTGCTAGCAGAGATAGGATTGTTAGAGAGATTTTTTTAATCATCTTTTAACTTTTAAAATTAAGGGTTAGTTTATAACTATTTTCTTTGTGATTTTTTGTCCATTTTCAAATGATAATGAAACGAAATAAATTCCTTTTGTTAATTCAGAAGTATTTATTCTTACTGTTGTTGAATTAACATTTGTTTGCTCAACTAATTCTCCAAGTATAGAGAATACAGATACGTCAGTCGGTTCAGATGAAGCTTTTATTGTTACTAATCCAGTATTAGAAGGATTAGGGAAAACATTAAATTTCTCGTTTCTTTCAATTTCTTTATTTCCAACAAGTGTTCCACAGTTACAAGTGTGAGTCCCTAAGTTTGAAAAATTAAGAGGTGATAAAGAATCCCATTCTGTTCTTGGATCAAATGCATCTAATGCATCAGTATCTCCTGAAGTTACACCCCATTTTCTTACCATTACATGATCTTTTGTCCATGCAGTAGAATCACCAGAAGTAGAAATAAGTGGCCATCCAAATGCTTTGTGTGTACTTGTAACTCCATTTACAGTTCCTGGATCTTCACCAGCTTTTCCAATAATATCAACTAATGTTGTTCCTTTGAAAAGTGCAACAGCATCATTTCCATTAAAATACATTACATTGTTAACTGTGTAGTTAGGGCAAATAAATTCATCTGCTTGGTTTTGTAGTGTATCCCAGACTGGAGCTTCTTGTCCTGTTCCTGTAGAATCTCTCTTGTCAATTACATAAACTTTCACTGAATAAGCTGCAAGATTTCCAGAAAGTGTAATCCTTTTTGTAGCTGGATCAGCTGTACTAGATCCATTTGAATATCTTCTTAGCTCATAAGCAGATAAATCAATTGTTGCATTTGTAGGATTAACTATTTCTAATGCTTTGTTGTTTGACCAACCCTCTACATATTCAGAGATAAATAACTCAGAGCACTGTGCAGTAAGAGCTGAAAAGGATAGTAATGAAACTATTGAAAGTAAAATTTTTTTCATTTGTATGTAATTTTGGTTAAATATTATTAACAAAAGTAATACATATTATGAAGGTATACCAACAATGATGTTAACAAATTATCAACTTTTAGTTCAAGATTATAAATCACAAGAATTACACTATTAATAAAATTATGTCTATTTTTGTAATGTAAATAAATTAATGCAAGAATTTAAATCAAATAGTCCCAAAACACACTTTTGTATGTTTAGTGAGCTTTCAAGAGAGCAAATAGCTTCCTTGAAACTTCAAAAGATAGACAATTCCTATAAAAAAGGGGAAGTTTTGTTTAGTGAAGGGAGTTATCCTAAAGCACTTTATGTAGTGTATAAAGGAATTGTGAAAATTCATAAATACGGGGTAAACGGAAAAGAACAGATTACTAGATTGGCTTCTGCCGGAGATTTAATTGGATACAGATCTCTGTTAAATGATGAAAGTTATTCAGCATCTGCAACAGCAATAGAAGAGACTAGTTTGTTTAAAATACCTTCTGAAGCATTTTTTAATTTACTGAAAGCGAATCCAGATTTCTCAATGAAAGTGATTCAAATGCTTGCCAATGATTTGAGACAATCAGAAAAGCAAGTTGTTGATATGGCTCAGAAATCAGTAAGAGAAAAAATTGCTGAAGCGCTTTTATTACTATCAAGTAAGTTTGGTGTAAACGAAAATACCAATGCCCTTAACTCTATTTTGACAAGAAAAGAAATAGGAGATATAGCTGG
>CALLII010000076.1 GCA_938009745.1 uncultured Flavobacteriales bacterium
TTTTGTCTAATAAACACATCAATATCTACTGCTTCAAATTCAGTTGCTCCATAGGCTAAGTAAGGTATGTACCTTCCATTCCAACCTGTAGAGCTATAATTGTATCTTACAGTTCTGTGTACTTTACCTGAGCCTGTAAAATCTCCTGGAGTATAATTATGATATGTTCCGTCTCCGTTATGTTCTGCTACAACTTGTGTGTAAGATCCAATTCTCCTTCCCATTGTATCTGTAGGATTATAAGTCCCTCCTGGTTTAAAATCAATTGTTATAGCAAAAATAGAAGGAACTGCCAGCCCATTTGTAAATGCTTTTGGATAGATTAATCCATTTGATATTGTATCACTTAAAACTAATGGTACTTTGTATTCTGCCAATACTCCAAAAGGCTTTCTTACTGTAGAATCCCAATACAACCTTCTATATCTTGCTGTGTCATTACTAGCAGGATATTTTGTCGATTGTCCTGTAAAAAACCCAACTCTATCAAGGTTATTTGTACTCCTTGGTACTACTCTATAAATTAATGTGTCTACATATCCTGCAGAACCTTTTTCATACCTACCATAAGTTGCTATCGTATCAATAAATGAATTTTGAGTAATGTCAAATTCATCTGACAATCCCCCTATTCCAGAATTTATGACTTCTGAGCTTAAATCAAATGTCATCCCAAATGAATGTATGAATGGTATTCCTAAACTTGTACTATATTCTGCATAAACCGAAGTGTCTGGAAATAAGTAATAATAATCGTAGTCTGGAGTAGACGAATAATAAGTAGAACTCATGTCAATAAAATTAATCCATTGAGATATCGTGCTTCTATTTACAGAATTCTGATTTGCTCTTATTTGCCTTATTGAATGATGTTCCGGAGCTTCTTTTATATCATTGTGCAAAACTTCATTCTCATTAATTTGAGAAAAGCCAACTGATGCAATAAAAAAGGCGGTAAGTGAAAGTAAAAATGTCTTCATTGTAATTTGCTTTTAATTTGTTATAACTAAATGTAGTGAAAAAAAATTACAAAAAAAAGCCTCAATCTTGCGATTGAGGCTTTTTTTAAAAATGGTTAATGAAATATAACTTATTTAGTTATAGTCATTTTCTTAGTAATCTTATTTCCGTTAACTAAAATAGAATAAAAATAGATTCCTGAATTCAAATCAGCAGTGTTAATCTCTAAAGAATAAACTCCTGGATTTTTCTTTCCTTCAAAAGTAGAAATAACTTTTTTACCCGTAACATCAATCATTTCGAATGTTACGTTCGCTTCATTTTGTAATGAATACTTTACAGTAGTCATACCATTTGAAGGGTTAGGGAAGTTTTGAAATAAATCAGCTTCTTTTTCATTTTCTTCAACAGAAAGTGAATTTGTTTGAGAAACAGTAACGTCTATATCTAACGATTCAAACTGACCAGCTCCATAAGCTAAATAAGGAATATATAATCCATCCCATCCACCTGCATCATTGTAATATACATCACTAGGCATTGAGTTTGAAGCAGTATAATCTCCTGGGATATAATTACTGTAAGTTCCGTCTCCGTTTCCTTCAGCAGTTACCATAGTATAAGAACCTACTCCGTAACCCATTGTGTCTACGTAAGGAGTCCATGTACCACCTGGCTTAAAGTCAACAGTAATAGCAAAAATTCTTCCAACTGTAAGTCCTGGAGTTGCAATTCTTGGATACATTAAACCGTTTGATAAAGTATCTGAAAGTAACAATGGAATTTTAAATTCTTGAACAACATCTAAAGCTAATTGCGTATTAGTATCTAATTCTAATGCTGCAAATCTTGTAGTATCGTTACTAGAAGGATAGTTTGTAGAAGTTCCTGTGAAGAAAAATACTCTATTTAAGTTATTAGTACTACCAATTACTCTGTAAATAATAGTATCAACAACTGATGCATTTCTACTTGGCGCATAAGCTCCATAAGAAGCGATAGAATCAATGTTAATTGGAGCAGATACATCAAAAATAGCATCTAATCCTAATGTATTCGAGTTAATTACTGGAGAAGTCATATCAAATACTTGACCAAAAGAATGGATAAAAGGAGCTGCTACTGTAGTTCCGTATAATGCATTTACAGCCGAATCCGGAAATAAATAGTAATAATCGTAATCGGGTGTAGAAGAATAGTAAGCTGCAGTCATGTCAACAAAATTAACTTTCATTTTGTCAATTGTTTGTCTGCTTGAAGTAACATTCAAAGCTCTTGTGTTTCTCACTGTGTGGTGAGCTGGAGCTTCATTAAAGTTTGATGTATTAATAGGAGCTTGTGAAAAAGCACCTGACACCATTAGCGTTCCTGCTAAGATTGAGTAAATTTTTTTCATTGTATTGTGTGTTTTATTGTTTTATATAATCTCAAATATAGAACTTAATTTTATTAAAAGTATAATCCTTTGATTTTTTTTTGCTAATTTAGGTGAGAAATATAATCTAATAACTTAAAAATATGAAAAAAACAATACTTTCAATTCTAGCTATTTCCTTATCATTAGGATTAATAGCTCAATCCAACAAATCGCTTCCTAAGGCAAACGTCATTGTAAAAATGATGACTAGTAAGAAGGCTGATGGTTCTGAGGTTGTAACAGGTCCTTTTGCTCCTGTTCCAATGACAAGGGCATCAGTTAACTCTGAAGTAATAGGAAATACGGTTTATGACTTACAAACAAACGGAACAAGTCAAAGAAGGTTAATCAACCACAGTGATGGTACTGTTTCTGCAACATGGACTATGGATAACGGAGCAACTCCTTATGCAAATAGAGGTGCTGGTTATAATTACAAAAGTACTACAGCATGGGGTACATTCCCTACATCAAAAGTAGAGTCTACTAGAAATGGGTGGCCTGCATTAGCTTCTGGAGCTGTAAATAATAATGAATTTATTATTAGTCATTCTGGTACAGGAGGGCTTACATTGAATAAAAGAAATACAAAAGGAGCTGGAGCTTGGTCTGAATCTATTATACCAACAACAATTCCTTCAGGTTATGATGTATTGTGGCCAAGAGCTGTAGTTGGAGGGAGCAAAGATAGTACATTACACGTAATTGCTATTGTAAGGCATTCAACTACTGGAGGTCCTGCTTACAAAGGTTTGACAAATGCATTAGTATATTATAGGTCTAAAAACCTAGGAACTACTTGGGATATTCAAGATTCTATATTACCTGGTTTAGACGCAAGTTTCTTTTCTTATGTTTCTGCAGATGCATATTCAATAGATGCTAGAGGAAATACTATAGCTATTGCTTCCTATAATTCTTGGGGAGATGTATTAGTTTTCAAATCATTAAATAATGGTGATACATGGACAAAAACAATAGTAAATGATTTTCCAATAAACAATTATGTAATTGATCAAGGTTCTGATGCAAACGGAGATGGTACTTTTGATACTATCTTATCTTGTGATGGTGCAGGATCAATGATGATTGATAATGTTGGAGATGTTCACGTGTTTTTTGGATTAGCTAGAGTTTTAGATTCTGATACTACTGATGGAAACACTTCTTATTTCCCTGGAACAAATGGATTAGCTTATTGGAACGAAAATTTTGGACCTGATTCTACAGAAGTAATTACGGGAGCTCTGGATTTAGATATGTCAGGTGCCTTAGAAATAGTTCCTACTGGAGGTTCTTTACCAAGTTACCAAGTAGGGCTTTCTAGTATGCCAAGTTGTGGAGTAAGTACTAATAACACTTTATACCTAGTCTATTCTGCAATGGCTGAAACTCACTCTAATGGATTACAAGTTTACAGACATTTATACATTATGAATTCTTTTGATGGAGGAACTACATGGTCTGATCCTGAAGATTACACTCCAGATTTTGAGTTTGCAATATATGAAGCTGTATACCCTTCTATGGCAAAACATGTAGACGATAGAATTCACATCAGTTACATGAGAGATTTTGAGCCAGGTCAGTCCATTTCTGGAGATTTAGATGCTGCTTCAATTCAAGATATTGTTTATTTAGATGTTGATACAGCACTTAATGAACTAATCTCTTCTATTGGTGAAAAAGTAATTGATTATGATGTTACTTTATTTCCTAACCCTACAAACGACATTTTGAATGTAAGGGTTGCAACTAAAGTTAGTGTGAATGACAATGTAACAATCTCATTAATTGATGCACTAGGAAGAACTGTAAACTCTTTTGGAGATAAATTTATTGGTAAATCTGCTCAATTCTCTTTGAATGTTGCTGAATTAAATAACGGTATTTATTTCTTAAGAATTCAGTCTGAATCTGGAATAATTACTAAATCTTTTGTGAAAAAATAATCTCACAATTAAATTAAATTTTGAGCCTCATCCCGAATACTCGGGATAAGGCTCTTTTTTTTTATCTTTGATTTTAATATCAACTCATGGAAGTCAAAATTTCGGCTGTAATAATTACATTTAATGAAGAAAAAAACATTGAAAGATGTCTTGTTTCATTGAAAGAGATTGCTGATGAAATTATTGTTGTAGATTCATTTTCTACTGATAGAACTAAAGAAATTTGTGAATCGCACGGAGTGAAATTTGTTTCACACGAATTTGAAGGCCATATTCAACAAAAAAATTGGGCAATAACTCAGACAAGTAATAAAATTGTGCTTTCACTTGATGCAGATGAAGAGGTTTCTGAGGAATTGAAAAACTCTATTTTGCAGGTGAAAAAAGAGTGGAAAAAAGATGGTTATTCTTTTAACAGAATGACAAACTATTGCGGGAAATGGATAAAACATGGATTGTGGTATCCAGATGTGAAATTACGATTGTGGGATAAAACAAAAGGAAGTTGGGGAGGAAAAAACCCACATGACACTTACATTTTAAATTCTAACTCAACCCAAAAACATCTAAAAGGAGATTTACTGCATTATAGTTATTACACTATTGAAGAACATAGATTACAAGCTGATAAATTTGCAAAAATTGCAGCTCAAGCGTATCATGAAGCAGGTAAAAAGTCTAGTTTCTTTAAAATAATTTTTAGCCCTATATCACGATTCATTTCAAGTTATATTTTAAATCGTGGATTTCTAGATGGTAAAGCTGGAGTTAATATTGCTGTTATTTCTTACAAAGAAACAAAGCAAAAATACAAGCTGCTTAAAGAATTACAAAACGTCTGAAAATTGCCTTCTAACTTCTTCTAGTGTGTCAAAAATTTCTTCGGATTCGAACGAAGTAACTAACTTCATTCTTACCGGTTTGAAATCTCTTATTCCTTTAAAATAATTGGAATAGTGCCTTCTCATTTCAACAATTCCTTCTCTCTCTCCTTTCCACTCCAAAGACATTTCTAGGTGTTTTTTCACTACATCTACTCTTTCCGATATGGATGGCAATGGTAACTCTTCTCCTGTTGCAATAAAATGTTTCACTTGCTTAAAAAACCATGGGTTTCCTATACTTGCTCTACCTATCATTACTCCATCTACTCCATATCTATTTTTATATTCTACAGCTTTTTGAGGTGAATTTATATCTCCATTCCCAAACACTGGAATATTCATTCTAGAATTATTTTTCACTTGTGCTATCAAATCCCAATCTGCTTCTCCTTTGTACATTTGTTTTCTTGTACGCCCATGAATAGAAATTGCTTTTATTCCAACATCTTGAAGTCTTTCTGCTACATCAACAATAAATTTGGTGTCGTCATCCCAACCCAATCTTGTTTTTACTGTTACTGGCAAATGAGTAGAGTTTACAATTTCTCTAGTCATTTCTACCATTTTAGGAATATCTTGTAATATTCCAGCTCCAGCACCTTTTCCTGCAACTTTCTTTACGGGACAACCGTAATTTATATCAATTATATCTGGATTTGCTCCTTGAGTTACCTCTGTTGCTTTTCGCATTGACTCAATGTTAGACCCAAAAATTTGAATCCCAACCGGTCTTTCGTATTCAAAAATATCTAGTTTTTTTACACTTTTGGCTGCATCACGAATCAATCCTTCTGATGAAATGAACTCTGTGTACATTAAATCGGCTCCGTATTGTTTGCACAATGCACGAAATGGCGGATCACTTACGTCCTCCATGGGTGCAAGTAA
>CALLII010000077.1 GCA_938009745.1 uncultured Flavobacteriales bacterium
TAATCTTACATCATTTATATCTGTAAAATATTCGGGACAGTTGTAACCAGAATACATTTCAATGTATTCTATATTACAATTTGTAAATGAAGCAAAAATTTCAAACTGTCTTGTTTGTAAACTATTTAAATTACCTAACTCATAAAATCCATTTGCATTTGCAATAAAAATTAATCCTGTAGAAATTTCTTTAACAGAATCAACTTGAATTTGATTGCCACTTAGTGCGTTATCAAAATAGAACCAAGTGTTATTCGCGTTAGCATTATTAGGAGCATTATTCTCAAAATTAACTGTCCAGGATGCAGATTTTGTAATCGCATCAATTAATTGAAGACCCACACTCGTTTTTAATTTTGGAGATTGGTAATTAAAAATAAAAGAAGAATTATTATTATAATTTTGAGAAAAAGGAGTTTCACCTGTAGGTCCTAACAATGTGATTGGAACGGAACCAAACTGTGTTGTATCCCATTGACCTCCAAAATCTGATCTGAAATACTGTCCAACATTATCAGGAGATTCACAGCTTAATTGCCAAGTTGGATAAACATACATCAATACTGAACCATCCGAACGAAGATCTCCAAATCGACCACCAGATATTGTATCAAATATATTTGTCATCCTAACAGAGTCTCCTCCAGCAAAATATTCAAAAGGCTGATCATAGAATATAGTTCGGATATTAGAACCTTGGGGATTTTGTCGGTACCAATCCATTCTTAATGTAGTCAATGTAGCACCTTGAGGCACTTGCATTTCCCATTCTGTAATGTCAAATAAATTCCTGTATTCATTAGGAAACTGATCTAACCAAGCTTCATGCATATAAATCCAATAGTAATCATAAGACTGTAATGGTGTACATCCAGCTACATTCCAGCTACGATTACCCACTTTAAAATCATCAAATCCATATTGTGACATTCTTCTTAAGTTAATACTTGGAGGAACACACTGGAATTTTCTATTAGTAGAGGGAAAAGGAATATCCGAATCCCAAATAGTCATAGAGAATATTTCACTTAGCTTTGTTCTTCCTACAACTCTTGTAACCCCAATTTTGATTTCCATATAAACGGAATCGTCTTGTTCGTAAACGAAACCAACTGGAAGTGCAGGCGACATTGTTGTATATGCCAATAAAGTATCCACAGAAGCATCTAAATAAGCAGTATTTCCTTGTTTAAAAACCTTTGGTGTAGTACCAATATGCCATGTTGATGTACTGAAATCATAGATTCTGACTACACCAGAACCGACTTCAAAGTCAGGAAAAGGAACATTTAATTGTCCATAACAATACTCCATAAAAGGTACCGTATCATTAGGAAATGGAAAACTTGATGAGGTATTATTATACCCTAAATATTTTCCAGTAATTGAATCGCCTAGAATATATTTATCCTTAACTAAGTTATTTGAATCTAAAGCACTTTGAGGTAAAGGCATTCCTGAACCATCTAAATCTAAACTCCCATTATTATCGTTATCTGGTTTTCCAAAAGAAGACCTTTCAACCGAAGTGGAAGCATATCTGATTCCTAAAGGACAAGGATTACAGAAATTACAAAAAATTGTAAATGGATCTGTTTCTTCTACACAATCTAAATAGAATTTTTTATTACAGTTTGTATCCAACACTGCATAAATTTCTTTCTTAATGGTTGATGATGGATTTGAAGCGGGACAAGGAGGTAATTCTGAACAATCTACTACATAAGAAAAATTAACTTTTGTGTTTACAGTCCAAGAAAAACCTGATGGCCTTGGGTTTGAGGCAATATAATACCTAGCAATAAATACTGGATCGTTATAAATAATTTCACTAGGGTACCATTTCACCAAACCATTCGAAGAAATTAATTCAAATGCTGGGTCTAGAGAATCACTAGGATTTCCAGCATAATCTATCCCTGTAGGTAGTGTAAATTTATAATCGATATATGCACTAGAATCCATTGCACCTGAAGAACCAGTGATTGATTGATATCCTGCAATATAACCTTCTGTTGCTGTAAATTCTGTTGTTGCTGTTGCTCCTGCAAATATACTGACGGGAGTTTCTCCTTTACCTAATCTTAATCTATTTCTATGATATGCTTGATCTCCTTGAAAACCTTCATTTATATTTATTTTTTTACATGGATCACTGTAAGTCATGTTCCAAAAACGAGTTCGTCCGATTAAATATCCTGCGGCACCACCAGTACATGAAATACCTGGAACTGTTTCCCAATCATTTGGATAATTAACCTCTGTCCATTGCACATACAAAGAATCTCCAACTTCAATATTTTCTGAAGATAAGTATACTCTAAACCTATAAGGAGATGGCCCTCCATATTCTATATTACTTACTTCTGTTGAACTGTTCCAATTTCCTAGATTAACTACACTATCAAAAGGCATAGGAGTACCATTCTTTCCTTTTCTCCACATAAAGCCAGAATCAATCATGATATTAACTTGTGGATCTATATTTTGTATTTGAAAAGTAATTTGAGTTGCTACTTCATTCCCTATATTTTCGACTAATACGGCTCTATTAAATGGGGTTCCACAATTATAAGCAGGCTTAAACCTCAGGCCTGAAGGGAAAAAGTTTAAATCATCTCCACGATAATATGTGAATTTTAAATCAGGAGCAAAAGCTCCAAATAACACACCTACACTGGTAGGATTTACTTTTTCGCAAATATCTCCACCGCAACCCCAATATCCAACTGCTTGTCCTCCATTATTTCCATCACAATCAACAATTGTTATAACTTCTCTTATCTGAATTTGGTCGTTCTGGTCAAAAGTACTGTCTGTTAATCCAGCAGCTACTAACATGGAATCAACTATTGTAATACGAACTGTATCAATTCCTCCTGTTCCTGATATAACTGTAAAAGGAACATTACCAAAACCTAATATTATTAAACTATCTAATGTGTATGCAGAACCAATAGTTCTTTCAAAGAAAAATTCTTTTAAAAATCCATTTCCACTTTCTTCTAAAGTGAAAATTCTAGAATAAGAACCTCCAAATTGTGCATTTAAAATACCAAAATCTGCTGTTGTTATTATTGAAGGATTATTTGGAATGTAACTAGCTGGAGTAAATTCATCATAAATTCCATTATTAGCAACATCTACTCTTATACTATTTGTTAATGTTACTTGACCAATTGTACCACAATCAGAAGTTGTGACTAATTCAATTGTTGGGTTATCTCCTGCCACTAAATCAGTGATTCCTAAAATAGGATTTTGTGGATCCGTCACATTTATTTCAGTGACTGTAAATCCAGCTGTGGAAGAAAAGGAACTAGAATAATTAACTCCTGCTGGAAGTGAATAGGTTACTTGAACTCCAGTTAAAGTTGATACATTAATATTTAATAATTTAAATCTAAATGTATCTGCATCTTGGCATGTATTGATACTACTTGGATTAATATTTGCCGGAGAAGAAATAAAAATATTATTACTGTTTCCTTGAGCTGATAGATTTGATACTCCTAAAGCAACAATTAATGAAAGTGAAAGTAAAAATTTATTCATATTAATTTTATGATTTTATAAGAAAATATAGTTTTTTGGTGAAGAATTTAACACCAAGTACACAATATACGCGAATAACTAGCTAAGGTTATAATATTAACAAAAAAAAAGGTTAACAATGAATTGTTA
>CALLII010000078.1 GCA_938009745.1 uncultured Flavobacteriales bacterium
CCTAGATGTAGCGAAAGCTTTTTGGATATTTGTTGGTTGTAATTTAATCCAGTAAAGAAAAAAGCATTGAGTTTGCTACCAATCACAAGGTTTTTTCTGTTGTTTGTAATGTGAAATGGTTTCTCAATGTATCCCAATCCATAACCTACTTTAATACCAAGTCCTGGTATTTTTTTTACAATAGGAAACCGAACAAAAGGAAATAGCGCGATTCCATTTCCTAAATTATTAGTAGAAGATAAATTCATATAAAGCAAGCTAATCCCTTTTTTTGGTAGTCGGTAAGCTCTTTCCCAATCCCTCTTACCATTAGTTTGTACATACCATGATAAATCAAAACCTGCAATGTTTTTTTGATTCAAATATGCGACTTCATTATGGTGTGGTAACAACATTCCGTATTGGAAGTTGATTTCCAAAAAATTAGTAGGGAGCATGATTGTCGAATCACTTTCTTGAGAAAAACTAGATCCATTCATGTATAAGATTAATGCTAAAGCAATTAAAATCTTTGTTGATGAATGTTTTAAAGTCGACATAATTCTAAATTAATCAAAAGAAACATGGCAACAAGTGAATTGTAGAAACTTTAACAAATTCTCTCTATCAACTTTCATTTCAATCACAACTTCATTACCTTAGTAAATCAAT
Organism: uncultured Flavobacteriales bacterium; assembly: GCA_938009745.1. Taxonomy (GTDB): domain Bacteria; phylum Bacteroidota; class Bacteroidia; order Flavobacteriales_D; family CAJJDF01; genus CAJJDF01. The sequence goes on from CALLII010000078.1 coordinate 652, forward strand.
GTGAAACTAAGTTTTTACAAACCTTTTTACTAATTACTAACGACTAATTACTTTACCGAAATGTCAGACGATAAAAAAATAATATTCTCGATGGATCGAGTGAATAAAACCACTCCATCGGGTCAGCATATACTTAAGGATATTTACCTTTCTTTCTTTTACGGAGCCAAAATTGGAATCCTTGGATTGAACGGTTCTGGAAAATCTACTGTAATGAAAATTATTGCAGGATTAGATAAAGATTACCAGGGAGAAGTAGTTTTTCAAGATGGTTACACGGTAGGTTATTTACCTCAAGAACCAAAATTAGATCCAACCAAAACTGTAAAAGAAATTGTGCAAGAAGGTGTGCAAAGCACCATGGATATTTTGGCTGAGTATGAGGAAATCAATAATAAATTCATGAGCGAAGAAATCATGAATGATCCCGATAAAATGAATGACTTGATAGAACAGCAAGGAAAGGTTCAAGAGCAAATAGATCATTTAGATGCATGGGATATTGATAGTAAATTAGAGCAAGCAATGGGAGCATTAAGAACTCCAGAAGGTGATGTCTCTGTAGAGAATTTATCTGGAGGAGAATTAAGAAGAGTTGCTTTGTGTAGACTTTTATTAAAAAACCCAGATGTATTATTATTGGATGAGCCTACTAACCACTTGGATACTGAATCGGTTCAATGGTTGGAACAGCACTTGCAACAATACAAAGGAACCGTGATAGCAGTAACTCACGATAGGTTTTTCTTAGATAATATTGCAGGTTGGATTCTTGAATTGGATAGAGGAAAAGGAATTCCTTGGAAAGGGAATTATTCATCTTGGATGGATCAAAAATTAAAGAGATTACAACAAGAAGAGAAAAGCGAAAGTAAGAGACAAAAGCACTTACAAAGAGAGTTGGAATGGGTGAACCAAAACCCAAAAGGAAGAAGAGCGAAAAACAAAGCGCGTATTGCAAACTACGAACAAATGTTGAGTCAGAAAGCTTCTGAAAAAGAAGATACTTTGGAGATTCCAATTCCTAATGGACCAAGATTAGGGAAAGAAGTGATACAAGCTACAAATGTGGCTAAAGCATTTGGCGATAAAGTATTGTATGATGATTTGAATTTTAAATTACCACCAGCAGGAATTGTAGGTATTATTGGTCCTAACGGAGCAGGAAAAACGACTATGTTCCGAATGATAATGGGAGAAGATACTCCAGATTCAGGAGAATTTAAAGTAGGAGAAACAGTGAAAATTGGTTACGTAGATCAAAAACACAAAGACATGGATCCGGAGAAAACGGTTTATGAAGTGGTATCTGGAGGAGCTGATAACATTGAAATAGGAGGGGAGAAGATAAATGCAAGAAGTTATATTTCTAGATTTAATTTTGGTGGAAACAGCCAGAGTAAAAAGATAAAAGTACTTTCTGGAGGAGAAAGAAATAGGTTGCACTTAGCAATGACTTTGAAAACGGAAGCAAATGTTTTGTTACTGGATGAGCCAACCAATGATTTGGATGTAAACACATTAAGAGCATTGGAGGAAGGGATTCAGAACTTTGCAGGTTGTGCAGTTATTATTTCTCACGACAGGTGGTTTTTAGAAAGAATTTGTACTCACATTCTTGCTTTTGAAAATGATTCGGAGGTTTATTACTTTGAAGGAACCTACGAAGAATACGAAGAGAATAAATTAAAGAGATTAGGTAATACAGTTCCTACAAGAGTAAAGTACAAGAAGTTGCTTAGGGATTAATTTAAATTTATATCACTATAATTCTCACTACCTTCAAGAACTAGTAATTACACATTATAAACGATTAATTAGAAAAAAACATGGCACAACCAGAATTTGAAATACCGAAACTAACCAAAGGAGGAATATTTGGAGTAGGAGGAATAATTATACTAATAATAGTATTATTTGCTTTATGGAAATCATCCGTTAACATTGGATATGGAGAAGCAGGAGTTTTATTTAAAACACTTGGAGGTGGAGTTGTAACTGATTCGGAGCCATTGGGTGAAGGGTTTAATATAATTGCCCCTTGGAATAAAGTATTCAAGTATAACACTAAGCAACAAGA
>CALLII010000079.1 GCA_938009745.1 uncultured Flavobacteriales bacterium
ACCAATGTTGCTCCAGATCACTTAGGATTAAAAGGAATTCATACAGTAGAACAATTAGCTAAAGCTAAAGGAGTAATTCCAGAAACTGTAGTAAAAGATGGTTATGCCATACTAAATGCAGATGACGATTTGGTATACGACATGAGAAGATCTGTGGAAAGTAATGTTGCATTATTCTCAATGGATGAAAATAATAGTCGAATAAAAGCTATGCAAAGAATGGATGGATTGTGTGCTATTTATGAAAATGGATACATTACAATTTGTAAAGGAGAATGGAAAATGAGAGTGATAAAGGCAGTGAATGTTCCGTTAACTTATGGAGGAAGAGCTAAATTTATGATTCAGAATGTGTTGCCGGCTGTATTGGCTTGTTACGTAAGAGGATTTAGCATTGATGACATGAAAACATCCTTAGAAACATTTATTCCTTCAGCTTCTCAAACACCAGGAAGATTAAATTTATTCCACTTTAGAGATTTTGACATATTATTGGATTACGCACACAATGCTGCAGGAATGAGAGCTTTACAGCAGTTTACTGATAACTTGGAAGCTACAGTAAAAGTTGGAATTATTGCAGGAATTGGAGATCGTAGAGAACAAGACAATAACGAAATGGGATCTATTGCTGCCGAAATGTTTGATGAAATAATTATTCGTCAAGACAAACGGTTGAGAGGAAAAACGGAAGAAGAGCTTATCAAAATGCTGGATGATGGAATTAAAATGAAAGATCCGAACAAAAAGATCATGATTATTCCCTCTGAAAGAGATGCAATAATTTATGCAGTAGAAAATGCTAAAAAAGGTTCATTAATCATTTTATGTAGTGATGTAGTTCCTGATGCACTTGAATTAGTGAAGAAGTTGAAAGAAGAAGAAGCTAATAAATTCTATGAATAAACAAGACTATTTTAATGCAACCAAAGCCTTTTTATTTGAAAAAATAAAAATTATTGAAGATGCACTTAAAGACACTCAAGCCTCATCAAACACAGAAACCAAAAGCTCTGCAGGAGATAAGCACGAAACTTCTAGAGCTATGGCTCATATTGAGAATGAACGATTAGCAGGGCAACTTTCTGCTCTTCAACAACAAGTTGAGGTAATTAATAAAATTAATCCTGCTATTACTTCAGAAGTTGTAAGTTTTGGAAGTGTTGTTGAAACTGAAACAACTACTTTTTTTATTTCTACTGGTATTGGAAAGATTAAAACTGAAGACTCTATTTTCTTTGCAATTGCTAGTAATTCTCCTGTAGGGAGTCAATTAAAAGGTAAATCAATTAATGATAAAGTTAAAGTAGGACAAAATGAGCATAAGATTATTGGAATACTATAATCATTAATTTAATCAAATTCTCCTTAACTTCGCACCATGTCTGATATCAATAAAAAAATATCCACAGAACGAAGAGAGTTTGAAGCAGGAACGCTTGATGAATCTAATGTTCCAAACAACCCAAAAGAGCTATTTGAAGCTTGGTTCAAGGAAGCTTTGGACAAAATGGTTGCAGAACCTTATGCATTTCATTTAGCAACTGTTTCTGAGGATAATATTCCTTCATCTAGAGTAGTGTACTTAAGAAGTGTTGAAGAAAATGGTTATGTTTTTTTCACCAATTACAAAGGAAAAAAAGGGAAAGACATTGAAGCTAATTCAACCGTTTGCATGAATTTCTTCTGGGCAGAGAAAGAACGCCAAATTAGAATTTACGGAAAAGCCGAAAAAATTGAAACTCAATTTTCTGATGCTTATTTCGCTAGCCGTCCAAGAGAAAGCCAGCTTGGAGCTTGGGCTTCTCATCAAAGTGAAGAACTTAAAGATCACCAAGAACTTTCTAATAGATTAGAATTTTATTCGAATAAATTTAAAGACCAAGAAGTCCCTCGCCCACCACATTGGGGAGGTTATTTAATTGTACCATTCTATTATGAGTTTTGGCAAGGAAGAGCTAAACGACTTCATGATAGAATTACCTTTACTAAAGAAGAAAATAATTGGTTAATCAAAAGAATTAATCCGTGATGTCTAAAAATTTAAAAATCAATTATTTGTATACAGTATTTTTGTTGATATTTTTTTTTCAATGTAATACTTTTGTGGACAACTCTCCTCCTATTGAACTAACAGAAATAATAGAGTTTGAATATGCCAAAGGACTTTCTATGTATAGAACTTCTGAGGGTGTTGTTATCACTATTTCTAACCCCATAACAAACGAAATACTAGATCATTTTTTGGTTACTGACAATGAAACGTCTAAACTAAGCTCAATTAAAGTAATCCAAAAACCTTTTAAAAGTGTGCTAGCCTACTCCTCTACTTACATTTCATTTATGGATGCAATAGAGGAAGCGAGTAAAATAACTGGTGTTACTTACTCCAAAGGAATATCAAATCCTATTATTAAAAAACGAATTAATAAAGGATTAGCAAAGGATATGGGCTCAGACCAAAGTCCTGATAAAGAATTAATAATCTCACTAAAACCTGATTTAGCCATGATATATCCATCTAATGGAAATCATAACTGGTTCAGCTCTTTTGATATTCCTACAATTAAAAATTTAGAGTATTTAGAAATTCATCCATTGGCTCAAGCAGAATGGATAAAACTTTATGGGGTATTATTTAATAAAGAAACTGAGGCAAATAAAGTGTTTAAAGCAATTAAAGAGAATTATATTTCAGCAAAAAACTACAACAATTCTTCTAATAAAAAACCAGTTGTGCTTTGTGGAGAATTGTTTGATGGAACTTGGACATTACCAGGCGGTAAAAGCTTTACAAGCCAATTGATTAAAGATGCTGGTGGAATTTATTTTTTAGAAAATGACTCTACTTCTGGCTCCAAAAAACTTGACTTTGAATACATTCTTGAAAAGGATTCCATCATTGATTATTGGTTATTACTCTCTTACAGCCAATCTCCTATTACTATCTCTTACCTTAAGCAGAACAAACCCAGGTACACCTATTTATCTGTTTTTGAACCATCCAAAATTGGAGTATGCAATACTGCTACATCTCCTTATTTTGAAAAAGGTATTTTGGAACCTCATGTATTGCTAAATGAAATTAAAACCCTAATTCATGGGGTTTACAAGAGAGATACATCTATTTATTTTAAGCCAATATCTAATGAATAGAATTCTACTTATTCTTTTTCTTTTAGTTTCATTTGCTGGTTTTACTCAAAAACCAATGCCTTCGGTTCTAATGACAAAAACAACTGAGGAGATAGAAATTGATGGCGATATGAACGAAGAAATTTGGGCTTCGTTACCAGTAGCTAAAGACTTTTTCATAAACACTCCTGTAGATTCTGGGTATGCAAAATCCAAAACAGAAGTACGTATTTGTTACGATAGAAAGAATATTTATATTTTTGCAACTTGCTATAATTCAGGTAAAGGACCTTATGTTATTGAGTCATTAAAACGAGATTTCACCTACTCCAACAGTGATGCATTTAGTATTGTCATTGATCCTTATAACGACCACACCAATGGATTTAATTTTGGCATAAATCCTTACGGAGCTCAGCTAGAAGGACTTATACAGAACGGAGGGACATTTGGCGGATCTACAAGCTGGGACAATGTTTGGTATTCAAAAGTTAAAAGACACTCGGATAGATGGGTAGTAGAAATTGCCATTCCCTTTACATCTATAAGATTTAATGAAGGAGCTAATTTGTGGAGAATAAATTTTACTAGAAATGATGTGAAAACTAACGAAAGTTCTTCATGGTCAGCTGTACCTAGAAATTTTGGGATAAACACACTTACTTATTGCGGAAATTTAAATTGGGATAAACCAGTAAAAAAATCAGGTAAAAATGTTGCCATTATACCTTATGTAACAGGAAACTCAAGTAAAAATTACGAAAACAATACAGATACTGAACTTGGCTATAATGCTGGAGCTGATGCTAAAATTGGTGTTAGTTCTTCACTACAATTAGATTTAACAATAAACCCAGATTTCTCTCAAGTAGAAGTTGACAGACAGGTAACTAACCTGAGTAGATTTAGTTTGTTTTTTCCAGAAAGACGAAACTTCTTTCTAGAAAACAGTGATTTATTTGCCAACTTTGGATTTAGTCAAATTCGTCCTTTTTTCTCTAGAAAAGTTGGATTGGATAATGGTCAAATTATTCCAATTCTTGCAGGAGCAAGATTAAGTGGTAAAATCGGGAAGGACTGGCGAATTGGAGTAATGAACATCCAAACGGAAGGCCAGCTTGGGACTTCTCCACAAAACTACACGGTAGCTGCCGTGCAAAGAAAAGTACTTAAAAACTCGAATCTTGGGTTTATTGTAATGAATCAACAAGGATTTAATGACAGGAAAATAAACTTTGCTGACTACAATAGGATTATTGGAGTTGATTTCAACTTTCTGTCTCCAAAAAATGATTGGATTGGAAAAGTATTTTCGCACCACTCTTTTTCACCTAATCAACAAAAAAATAGTTTTGCAAATGCTTCTTTCTTAAGGTATAGCACCCAAACTTTCAGGTTTATGTGGAACCACGAATATGTAGGAGAAAACTATACAGCCAATGTTGGCTTTGTTCCCCGCCAAACCAGATTTAATCCTGATTTAGGTGTATTTCAGAAACAAACATTTTGGCGATTAGAACCAGAGGTTGCTTATAGATTTTATTCTAAAAAAGATAACTCTAAGTTAATTTATCATGGTTCAAGCCTTTATCTAGACCAGTATTTAGATAATAACTTCAAGAATACAGATTACTTTTTGGCTTATACTCATTCATTTATATTCAAAAACACTAGTGAAATAAGTGTAAGCATACGAGAAAACTTTACAAAGCTCTTTTTTGATACTGATGTTAGTTTTGCCGGTAATGATTTACTAGTAAAAGGAGGTTATAATTACACCAATGCTCGTATACAAATACAATCTAACCAAAGGAAAAAGATAGTTGCAACTGCCAGCTCTATTCTTGGTGAATATTATAATGGAACTCGATTAAACTATGGAGGCTCATTAAGTTATAGATTACAGCCTTATGGTAAGTTATCTTTGTCTTTTAATCAAAATCACTTTTACTTACCTCATTTGAGTGAATCAGTTGATTTAACTCTTATTGGTGCAGAAACTGAATTTTCATTTACTAAAAGTATTTTCTTTACTACCTTTTTTCAATACAACACTCAAGTAAAGAACTTCAACATAAACAGCCGTTTCCAATGGCGTTTTAAACCAATGTCTGATTTGTTTTTAGTTTATTCCGAAAACTATTTAACAGATAACCTTTCTATCAGAAATAGAAGTTTAGTAGTGAAGTTTGTTTATTGGTTTCAATAAAATGAAATAACATTAACAAGTTTAGTCAAACTTACCTTTTAGCTTAAAATAATACCCGAACAATAATTATTTCTCTGTGATTCAGTATTTTAACTTACATTCAATTAATAATTAAGTTGAAACATACAATTATTTAACAATTGCAATACGAATAACAACCAAAACTAATAACTCATGAAAACCTTAATAAACAAGCTATCATTTTTGGCTTTATGTCTAACTATAGGAATTTTATCCTGTAAAAAAGAACCCGAAGTAACTACAACATTTCCGGATGTACCAACTTCTGGTAACTCAATTTCAACTTCTATAGGTGGACAAATAGTTGACGAAAACGGAAATGCTGTAGTTGGAGCAAATGTTATAATAGGAACAAATACAATGCGAACTAATATTAACGGATTATTTCTGTTCAGAAATATTATTGTGAACGAAAACAAGGCTTATGTAAAGGTTGAAAAAAATGGTTATTTCCTAGGCTCACGAAATATCTCTACTAAAAGAAATACTGTTTCCACAGTAAATATTACATTATTATCCAATTCTTCTATAGGTAATTTTAATAGTGCGAGTGGAGGTATCATAACTAATGATGGAGTTTCTTTAAATTTCCCAGTAAATTCAATTAAAATTGAAGGAGGAGGAAATTATTACGGATTTGTAAATGTAGCTTTGAAATTTTTAGATCCAAATAACACTGATTTAATTAACAGAATGCCAGGAGATTTATCGGCTTTAAATTCTAATGGTGATGAAAGAGTACTTGAAACCTATGGGATGGTAGCTGTGGAACTAACAAGTCCTACTGGACAAAAGTTAAATGTAGCAGATGGAAAAAAAATAGAGATAACTATTCCTTTATCGGGAGCTTATTTATCAGATGCACCAGCATCAATACCGCTATGGTTTTTTGATGAAATAAATGGAATATGGAGAGAAGATGGACTTGCCAACAAAATAGGTAGTAATTATGTTGGCGAAGTTTCACACTTTTCTTATTGGAATTTTGATTGGCAAAATCAACCTACATTCATTTCAGGAAAAGTAGAATGTGGTTCTGTTGCTTCGGCAGGCGCTCGTGTTTTAATAAAAAATTCGAGCGGAAGAGTTATGGGAGCTGATTATACTGATAACATGGGCAATTACTTAATAAGAGTTCCTCAAAGTATTACACTTTTTATGGAAATATATCTGCCCGGAAGTTGCCTATTAACCTCTTATTATTCAGCAACAATTGGCTCATTTACTTCAGTATCAACAATTCCTACAATTACAACTTGTCCAAGTTCTGCTAGCTCAGGCACTATAACTGCAACACTTGAAGACTGCAATGGAAACCCAGTAATAAATGGAGTATTAGCAGTAAATAATGGAGCTTACAAATCCTATTTTTATCCAAATTCTAATGGTGTAATTAACGCAACATTAATTTATTGTTCATCAACATCTGTTTCGGTAATTGGTTATGATTTTACAAATTTACAGTCAAGTATTTCGCAATCCATATCTACAGGAGCAACTATGAATGTCAGGTCTGTTGCAATTTGTAACAACTCTGTTAATCAATATATTAATTACAATTTAGATGGAACCTCTTACAGTATTCTAGATCAAATTGGTGACAGTATGTCAATTTATATTAGGGGAACTTCTAATAATTCTACTGAGATTAGATGTAGTGATAACTCCACAAGCATCATCAATTTTACCTTTTCAGGAGCAAGTACAGGAACATTTAATGTTATGAAAATATATGTTAATTCTTTAAATCAGAGCAACTCAACCAATATTAATACTTCAGTTTCTTCATATGGAACATCAGTTGGTTCATTCATAACAGGTATATTTTCAGGCACGTTTGTTGACGTTTCATCTGGCACGACCCACAATATTTCTGGAAGTTTTAACCTAGAAAGAGACAACTAAAGTCTCAAATATTATATCAAAAAAAAAAGCGAACCAACTAACTAGTTGATTCGCTTTTATATGTTTCAAAAGTAACAAGTTATTCAATTATTACTAATGACTATTTACTAAAAATTACTTTATCCCCAATTTCTTTTTCAAAGACTTTGGTAAAGCATCTTTATGAATTTGAATGTTCATTGTTTTGTATCTCACGTAAGGGAATGATGCATAGAAATAACCATCACACTGGTTGTAATCTCCCCATGAATTTTTAACTACAAAATACTTAGTTCCTTTTTGATCTTTCACTACACCTGTAATGTGCATCCCGTGATCGTCAGTTGTTCTTTGTTGATCAAAAGCATCTTGTCTTTCTTGTTGAGTAACCGTTTTTTCTTCAACAGGAGTCATAAATGCATTACTTATTTTAACTGCTCCAGCATCACTAAAATGCTTGTTGTTTTTTCCTTTTACTCTAATTGTAGAAGGATCTTTTGGTAAAATTGCTAAAGCATCTCTTGCCGAGAATCCTTTTTCAGAAATGTCAGCTCCCCATGCGAAAGTATATCCATCCATAATTGCTTGTTCCATTACATTCATAAACTCATCTAATGGTAAGTTATAACAAGACTGTAAAGCCCAGTTATCCTGTACTTCGATTACAAAACTTTGGTAGAATGGGTGGTGTGTGTAAGATGTTAAAGATATGTAATCATCCATATCTAAGTCTAAAAATTTCTGAAAAGATTTAGGTGTGTATGAAGCTCCTTCGTAATCAAATTTAAAGTCTTCCATGTTGTCAGGTAAGTCTCCTAAATAAGCGTCTGTAACTCCTGTAAAAGCTTTTTTCCATGATTTAGTAAGGTGATCCCCTTGTGGCTTTTTTGCTAGCACTTCAACCATAGCCTTCAACATTCCTTGCATTTCTGAGTGGTTATGAGAATCAGCACCATAGTTTAATCCTTTATAAGCCGATTCTGGTACAATACCAAATCTTCTGATTACCCAAGGAATATCGTGAAATGCTCCTCCAGGACCAAAGTTAAAAGTACCGTAGTATCTTAAGTAATTTTCTGCTTTACCAATGTAAGCGTTTCTTACAATGAACATTTCAGATAAGTTGTGCTTACCTTTTCCTTTTCTTATTAATTCGGACTCTAAGAACGAAAGAGCAGAGAAACTCCAACAAGTTCCTGTTCTGTTTTGGTTTTGAACTTCTGTTTCGTCTAAGTTTTTTATTTCCGTAAACACGTAATCACTTCCTTTTTTGTTAGTGATTGTGTCTTGGGCAAATGTTGAAGCAACTGCAAAAAGAGCAATTACTGACAGTATGATTTTTTTCATAATTATATTTTGGGTTTTTATTAGTTTTCTAAGTTACGGAAGGTATTCAAAACATCCAATATCTTGGCCGTTAATTCTTGTTTCCCCTCTTATATCTCTTGGCAGAAATAATGCTCCAGAGGAATCTCCATTGTCTTTTGCTTGAGAAGAGGATTGAATCCTTCTTGTTGAAGTACCAACTTCAAACTTAGGATCAGTATTTAAAAATCCACCTACAAAATTTGAGTTTATTGGTTCGTCCGTTTTATAAATACAGGTGTTAAACAAATAATTTGCCCATCCAGCTGCAGGAACTGTGTCTAGCACAATTTCATTGTCATTATTTCCGTAAATAATAGTGTTGTTTATGGATGCTGTCAAACCTCTTGGATTAACACCTCCACCTGAAATAAAGTAATTATTTAACACCAAAGCTGGTGAGTTTCTTGTTGATGCAGTCCAATAATTATCAAT
>CALLII010000080.1 GCA_938009745.1 uncultured Flavobacteriales bacterium
ATATCGATATACTCTGTATTAACTAAAAGTGTGCCAAAAAGTTACACTTTTTAAAACATTTTTTTAATAATTCTGGTTTGGTGAGTGTATTTAGCAAAATCGGCTCGGTATATTCCTTGGTGATCAATTTTATCAATCCTCACATGACCAGATGCATGAATAATATTATTATCAGGCAATAAAATACCTACGTGCATAATTATACCTTCCGAGTTATCGAAGTAAATCAAGTCTCCTGGCTCCGCTTCAGCCAAAAAATCTACCGTTTCACCAACTGTTCCTTGATCCTTTGCATCCCTTGGGATTTGAATTCCATGAAGAAGATAAGTCATTTGGGTTAATCCAGAACAATCAATTCCATAAGGAGAATTTCCTCCCCATAAATAAGGACTGTTTAGATATTCCAAGGCAGTTTTAACAATATCTTCTTTCTTGGTTTCAAAGGAATGATTGGTATTTCCTAGAAACTTAAAGGTATTTCCTCCAAAAGAAGTATTTCCAGAATCAAAATTTGGCAACAAACATCCTTTAACTAAATGAGTAATTTCATTGTTTTCTACATTAATTAAAGAAGAAGTAATGTCCTTAACTCTAACCTCTTTTTGTTCGTGAATAGAACTAAATTCTGATTGTTCAAGAATACAAATATGCTTTGTATCTACCCAACAACTATAGTCATACTTAGCCATTTTAAGCTGAGTCCAATTATTTCTTACTTCGGTTACGTATACTAAGTCTCCAAAAACAAGTTGCATTTTTATTTCAGCTTGGTCTGCTGGCTCAGCTCTTCCTGGAGATATTACTACCTGACAAATTCCGTATTTCATAGTTAAAATTATACCTTTATAATGTACTCACAATTATACTAAAAATAAACCAAAATGACCCAAGCGATTATCTTTGATATGGATGGAGTAATAATAGATTCCGAGCCACTTTGGAAAAAAGCCATTATTCAAATAATGAATAATTATGGATATGATTTCGATATCGAAATGTGTAATCGAACAAAAGGAATGCGTGTAGATGAAGTTACACTTTTCTGGAAAGAAGAATTAAAAGCCCCTTTTGATAGTGATATTGTTGCAAAAGAAATTGTTGCTGAGGTTATTCGTTTAATTTCAGAAGAAGGAGAAGAAATGGAAGGGTTAGAAGATTTATTGAAAAGAGCAAAATCAAATAACTTAAGAATTGCTTTGGCAAGTTCCTCTTCATTAAACATAATTGAGACTGTACTAACAAAGTTAAATATCAAATCATACTTTGAGGTTGTTCAATCTGCCGAAAAAGAAGAATATGGTAAACCGCATCCTGCAGTATTTATAACTGCTGCTAATAATCTAGGTATTTCGCCCACTAATTGTTTAGTAATTGAAGATTCTCTAAACGGAGTAATTGCTGGAAAAGCTGCAAAAATGAAAGTAGTTGCCATACCTGAAAATGGTGAACCACAATTAAATAAATTTTTAATTGCTGATCAAGTAATCAACTCTTTAAAAGAATTAACTTTTTAATAATCCTATGATTTTTTTATCCCTGTGATAAATAGTAATTTTAACAAAATTGAAAAAAGATGAAAATATTAGCTAATGACGGTATCTCCCCTTCTGGAGCAAAAAAGATAACTGAATATGGGTATGAGCTTATTTTGGATACAATCCCTCAAGAAGATCTTATATCTTATATAAACGAAAATAATGTCTCGGCAATTTTAGTAAGGAGTGCAACTAAAGTCAGAAAAGACATCATTGACAGTTGTCCTAGCTTAAAGTTTATTGGAAGAGGTGGTGTAGGAATGGATAATATTGATGTAGAATACGGAAGAAGCAAAGGAATAGCTGTGCACAATACTCCAGCTGCTTCATCACAATCTGTTGCAGAATTGGTACTTGCACAAATGCTAAGTAGTTCAAGATTTACTCATTGGTCTAATCAAGAAATGCCTATAAAAGGAGCTGAGGAATTCAAAGTACTAAAAAAGAAATATGCTAAAGGTGTTGAGCTAAGAGGAAAAACCCTAGGTATTATTGGATTTGGTCGAATAGGACAAAGTCTAGCTCAATATGCACTTGGTTGTGGAATGAATATTTTAGCACATGATAGAAACGATATTCCTGAAACTTTACCAGTTGAGTTTGGAAACGGACAATCAATTGATGTAAAAATAGAATCTGGAAGTTTTGAAGATTTAATTACTAAAAGTGATTACATCTCTATTCATATTCCTAAACAAGCAAATGGTGAAGCTGTTATTGGAAAAAATGAAATTGATAAAATGAAAGATGGAGTAAGGTTATTTAATGCAGCAAGAGGTGGAGTTATTGATGAAGAAGCTTTATTAGAAGGTATTGAAAATGGAAAAATTGAATTTTGCATGCTTGATGTTTTCGAAAACGAACCAAACCCAAGAAAAGACCTATTAGTTAACTCAAGAATTATAACTACTCCTCATATTGGAGCTGCAACTCTTGAAGCCCAAGACAGAATAGGAGTAGAAATGGCTGATTTACTGCATAGTAAATTAGGATAACAAAACATTAACTCAAATATGTTCAAAAAAAAAGGCTCTTTTTTGTAACCTTAGAATTATTGACTACATTTGTACACTATTTAACTGAAAACAAAAAAAAGAATAAAAATGAAAAAAACACTATTATCACTTTTAGCCGTAGCAACATTCGCTTTAGCTAATGCACAAACAAACTTACCTGCAGATGCTGTATTGCCTCCAAATGGTGAAGCTGGAAAATGTTACGTAAAATGTATCACTCCAGATGTATGGTCAAACCAAACTGTACAAGTATTAGTAAGACCTGCTTACACTAAATTAAAAGTAATTCCAGCAACTTACGAAACTGTAACTGAATCTTATATAGAGACTCCAGCTTACACTAAGTATACTGTAATACCAGCTAAATTTACTTATGAGTCTGTATCTTATACTTCAAAAGAAGCAAGAACTGACCTTAAAGTAATTCCAGCTAGATTCACTTCTTCTTCGGAGACTGTTGAAATTAAGCCTGCTTACTCTAACTGGGAATATTCAACTTACCCAAACTGTAAGTCATCTAACCCAGGAGATTGTAGATATGTATGTTGGAAAGAATACCCATCAAGATCTACTACAGTACCTACTAAAACTGTGAATGATGCATCTACAACTAACGTAGCAGTAAATTCTCAAACTAGTACTTACAAGAAAAGAATTCTTACTCCTTCAAGAGTAGAAGAAACTCAAGTACCAGCAGTAACAAAAACTTACACATGGAGAAAATTAGTTACTCCAGCAAGAACTGAATCTATTTCAGTACCAGCTGAATACAAAACTGTAAACACTCAAACTTTAACTAAAAAAGGAGGAGTAACAGTATGGGAAGAAGTTGATTGTAACAAAGTATCAGGAGAAATTTTACCTATCTATTATAACTTAGGTTCTGCAGCTTTAACTTCTGCTTCTAAAAGAATAATTGATACTAAATTATTAGCTTACATGAAAGCTAATCCTAATCAAGTAATTGAAATTGGATCTCACACAGATTCAAGAGGTGATGATGCATCTAACCAAGATTTATCTCAAAGAAGAGCACAATCAGTAGTTGATTATTTAATTGCTAAAGGAATTAACTCTTCAAGATTAATGTCTAAAGGTTATGGAGAAACTTCATTAACTAATAACTGTGCAAACGGAGTATCATGTACTGAAGCTCAACACAGACAAAACAGAAGAACTGAATTTAGAGTAGTTGGACAATAGTCTTAACTCTTAATAATTTATAAAAAAATAACCCGCTACGATTTATTCGTAGCGGGTTATTTTTTGTACATTTAATAGCGATATCAATGATATCGCTATTTTTTTATGACTTAATTTAACTAATGATAAAAATAAAACCTTTTAAAGCATATACCCCTAAAGCTAACTATGGTGGTAAAGTGAGTACAAGACAAATAAACTCTTATTCTGAGGAGGAATTACAATCTATAATAGACTCGAACCCTGATTCTTTTCTAAACATAATTCTTCGTGATAGAAATGAAGAATTAAGCTCATCTGAAAAATTTAAAAAAATTAGTGACCTGTTTGATGAATCTATTTTAAATGGGCAGTTTGTTCAAAGTAAAAAAAAATCCATTTACGTTTACAGACAATCAAACGAAGAGGTATCTTATATAGGTATTATTGCTGGTGCATCAAACGAAGATTATCAGCAAGATAAAATTAAAAAGCATGAGCACACTTTAGCCAAAAGAGAAAAACTCTTTACAAAGTATTTAAGACTAACTGGTTTTAATGCTGAGCCAACACTTCTTATACATTCAAAAAACACTGAGTTAGAACAAATACAAAAATTAACAATTGAGAAATCTCCATTACACCATTTTACTTCTGATGACGGATTAAATCATGAACTTTGGGAAATTTCTGATGATGAAACAATTGAAGTTGTTTTAAACAGTTTCAATGAAATGGATTGTTTATATATAGCTGATGGACACCATAGATCAGCCTCATCAAGTCTATTAGCATTAGAAACCCCTGAAAAAGAATCTACGCAATCAGTTATGGCTCTTTTCATGAGTGAAGAAAATATTACTATTCATGATTTTAATAGAGTTATAAAAAACACTGAAAAAAAATCAGAAGAAGAAATTTTTCAATTATTGTCTCTTGATTTTAATCATATAGAAAGTTCTAAAAAAATACTTGAACCTAAAAACAGACATGAGTTTTGTTTTTATATGAATAAAAAATGGAATAGAATTAAACTAAAAAAAGAGTTTAATTCTAATAGCACAGTAGTAGAACAGCTAGATTCTCAAATAATAACTGATTACATACTATCCCCTATTTTTGGAATTGAAGATTTGAAAAACGACAACAGAGTTGATTTTGTACCAGGAAATAAAGGTTTAGATTTATTACAATCTAAAATAGACGAAGGAAAATTTGATGTTGCAATTGCAATGTACCCTGTAGATGTTACTGAAATGAAACAAGTAGCTGACGAAGGATTAGTTATGCCACCAAAATCAACATTTATTGAACCTAAACTAAGAAGTGGACTTACCGTTTATAAGTTTTAATTATGAATCATTTAATTCAATTCAACTCCATTGACTTAGCACACTTTATTTCTAAAAGAGAAGGTGAAAAAAAAATTGGTGAAGAAATAAATATAATTACTTCTTCCCTAGCTCAAACAAAGGGTAAATTTGTGTTAATTGGAATTCCAGAAGATATTGGCCCAAGAGCAAACATGGGAAATTCTGGTGCTAAAAACTCATGGAATGCTTTTTTGGGTAAATTCTTAAATATGCAAGCTAATAGATTTATTAAATCTAATGAAATTATTATTGCAGGTGAGATATCGTTAAATGGTATCAATGAGAACGTAATTGATCCTATTAAACTTAGAAACGAAGTAGAAAAAATAGATGAGAGAATTGAAAATGTAGTAACTGAAGTAATTACCTGTGGAAAAATACCAATAGTTATTGGTGGAGGACATAATAATTGTTACCCAATAATTAGTTCATTCCCCTCGCCTATTCAAGTATTAAATATTGATCCACATGCTGATATAAGAAAAAAAGAAGGAAGACATAGTGGTAATGGATTTACTTACGCATTGGATTCTGGAAACCTTAAAGATTATTTTGTTTTAGGACTTCACGAAGAATATAACTCGGAATATATATTTAATAAATTCCAAAAAGATAATTTAAACTTCTTGAGTTTTAATGAAATTATTGATAAATCTATTTCCACAAAAGAAATGATTAGCGAAGTAAAAACTAAGCTTAACGAAAATAAAATTGGTTTAGAAATAGACTTAGATTCTATTAAAAACATGCCTGTAAGTGCTAAAACCCCTATAGGATTTACCGAAGAAGAGGTAAGAAAAATTGTTGTAGAAACTTCTAAAAATTATGAATTTCATTATATTCATATATGCGAAGGTGCACCAAAAACTGAAGAGGAAAAATTGATTGTTGGTAAAACTATAGCCTATTTAGTGAGTGATTTTATAAAATGTAATTCATAACGTATTATGGAAGAAGAAAATAAAAATACTGAGTCGGAATCGACAAAAAAAGCAACCGATTTCTCAGAAAAGAAAGAAGTTAAGGAAGAAATGAAAAAACTCCCTACAACTATTTGGAAGTATATTGTTTCTGTTTTTAGCTTCAGTAACGACAAAGATGTTAATCCAGTGGTTGTAATGGAAGACATTAAAAAAGGGATAGAATTCAAAGGCTACAATGTTTGGATTCTTATTTGTTCCATATTTATATGTTCCATTGGACTTAATGTGAACTCTGTTGCAGTTGTAATTGGAGCCATGCTTATATCTCCGTTAATGGGACCAATTCGTGGAATTGGACTTAGTGTCGGTACAAACAATTTTAAACTACTAATATATTCTTTAATAAACTTTGGTATTGCAACAGTGGTAAGTATTTTGGCTTCTTTCCTTTACTTTAAGTTAATGCCTTTTAAAGATGAAACAAGTGAAATTTTAGCTAGAACAGAGCCTTTTATTCTGGATGTACTAATTGCATTTTTTGGAGGATTAGCAGGAATTATTGCTGCTACCAAGCAAGATAATTCTACTGTAGTCCCTGGTGTAGCTATTGCAACAGCACTTATGCCTCCACTTTGTGTTACTGGTTATGGTTTAGCCACAGGAAACTGGAATTATACCTTTGGAGCTTTTTACCTTTTTATCCTTAATTCGTTATTCATTTGCTTGGCTACAATTATAGTACTGAGATACTTAAGATTTCCTTTAGCAACTTATGTCAACAAGAAAAAGGAAAGGAATATTAAAATATATATTACGGTTTTTTTAGCTATAATATTAATTCCTAGTGGATTAAAGTTTAAACAAATATTTGATAAGTCGGTATTTAATAACATAGCAAATACATTTGTTCAAGATGAAATTAGCCAAATACCAGGAATAAAAATATTTGATCAAGATTTTGATTTTAAAGAAGAAAAAATCACTTTGTTTTTGGCAGGGAGCTCAATTATTACTGAAGTTAGGCAGAAGGAGTTACTTGGTAAATTATCTAACGATAAATACAACATGAAGAATCCATCATTGGTAATTATCCAAAATGATGAATTCCAGAATAACCTTACCATGGACGATTTTAGACTCATGAGTAAAGATTGGGAGCAAAAAATCTTGGAAAGAGATAGTAAAATAAAACAACTTGAAGCTGATTTTAAAAATAAATCTGACTTTAACTATGATTTATCATCAGTAAATAAAAAACTAAAGTTAGTATCTGAATTTGAAAAATTAGAGAGTTTTACTGCGTCAAAAGCCTATAGGATAGATAACGAAGGAAAAATGGATACAACTATCCTTATAGTGGTAGATTGGTTAGATTCAAACGAAAATGAGACTAGAAGTAAAAAAATGAACCAATGGATAGAGGTTAATTTTGAAACAAAGAATTACCAAATCATTGAAAAGACTAAGTAATGGCTAAGAAAAAGAAAGAAAAATATATTGTTTACTCTACTAACACAGATTTTAATGAGGAAGAAGAAATGTATGAAGAGGAAACTTTGGCTAATTCGGAGCAAGATTTGAGAGTGCTATTGGATAAAAAACAAAGGAAAGGTAAATCTGTGACCTTGATAACTGGCTTCATTGGTACCGAAGATGATTTGAAAGCCTTGGGTAAAGAATTAAAATCTAAATGTGGTGTTGGTGGTAGTGTTAAAAATGGAGAAATTATTATCCAAGGTGATGTAAGAGAAAAAGTACTTAAACTATTAATTGATAGTGATTACAAAGCCAAAAAATCTGGAGGAAACTAACCTTAAATACTTTTATTAAATGAAATCACCCGCTCAACTTTTAAAATCTATTGGTCATGCTTTTACTGGTTTTTTTACTGCATTAAAAGACGAAACCAGTTTAAAAATTCAATCAACATTGGGATTGATTACTGTATTTTTTGGGTTTTATTTTAATATTTCTAGTACCGAATGGATGGCAGTTGTAATCTGCATTGCAGCAGTACTAAGTGCCGAAACAATGAATTCAGCATTAGAAAATTTGGCTGATAGAATAACGCAAGAACAGGATCCATATATTAAAAAAGCAAAAGATATGGGAGCTGGAGCAGTTTTGGTAGTTGCAACAGCATCAATAATAATTGCTTGTATTATATTTATTCCTAAATTTATAGCCTAATTAAATCTTATTTCAATGATTAAAGTTTCTTCTGTTACCAAGTCTTACGGCTCTTTACAAGTACTTAAAGGAGTTGACTTGGAGATACAACAAGGAGAGATTGTTTCTATTGTAGGAGCTTCGGGCGCAGGAAAAACAACCTTATTACAATTAATTGGCACTTTGGATAATCCTGATACTGGAAATATCAATTTTCTTGATACGAATGTAAATAGTTTAAGTAAAAAAGAGTTAGCTCGATTCAGAAATAAAAATATTGGATTTGTATTCCAGTTTCACCATTTATTACCAGAGTTTACTGCTCTTGAAAACGTATGTATACCGGGTTATTTAAGTAATACTCCAAAAAAAGAAGTAGAAGAAAGAGCTACCGAACTATTGGAAATGCTTGGACTTAAAGATAGAATTAACCATAAACCATCCGAGTTATCTGGAGGTGAACAACAAAGAGTTTCTGTGGCAAGAGCACTCATAAATAATCCTTCGGTTATATTAGCTGATGAACCTAGCGGAAACCTAGATTCGAAAAATGCTGAAGAACTACACAATCTTTTTTTTAGTCTTAGAGATACATTCAATCAAACATTTGTAATCGTTACTCACAATGATATTTTATCTAATATGAGCGACAGGAAATTAGTAATGAAAGATGGAGTAATCATTTAATCTCAGTTTCATGAAAGTTTTATTTATTGATGACACTCACCCTATCCTCTACTCTATTTTCGAAAAAATGGGTTGGGAAATTGTCGTAAAAAATAAAGAAACTAAAGAAGAAATTGAATCTGAACTAAATCAATACCAAGGAATTATAATCAGAAGTAGGTTTGTGCTTGATGCTAATTTTATAGCCAAGGCAACAAACCTTAAGTTTATTGGACGACCTGGAGCAGGTTTGGAAAATATTGATGTAGCCTTTGCTGAAAAGCAAGGAATTAAAGTATTTAGATCTCCAGAAGGAAACCAAGACTCAGTTTCCGAACATGCGCTTGGGATGCTACTCATGTTGTTTAACAAACTGCAACAAGCCAATAACCAAGTAAAGCAGGGTGTTTGGGATAGAAAAGCAAATTGGGGAATTGAACTAAAAGGCAAAACCGTAGGTTTAATTGGGTATGGATACATGGGGAAAGCCATTGCCAAAAGGTTCTCTGGCTTTGGAGTAAACTGTATTGCTTACGATAAATATTTGACCAATTACGGAGATGAATTTGCAAAAGAAGTATCTCTTGAAGAATTATATGAAACTGCTGAAGTAGTTTCGCTTCATTCTCCTCTTTCAGAAGAGAATCTAGGATTAATAAATATAGAATACCTAAACAAATTCAAAAACCCTATCTATTTAATTAATACAGCCAGAGGTCAATCTTTGGTTCTTGATGATTTGGTAAAAGTATTACAATCGGGAAGAGTATTAGGAGCTTGTTTGGATGTATTGGAATATGAAAAAACTAGTTTTGAATCCATGTTTAAGGAAGAAAAAACAGATGCATTCAATTATCTTTCAAAAGCAGAAAACGTAATCCTATCTCCTCATGTTGCTGGATGGACAGAACAAAGTAATGTGAAAATTGCTCAGTTTTTAGGCGAAAAAATAGCGAAACACTTCAACTAAGAATTTAGATTTTTACAAACCTACTTGTTAAAATTTCATCTTCAGAAATGTACTGAATTGTATACATCCCTTTAGGTAATTGAGAAACTTCAATTTCATATAGAGAATTATTAGTTGAAAAAGGAATGTTAATTAATTTACCTGATAAATCACGAACTAAAATAGTAAAATTGATATTTTCTAACGAGAAAGGAATCTCAATAAATACTTTATCTGATGTTGGATTTGGATAAACAACTAAGCTTTTATTTTCTTCAATTTCTTCAACAGAAGTTAGTAAACAAGGATCCTCCACAGTGATTTTTGTATTCCCTTGAAGTGTAATAGGATTTTTTACAATTGCTCCTGAACCAAAAGCATAATTTGTAGAATTAGCTATTAATGAATTGGTGTCGATAGTAAAATAAAGGTTCTGCTGTGTACAGTTTGAGTTACCAATTGAGTCTAATTTAATAACATAAGCATCAAAATTAAAAGTCATAAAACTGTTGGTATAAGCACCAATTATAAATCCTTTATCTGATGTTTCTTCAACTTCTTCGCCTAAATCTATGGATAAACCACCATAAGTATAACTCCAAATAGTATCACCCAAAGGATTAATTTTCATTAAAAAAACATCCTCTGATCCTTGTCCAAAACTCCTTGTACTTCCTGTCATCACATAATTTCCGTCACTTGTAAGAGCAATACTTTTTCCAGTCTCATTATTAGATCCTCCATAAGTTTTATTCCAAACCAAACCACCAACACTATCAATTTTAAAAGCAAGTACATCTTGCTGACCTGCGCCAAAACTTTGAGTAGACCCAGTAATAATAAATCCATTATCAGCAGTTTCTGCTATTCCATTTGCATAATCATCATCAACTCCACCATAAGTAAACTCCCAAATCACAGCACCTACAGAATCAATTTTCATTATATGAGCATCAGCCCCTCCAGCTCCCAAACTAAACGTGTAACCAACCATTACAAAACTACCATCTGCTAGGACTAATCCATCCAAACATGCATCAATACCAGTACTCCCATAGTATTTAGTAAAAAGTGTATCCCCAATACTATTGGTTCTAATTACGTATATATCTCTATTTCCTAATCCATAACTTTCGGTATAGCCTATAAAAAAATATCCAGTATCTTGTAATTGAATTACTTTGTAACCATAA
>CALLII010000081.1 GCA_938009745.1 uncultured Flavobacteriales bacterium
AGCTTAATAGTAGATATTGAGGACAACAGTGTATTGATTAAAAAAGATGTAATTCCAGTAAGCAGATCCAAAAGGCCTGAGCTAATGAAGAGACTTAATTTACTTTAGTAAATTGGCTTATAGTTGAATACTGGTTTATTCCCGAAGTGAATTAATACTCTAAATCCTACCTCTGTAATTGTAAATCCAGCAGCTGTTGTTGATGCAATATTACTGTGCGAACCATACACATTAAATAGTATTTTCTTGTTCACTTTCATACCCAGTTTTGCATTTAATCTGTAAGTGAGCTGACTATCGTTATCCTCAATAAACTGTAATCCTGTAGCAGCTGTTAATCCATAAAACAGTCCTCTATTGTTAATGATTTTTTCATTTTTTAGAATATCTACAAAACCTTCAACCGCATGAAATTTATCTGGACTAAAATAAATTGTGGGTCTTTGTTCCTGGAAACTAATGTTTTGGTAATTAATCCCAAATTTCACCAAAGGCTTTTTTAGCACACTATAATACAAAGAGGTAAATAGCAGATTTCTGATATTATTATCACTTTGGATAGTAAAATAATACTGAGTAAACCAACCTAGATTAAAATGAGTATTTACATTATAGTTTAAGTAAAAGTGATTGTGAAAAATCCCTTTTTCAATCAAATCCGTATTAAAATCTTCATATTTCCTAACAGAACCTATCTCTAGCGAATGCAATTTAAAAGGCCTCAATTTAAGCGAAACATCACTAGCTAGTCGGGAAAAATCTTCAACAACCGACCGAGTAAATACAGATCCTAGTTTTACTTTTAGATGAGAATAAGATTTAAATTGATAAGTAAAACCTCCCAAAATACTTGAAGAATTAGCTTCATTATTAATTGTATTATTGCTTGTGTTCCTAATATTAATGTCTCCCAACAAGCTAAACTTTGTTGATAATGGAAACGTAATTAGTGTGTTGTTAGAAACAGCCCTATTAGCTCCTAAATCTTCTGAAACTGCTGTTTTATTTTCTACGGAAGGTAAGAACTTTACGTTCAATTTCTCTATAAAATCTAATACCTCTTTTTGGTCCTCGTGATGTTTTAAAGTAACTAAAGCAGCATTATAAGCTTCATCATGTTTTTCAAAACCGAGCAAGGCATTTGCCTTTCCAAAATTTGCGTTAAAAGAAGAAGAATCTGTAGTAAGGATTTGATTATAATCCCTTATACTTTTGGTGAATTCTCCCTTATACATATTCAAATTTGCTCGTAATAAAAGCACCCAATTCTTTTCAGTTTCAGTAACCAGTAATTCTTCAATTTTAGTAGAAGCCTTTTTATATTTTTGATTCCAAATTAAAGCTTCCACATATCTAGAAGTAGCTTTTCTGATAGCCATTTCTTCTTGTTTAGCCGTAGCTAAATCTAAAGCTGTTAAGCTAGCAGATAGTGCTTTTCTATTCTTTCCTTTAAGATGATAACCCAATGACAAACCATCATATCCTAACAAACTATCGTTAGTCTTTTCAATTATTCTTTGGTATCCATTAATAACTCCGTTCCATTGTTTTTGTCTTATATCAAGATCAATGATTTTTAAAATAGTCTCTTTATCATCCTTAAAAAAAGTAAGGTTATTATTCAATAATAAAGAGGCTTCGGTATATTTTTCCTCATTCATTAGTTCATTTGCCAACTCAAGTTGAATGTACTTTTTAGAAATAAGGGCATTGGGATTCCCTTCTTTAATAACTAAAGCTTTATCAATATAAATAAGAGCTGTATCGTATTGTGATAATTGAAAAAGTGAACTGGCATAGCCCAAATTAGCTTCAAAACTTTGATTGTTTAGTTCGAGTAGAGTTGCATAATACCTTTTTGCACCCTTATAATTTTTATTCCATAATAAGGCCTCAGCATAATTTAGCTTCACCTCAAAATCATTGGGGTAAGAAATGGCTAATTCAGAAAAAACCGAGGAAGCCATAGTGGCGTCTCCATCTAAACCTACGGCTCTTCCATAACAGAGCTTTGCTGTTTTGTTATCAGGATATTGTTCCAATACCGAATCAAAATAAGTAACTGCCTTTTTGTATTGGCCAGTTTCCAGATAATTGTAACCAGTCGTCATATCCTGAGAAATACTTTCAGAGGAATAAATAAGGCCAATTAATAAAAAGAAAAGTCTATAAATCATTGTGTTGTTTTTGCACTACAAGTTTAGACATTAAAATCCATTATTTCGTCTACACAAACTTACCTCTCATCGAAATTTACAAGTGTTTGGTTGATTCTTCCTACATATTTGCACTGTCAATAACGACAAACACAAACTTAAAAACAAGATTATGGCATTAATTATAAAAGAAGATAACGGAGTAGTTTGTTTACAAGGAAATGTAAATTCTACCAATTGCAAAAGCGTAAAACAACATTTGGAAATCGCTATGAATAACTATAGAGATTTGGAATTGGATCTAAGAAAAATTGATTCAATCGATTTTGATGGAATTACTTGTTTTAAGAATATTTTAACTTTTGCAGCCAAAAATTTTAGAAAAATAAAAATTGTAAAGGGATTAAATAAAGTGAACATAACTACACTTCAATTAGGAGTATAATTTTAATAGTAAAAAAGCAATATTATGAGTTTAGTAAAAAACATAGGAATTAAAAAAATCACCTCCGAACAATTTTTTGTGATTGGTTTTATGGGAGTTAGTATAGGGAACTACGCTTACAATTTAATTCTTGGCAGAGTATTAGGGCCAGAACTATTTGCTGAGGCAGCTATTTTAATTACTTTTTTAATGGTAGTTTCATTTTTGGCAATGACGTTTCAAGTAGTTACCACAAAATTTTCGATTGTATTACCTGCCTCACAAGTAATAAAATTTACTCAGAAAATGTACACTTACGCTATAGCCGTAGGAGTATTTTTAGGAGGATTGATTCTTATTAACGCTAATTTCTTGCACGAAACTTTCAACACAACTGATTCTAATATGTTTACCATATTTGGAATTGGAGTTCCTTTTTATTTTATAATGAGCGTAAACAGAGGACAGTTTCAAGGGTATAAGAAATTTAAATCTCTTTCTTTAACCTACCAATTAGAAATGTTAGGTCGGCTAATTTTTACTGTTGCTTTTCTATACTTCTTAGATTTTCAGGTGTCAACCATAGTAGCATTAGGAATCGTATTTTCATTTATAATTGGATTAATTCCTTTTAATTTCAATCGAAATAAAACGAAAAGCAATTTGATAATTTCTAAATCGCAATCTAAGCAAATTAGAAACTTTTTTGTTCTTACGGCATTTTATGAATTAACACAAATCATAATTAACAACAGTGACATATTAATGGTGAAACACTATTTTGATTCTTATGAAGCAGGATTATATGCTTCCCTTGCACTAGTAGGAAGGTTAGTATACTTTATTTCCTGGACATTTATCATGTTGCTTTTACCTAAAGTAATTGAACTTAAAAAAGAAGGTAAAAATCCTTCTGCTATTCTTTTTAAATATGTAGGCTATATTTCTATCATCTCGGTTTCAATTATATTGGGATGCTTAGTATTTCCAGAAACATTAATTAATTTAATGTTTGGGAGCGAGTATTTGGAAATTGCTCCTCTACTTTGGAAATATGCACTAGCTACTTCATTATTCGCAATATCAAATATATTTGCCTATTATTATTTATCATTAGATAGATACAAGCCTGTAGTAATATCAGCTTTACTAGGGATTCTTCAGGTAGTATTAGTAATGTATTACCATAAAAACCTAGATCAAGTTATAAAAATGCAAATTACTGCTATGGTTATATTGGTAGTAACACAAGTTGGTTACTTCATCAGAAACAACAAACTACAAAACACTTTAACAGATTAACAAAACCATTCGTCTACACTAATTTGCAGTTCATCTATGAAAAAGCTAAATCCAATATGATTTAATGCAAATTTGTATAACAAAACAAAAAACAAGTATTATGAAATTAGCAATAGTAACAGCATATCCACCAAGTAAAGTAACATTGAATGAATACGGGTACCACTTGGTTCAACATTTTAAAAAGAACATGGAATTAACAGAGTTAATTTTATTAGTAGATAAAACAGAAGGTGAAAAAGAATTAGTATTTGAGGAGGATGGGTGTAAAATAACAGTGAAAGAATGTTGGGATTTCAATAGCTATTTAAATATTCCTAGAGTATTAAAAGCAGTAAACTCTACAAAACCTGATTCCATTTTATTCAATTTACAATTCATGAAATTTGGAGACAAAAAAATTCCTGCAGCAATGGGATTAATGCTTCCATATATCTGTAAACTAAAAGGAATAGCAACTATTTCTCTACTTCATAACATACTGGAGCAAGTAGATCTTGAAAATGCTGGATTTACCTCTAACAAATTACTTCAAAAATTCTACAATTTTGTTGGTAGTATGCTTACAAGATTAGTATTGAAATCTGATGTAGTGGCTGTAACTATGGACAAATATGTAACAACTTTGGAAGATAAATACAAAGTAAATAACGTAGTAATGATTCCTCATGGAACATTTGAAATACCAACAGAAAGTGATTACTCAGTGCCTGAAGGTCCGCTTAAGGTGATGACTTTTGGCAAATTTGGAACCTACAAAAAGGTAGAAGCATTAATTGAGGCAGTTGACATCATTAGAAAAAATAAAAAAATAGACATTGACCTTACAATTGCTGGTACCGACAACCCAAATGTTGCAGGTTACCTAGACAGTGTGAAAGAAAAATATAGCCACATACCTAATGTAACTTATACAGGATACGTGAAGGAAGAAGATGTAGCTACTTTATTTGAAGAAAGTGCTGTGGTGGTATTTCCATATACCTCAACAACTGGTAGTTCGGGTGTACTTCACCAAGCAGGAAGTTACGGAAAAGCGGTTGTTTTACCTGATTTAGGTGATTTGTCAACTCTTATTAAAGATGAAGGATACAGAGGAGAACTGTTTAATCCTGAGAGCACCATTGATTTAGCAACAGCTATTGGAAAAATATTAATGGATGAGGATTACAGAAAAGAATTAGGCAAAGTTAATTACCAAGCTGCTACAGCTTACCCAATGGATAAAATTGTATCAATGTATGTTGGTAAATTCAATGAAATCTTACATAGTAAAAAAGCAAAAAGCTCAGCTTTTTCAAGGGCTTGAAATAAACTTAAATGAGGCTTTTTTAAGACCATTCCTATCCACAAAACCATATTGCTTTTGTGGGTTTCGCCTCCAAGGTAAACTTCCCGTTACGCTCTTTGGAACTTCGTTAAAATCGTACAAAGTCCAAGACATAAAAGGTATCCTGTTCTGTTTCAATACAGTTTGAAACTCTTTATGAAACTGAGCCTGATCTTCCTCCGAGTTACTATAAAAATTCCAAAGTCCACTGTATGAGGATGTACCAAATTCAGTTAAAACTATAGATTTTGTTGCTACCTCTTTTTTAAGTTTAGAATAAAGGTTGCCTAAATCTTCCAGTTCTAGGTAATAATGAAACGATACAAAATCAACCTCATCTGCCAATTCAGTTGCACTTTCAATATTGGACCAACCAATGGTTACTGGATGTAAGGAATCGATACTTTTTACAAAGCGAATCATATTAGTAAGCCAGGGAACTACATTAGCTTTTTTTCTTGATTCGAAATCCAAGTCTGGTTCATTTTTAATATCCCATCCCAAAAGCGCATTATGCTCTTTTAAAGCAGATACTATCTTCTCAGCATGTGTTTGATTAAGAGTCCAGTCTAGGATGGAATAATCTCCATAAAAATCAAAGAGAGTAACTAAAACCTTAAGCTCATTTTCTTCTGCCAAATCCAATAATTTCTTGAGCTTTGCTAATTTTTCAGGTAATACTTTTGCTTTACCAAAGTCTTCATACTGAACAAAAACTCTAACCGTATTTAGTCCTGCTTCTTTAATTAATTTGAAATCGGCAGAAATCGTATCAGAATCAAAACTCTCATTAAACGTATCCCAAGGAGATAATCGTGGGTAATAATTAATTCCTTTTATGCTATCTACTTTGTTAACCTCAGCAAGTGACTCCGCTTTTTTAAGTTCTTGCGAATGAGTTCTCACCATATGACGAATTCTCCAAAAACCATCTTCCAATAACAGTATCAACTGATAGGTGGAAACTTCATGAACCTCAGTAATTAGTTTTTCATTTTTGAATACCTGTTTGTATTCTATCACATTACTGTCGGTTAATGCTACAAGCTGTCCGTCTTCGCTAAAAAACTCTACCGTGAGGTTATGTTCCAAGGAAGTTCCTTCAATACTTACTTTTTCTTCTTGATTAAAGGCTAATTGATTGTATAGATTTTCTCTTGCACTCTCCGTAAAATAATCGTCTATTCCATAAATTAGATTGGACTTAAAAGCAACATTTTTAATAAACCAAGCATCCAAATAATTATTCTCTATATCCAAAAGAGTCTGTTCGTTTATTTTTTTGCCTTTATTATTAAGTGCAGACCAAGTTACCTTAGGCAGGTATTGATCTTCTTTTTGAATTTCGGTATGGAGCATTTTACTTCTATCTGCTCCCGTATTCAAGTAGGAGATTAAGGACGAGATTCCAAAAATAACAAGTAGGTTAATCAGTAGAAATACCAATATGACTAAAACTCGCAGTATGTTGTTATTCATTCCCATTACAAGTCTATATTTTTATAACTCTTAGTAATTCCTGCCAACTCTACCTCTATTTCATAACTTCCTTTATTTATTAAACTACTTTTCAAAACAAAATTCACAATTCCATCTGAGGTGGGTTGAGCTGTTTTATAAATAATTTCCCCTCCCTTAATCACTCTAAGTTGCACATTTAATCCATCAGGAATTAACTGATTCATATAACTTTTTATGGGTCCAATTTTAATGTTTTTGTTAGAATCAGAGAAAGAAACTTCATATTCCTTTATTGCTGCTAAAAACTGAACTTGAATCTCCGAAGACTTTGCCATCCCATGAATGTAAGAGGATACCTTCCAAGTATCAGCTTCATTTGGATGATTAATTTTGGCTGTGGCTACTCCATTAATGGTAGTTCCATTCGCAAACAATTGAGAATTATTTTTATTCACTATGAGGAATTTAACAAAAGTACCATCCACCACTACATTTCCGTATTTATCCTTTATTACCGAAGTAGATAACGTAGCTAACTGATTTCCATCAGCATAAGGATGATTTGTTTTAGCCTTTATCTCATAATCTTCAGGATTGGTTGCATTAACCTCTGTGGTTAATTCTTTCGAACTGATTTGTTCACTAATGGCATTTATACTTATTCTTCCCGATTGAGTTTTTGTGGGAATAATTTCAAAAGACATTAAATGCGAAGTGAAAACAGATGAACTCACATTTGAGCTATAGAACTGTTGGTTAACAAGAACTTCGGTATTTGTTTCTACTGGATTATCCATTGAATCCGTAGGGATGGAAACTAAGTGTCCATATTCACTTTGTCCAGCTTGCATAAATATAGGGCCTAAATAAGTTTCAATTCCTACCACTTGCTTGGAGGGTTTCATTTGAATTTGACCTTGCTCAATTATTTTGTCTTGGTTAATTAATTTCCAAACTATAGTTCCAATCTTATCAGATACAAACTTGGGAAATTTGAACGAAACTGTATTCCCATTTTTAGTTGATGAGAGTAATGAACTACCATAACTATTGGAGTAGAAAAGAGCTAAATCAGCATCACCCTCAGAGCTAAAAGTTAAAACCACCTCTTGACCAACTTGATAACTACTTAACTTGTTTGATTCAAGTTTTACGTCAATTCCTTTCCCAGCCTCTATTGATTCTCCAAAAGAAAACAAAATAGCCACTGCCAAAACTAGATATGTAAGTGCGAAATTTTTCAATTTGGATTTCCTATAAAATTATTAAATTCAAATTTAACAAATCCTCCGTTCATAGGAATTAATTGCAAACCAACTGTTTCTTTATTGTAGGACTTATTAGGGAAATACTTCCCTAAAACTACTGAGTTTTTTATTCCATTTACCAAGCAGTTTTCTGTACTACTTAATAGTTTTTCTATTGTAGAAATATCCTTAAGCGGATACTCAAATAATTGATTTTTCTGTTGTCTTATTCCCTCTTTAATAAATTGATGATCAACCCAAATAAGTTCTTTATTTTGATTGTAATAAGAAATTAATACCTGACTCACTGTTACTTCTTGAGTACCAGAATTAAATAAACTTCCTTTAAGTATCTTATCTGTTACTTCCAGGTTACTTAACTCTACATTAGAGTAAAACTCAAGGCCCGAAACATTACTTGAGCAATGTAGATTAAAACTCACAGGTAGTTCGGTTAAGTTAATGGGAGTAAATTCATCTGGATTAAACTTATAGGTATTTTTACTTTTCAAATCCATCCAAGCTACACTTTCAAAATCAACCTTAAAACTGGTTACTTCCTTAGGCATTAGCTTATGCTTCATGGAGTGCTTTGAGTTAAACTTTGCCAATTGCTTATTATTCTCGCTATACAAAGTAGCCGTAACAATAACATCAGCCGGGAAATTATCTATATTCTGTACCTCACCCACTACCGAGTATTGATTACCTTGCTTCACTAAAGTGGCAGAAAGAACCAATAAATCTGGAGATTTCAGAATGTCCTCATGGTAGGTTTGTTCGGTTGTTATTTTTCTTCTTCCGTGATTGTAATACTTAGTTAAGTTTTGTGAATACAATTGATCTGGTGCAATTTTATTGTTACTCTTTGCAGGATCTATATACCATTTACCTTTCGTTTTTATTAATTCCAAATAATATACTTTGTCTATTTTCTCCAGAGGTGTTACCCAACTGGTGTATGCCTTAATAGATGCGTGCTTCTCATTAATTGAGATGATTTCTGTAGAGATAGAATCTAACTTTGCATAAGAACTAAGCAAGCCATCATTTACAGCTACCTCTAGCATATACTGGGCTATACTAATGTCTTTATTTGGATTAATTAAAGTATGTGCCTTTTCAAATTCCTTAAAATCTAACGCATTGTAATAATCCTTTACCACTACTTCGGGAATATCTTGGGTATTGGTTACGCTATATAAATTGTAGCAACCGATTATAAATACTAGGCTAATAATAACTCCCCAAATTTGAACAATTCTAGCTACAGTTAACGGGAATTTATCGTACCCATAATTTATTAATAAATAAGAGGTAGGAGGTGTTTCCTTTTTTCTCAGAATTCGTATTAATGAAAATTGAATGGTAAATAAAAGAGCTAGTAACAATGTAGTAAATGGTATAATTCCCCACATTATTTTTTGGTAAGTGGGCACATCCTCTTTTGGAAGAATTGCTGATAAAGGGGGAACATTTAGTTTTTCCCATATCATTATTCCATTTTCTAATTGCTTTAGTCTCTGCCAGCCACAAAAATATAAGACAGGGTCATAAAACTTATCGTTAGAAAATATATACTTCAAATTATATTTTTCTGGAACTGTAAGGAACTGCTGAAGCGAACCAAGTCCTTCAATTCCTTTAAATTTTGAGTTTTCAAGCCTTTCTACAGCTCTTGAAGTAAGTTCGGGAATTCTCCTTGCAGAATGGTAATTACCATCTACAGTAAGAGCTTTAGTTTGTGCCGAGAGCCAAGCCATTTGATCGCCAAACCCAAGAGTTAAATACCTCCATTGATCATGTTGATCTTGATTAAGAAAATTAACAATGGGTAACATTTTAATTGTTTGTGGCTGTGACGGACGAAACAGTCCTAAACTGATAGTAAATACACTTACAAATAAAAAAGTAGACAATAAAAACCCACCTAATAACCTATGGAAGATAGCTCCGTATTTTCTTTGTATCAGCTTTTTTAAATCAGTTTCTACGAATCGATAGACCAACTCACCAAAAATTGGCAAAGACATAATAGACGCCCAAAGAGTAAACCTATCGAGAGTTAATATATCAAATGCAGTATCTCCCAATATAGCTCGTGGAAGAAAGGTAGTTCCTCCAGTACCAAGTATGGTTAGTAAAGTGATTGAAAGCCCAAAAAACAAAAAACGCTTGCTATAAAAACGGTAAAATATATAAGGAAGAACTAATAGCATAATCCCCCATGGAATTAAAAAAAAGACCAATCCGGAAGAAGTAACTTCAATAAAACTATCTCGAGACCCATGAGGAATAGGCACCTGAGTAATTGGATTATTTTTCGAGTTTATCCAATAAGGAAGAATACACAGAATTATTAATGCTAGGGAAGAAAATCCAAAAACAACAATCCGTTTAAAAGAAAAAAGAAAGGATTGAAGAAATATCTTAAAAGTGATTTCCTTGGTGGAATTTGTTTTTTCTCTGGATTGGTCCATTAGCACCATTCCTATTTGAGGAAAAATAAAGAATACCATCCCAAATATGGGAGTTACATGATGAGAGCATACTGTTACTGCAATTAAAGAAAGTGAAGTTACTAGGTATCTCCTCCTTCCAGTTTTTATCCATTGATAGATTTCTGGTAAAGAGTGAAGCAATACCGAAATACCTATAATACTTGGTAACTGACCAAAAATATGAAGAGTCTCGATAAAAGAAGAAGAGAAAACGGCAATTAAACTTGCATATCCCGCCACTTTTTTATTTCCTGAAAGTAACAATGAAAACCTGTAAACACCTGTAATAAATAGCACTACACTTATCAAAGCAACTGTAAATAATCCAAATTTAAGTCCTCCGATAAGAGAAAGTGCTCCAATAGATTGATGTACTAATGGAGGATAACTCATTACAGTAAATCCGGTATACCATTTATAACTCCAAGGTTCAAACCAGCTACTTGCGTAATGTTCTGCAAAAAAAAGATGAATTAAGGCATCATAGGTAGCCTCTAAAGTATAGAATATAGTGGTTCCATGAAATACCAATCCTATAAGTATTGCACTTACTAAGTATTTATTAGAAACTCCTTTCATCTTAATTGTAATCCATTGATTTTCCTAAAGATATTACAAATTTAGAATTATCAGAAAAGTACTTATCGAAACATTGTTTTCATTCATCTACACTTAATCCGCTTCTATCGAAAAACAACCAAAACAGGAGTGTTCTGGAGATACATTTGATCATAATTAAAACAAGAAATTATGAAAACTGGAATAATAATACCATGCTATAACGAAGAAAAAAGATTAAATGTTAACGCTTTTGTTGACTTTATTAACTCAAAAGAAGACTATCACATTTGCTTTGTTAATGATGGAAGTAAAGATAACACTCTTGAGGTTTTAAATGAAATAAAAGAACAAAATCCTGAAAATGTATCAGTGATTGATATGAAAAAAAATGGAGGAAAAGCCTCGGCAGTTAGAGCAGGTTCAAGATATCTATATAATAGAAATGATATTGAGTTCATAGGATTTATTGATGCCGATTTATCTACTGACTTTGAGGATTTTGAAAAATTGGTTGCAACTTTATCCAATAATGACAATTTAACTTTTGTTTATGGGTCAAGAGGGAATGATAATGATAAAATTGAAAGAAACATCTTCAGGAAATTTTTCTCAAGAATTATTAAATCGTTAATTCACCTAATTCTTGGATTACCCATTCACGATACGCAATGTGGAGCAAAAGTGTTTAGAAAAAGTATAGTTCCTATTGCTTACAACAAAGAATTTATGTCGAAGTGGTTATTTGATGTTGAAATATTTATTAGACTAAAGAAACATTATGGAAGCAAAGAAATAATGAATAAAATTAAAGAACAAGAATTAACAAAATGGGTTCATGTTGATGATTCAAAATTGGGAATTAAAGATTCATTAGAAATCCCTTATGTACTAATGAGTATCTGGTTCTCTTATATTGTGGTAGAATTATTTAGTAAGAGTTCTAATCCTACTTTTTCTTTTAACAATGAAGCAATGAACTGGAATAATAATTTAAACGCAATTACAAAATAAAAATTCTTGTTTTAATTTGATAAAAAGAATCTTATTATAAAGTTTAAACCAAAAAAGGCCTCTAATTAAATAATTAGAGGCCTTTTTAATTGTACTCGAGACGGGACTTGAACCCGTACGTCCCAGGGGACACAAGATTTTAAGTCTTGCGTGTCTACCAATTCCACCACTCGAGCATCACTAACGGTTTTATCCGTTAGTTCACAAATTTATTCTCACGGACTGTGAGATTTGTGGTTTGGCATTTTAAATATGTTACGAGCGAAAGACGGGATTCAAACCCGCGACCCCCACCTTGGCAAGGTGATGCTCTATCACTGAGCTACTTTCGCTTTTTTTGTCTTTGAACGGATGCAAAACTACACATTTTTTCCTTTTATAAAAAAAAACTTAGGGTTATTTTAAAATTCTGATATTGTTTTCTTGATTATTGAAATACACTCTATCAATTCTTCCTCAGTAATTACCAATGGTGGTGCAAATCTAATGATGTTTCCATGAGTTGGTTTTGCAAGCAATCCATTGTCTCTCAATTTCATACAAATATTCCAAGCTGTTTTGCTTGTTTCAGTATCATTAATAACAATCGCATTTAACAATCCCTTACCTCTAACTAAAGTTACTAAATTATTTTCTTGGATAAAGGCATTCATTTCCCTTCTAAAAACTTCTCCAAGGTAAAAAGCTCTTTCTGATAGCTTCTCGTCCTTTACAACTTCTAAAGCTGCAATTGCAACTTCACAAGCTAATGGATTACCTCCATAAGTAGAACCATGTTCTCCTGGCTTAATAGAAAGCATAACTTCATCATCAGCTAAAACTGCTGATACTGGAAGTGCTCCTCCAGACAATGCTTTTCCAAGAATCAAGATGTCAGCTCTAGTTTGTTTTTTGTCTTCACAAAATGCCTCACAAGTACAATTCCCACAAGTAGCCAAAAGTCTTCCAGTTCTTGCAATCCCTGTTTGTACTTCATCAGCTATAAATAATGCTTCGTTCTCTTTACAGATATCAAAACAGTCGCTCAAGTAGCTTTCTTCTGGAACAACAACTCCTGCTTCTCCTTGAATAGGTTCAACCATGAAACCAATTACATTATTGTTCTCTTTAAAAGCTTTTCTCAAAGCCTCTGAATCATTGTAAGGTATTCTTATAAATCCTGGAGTAAATGGCCCAAATCCTTTGTAGGAGTCTGGATCACTTGAAAAAGATACAATCGTAGTTGTTCTTCCATGAAAATTTTGTTCACATACAATTATGTTCGCCTGGTTCTCTGGAATATT
This sequence comes from uncultured Flavobacteriales bacterium, assembly GCA_938009745.1. Taxonomy (GTDB): domain Bacteria; phylum Bacteroidota; class Bacteroidia; order Flavobacteriales_D; family CAJJDF01; genus CAJJDF01. The sequence continues at coordinate 13,277 of CALLII010000081.1, forward strand.
TTTATGTGTATAAGCCCACTTTCTCGCTAATTTTATTGCAGTTTCTACTGCTTCTGCACCAGTATTCATTGGTAGCACTTTATCATAACCAAAGTACTCAGTCATGAATTTAGAATATTTTCCTAGTGCTGTATTATAAAAAGCTCTTGATGTAAGGGTTAATTTTTGTGCTTGTTCAATTAATACTTGAGTAATCTTTGGGTGACAATGACCTTGATTAACTGCTGAGTAAGCTGACAAAAAATCAAAGTATTTTTTCCCTTCTGCATCCCATACATAAACTCCTTCTCCTCTTTCTAAAACTACTGGAAGTGGGTGATAATTATGTGCTCCATATTTATCTTCTAATTCTATAGATTCCTTAGATGAAATTTCTGCTTTGATCATATTGTTTCTTTTAATTGTTCAGTTGTCTAATGTATAAAAATAGGTAGTAACTATCAAGCAAGTCTGCTAATAAAGCCCATAAAAAAAGCCACTCCTTATTTCGGAGTGGCTTTTGGTTAGTTTAAGAGTCTTTCTTATTTTTTGATATAAACATATCCTGTAAACGGTTGGTATCTATCGTCATTTGATTCAAAGATGTAGAAATAAGTTCCTACTGGTAGCATATCGCTTCCACCAACTACTCTATTCACACCTGTATTTACATTAGTTGTTCCATCCCAAGTATTCATATATCCTTTAGCTTCATAAACAAGGTTACCCCATCTATTATAAATCTTAAGAACGTTATCTGGGAATTCTTCAACTCCTGGTATGATTAACACATCATTTACTCCATCCGCATTTGGCGAGATAAACTGAGGTATTTCTACTTGACATCCATCACCATATGTTGTGATATTAATATCTAATGAATCAGTCTCTGGACATGGCCCTGCTGTAGTATAAGTAACAGTATAAGTACCACTGTTAGTTCTAAACGGAACTCTGTTTGAGAATGATAGTAAACCTGTATTAGGATCAATAGTAATGTTATCACCTGGTAATGCAGTTGGAAGAGCAAATGTTCCTCCTGGTGCACCTGCAACAAATACTTGTGCAGACTCTAGACCTTTACATAAAGTAGACTGTAACATATAGATACTGTCATTTTCAATAGTATCAATTGCTAAGTTAATAACTGCACTGTCATCAGCACATCCAAACGTAGACACAGTATAAGCATAGTTCCCATTTAATGCTGTTAAAGCATCTATAGTTCCTAAGTTACCGTTAGTCGTTGGAGATGGTCCTGACCATACACCAGTTGTAGCTGGAGCTCCAAGTAAACTATTGAATAAATCATTCAATCCACTATTTTGACATATTCTAATACTATCTCCTAATCCAGGAGAATCTGGCATGTAAGAATTAATCGTTACTGTAGCACTTGTATCAGGACATACTGGATTTACAATAGTGTAAGTATAAATTCCAAACGTATCAACTAATGGGTTAAACGATCCTGGGAAACTAGTTCCAAATGGATTAGTTAATGGATCAGTCCATGTTCCTGTTGTATCTGGATTTCCTCCTAAGCTATCAAACAAGTTAACTATTGTTCCTGTAGTACATAGTGAAATAGTATCACTAATACCTGGACTCAAGAATGGAGTTACATAAATAGTTGCAGTATCCCATATAGATTGCACCCCTGTTATAGAATCAAATGCTTCTATGTAGAAGATTGAATCTGTTGTTGGGCAAACCACTAGTGGTAACCTTCCTATTATTGTTCCAACCGGACTGTGAACGTTATAAATCACATTTGGTTGAGTCGTATCTCCTATTAGAGTCACACAGTTACCTTCACATATTGAGTCATCAGCCACATTAAATGGTGTGAATATTCTCGGTATTGTGAAGATAATAGTTGTTGTATCACATACTCCTGCCGTATCACATATTACTATACATGTTGTATCGTTTCCTGCATAAGAAGAATCTCTTACATAGATGATACATCCATTAGTATCAACATAAGCAGTATCTGCAAATGTTGGTGGACATTCTAGTGTAATCCCTCCAAGGCTTGATACTAGTGTAGTAGTTGGCATACAAATCGTAATTGTGTCTGAAGGGAGAGTATCATAAAGAGTATCTCTCACTGGCAATACATTAATTATATAAGTGTTTGTATCGCTAACTCCATTTATATCTGTTGTTATGATACATAATGTATCAACTCCAACAAAGTTTGGAAGTGGCTTATAAGTAACACAACCAGTTATCGGATCTATATTTGGAATTGTTCCAAAGATAGGACCACAACTTACAACTGAAGTTCCAAACACATCTACTCTTGTAGTAGAATCTGTTCCTGGACATAATACTAAACTACTATCTTCAAGTACAGTCAAAATAACTGTATCATGAACTGGTACAACTGTTATTGTAATGATCGTAGTATCTGCTTTTCCATTAGAATCAATAGTCACGATACAAATTGTATCTAATCCTACATAGTTAGAGTCAGGTTTGTAAGTAATACATCCCGTAATAGAATCTACTGTTGATCTCCCATGATTTGGATCACAAATTTTGTAAGCCGTATCTACGTTTGGTCTTCTTGTTGTTACTGGTGGACATAATGTTAAAGTACTGTCCTCATTAATAATAACTGGAATAGTATCTATATCTAGTAACACTTCAACAATTAATGTTGTTGTATCACATACACCATTCACATCACAGATTACAAAACAAACTGTATCTAAACCTGTAAATGTTGGATTCGGTACATATGTTACACATCCTGAAGTGGTATCGAAAACAAACGAACCATTTGTAGAAGGGCATAAAGAATCCATTGAAGCTAGACTATCTACACGTGTTATAGTTGGTGGACAGAAAGTAATAGAATCACCCTTGTCAACTTCAACAGTAAGAGTATCTCTAACTGGTACAATTGTTATTGGCACTAATGTAGTATCACAGAATGGCGTTACGCCATCACAGATTACTACTGTTATGGTATCAACTCCTACATAGTTAGAATCTGCTTGGTAAGTTATCGCTCCTGTTATTGGGTCAATTATAGTATCTCCATGTTTTGGTCCGTAAATTACTGTTACTGTTCCTAAGCTATCTACATCTGTCAATGAATCTGTTCTTGGTGAAATCACAAACGCACTGTCTTCGTCAATTGTCATTGGCACTGTATCCATTACTGGTAGTACTGTTATTACTAATACTGTTGTATCACAGATTGGTGTTGCATCACAAGTTACTATAGTAACTGTATCATATCCAACATAGTTAGTATCTGGTGTGTACCTTATTGTTCCTGTTGGTAATCCTCCTACTGAATCAATAGTGATTGTTCCATGTATTGGCCCTCCTATAGGTGTTACTGATGTAACTGGTGTTACTCCACTTAAGATTGGTTGACCAACACTTACTGGTACATCTTCTAATGTAATAACTGGTACTGTATCTGTTACTGGCTCAATTGTTACAATTAGTACTGATGTATCACATACTCCATTTGTATCACATACAACGAAACATACTGTATCGTTTCCTGCGAAACCTGGTGCTGGTGTATATGTTATACATCCTGATGCATCTGGTATTGCACTTCCACTATTTGGACCACAAGTTACTGTGATAGTATCCAATACATCTACTTGAGTAATTGATGGTGGACATAATGTAATAGATCCTCCTTCTGGAATTGTATCGATAACTGTATCTCTAACTGGTACGATAGTTATTGGTACTAACGTAGTATCACAGAATGGTGTTACTCCATCACAAATTACCACAGTTATAGTATCAACTCCTACATAGTTAGAATCGGCTTGGTAAGTTATCGCTCCTGTTATTGGGTCAATTATAGTATCTCCATGTTTTGGTCCGTAAATTACTGTTACTGTTCCTAAGCTATCT
>CALLII010000082.1 GCA_938009745.1 uncultured Flavobacteriales bacterium
CCTTTCGGTTTGTGGCTCAACTCCATTTACACAGTCAATTATTAGTATTACTGAATCTACAGCAGTAAGAGTTCTAAATGTATCTTCGGCAAAATCCTTGTGACCAGGAGTATCCAAGAGGTTTATTTTAAGTCCTTTGTAATTAAATCCCATTACAGATGTAGCAACCGAAATCCCTCTTTGCTTCTCAATTTCCATAAAATCGGAAGTAGCAGTTTTGGTAATCTTGTTAGATTTTACAGCTCCAGCAGTTTGAATTGCTCCACCAAAAAGCAACAACTTCTCGGTAAGAGTTGTTTTTCCTGCATCTGGGTGACTGATAATAGCAAAGGTTCTTCGCTTTTTTATTTCTTCCTGTAATTGACTCATAGGGTGCAAAAGTAGGCTATTCCTAGTTATCTCCCAATAAATTGAGGGTCATTTTACAGTAAATAAAGTAATTATAGCTGAAAACCTTGAACGAAATAATCTGAGTTAAACGAACTTAAATCTATTTCCTTCTCAAAAATCCCATAAACTGTTGATCCAGTTCCGCTCATAGAAGCATAGATTGCTCCAAGATCATAACATTGATTTTTTAGACTTTCGATAGCAGGGAATTGCTTAAAAATAGAAGGTTCAAAATCATTAAAAATCTTATTTTTCCAATCCGAAATAGGAGAGGAGTTAACTATGTTTTCTAACTCAGAATTACGGTTTTCTTTTAATTTTAAATTAGAGAAAGCCATTTGTGTACTTACGTGAATCTTAGGATTGATAATAGCCAAATAATAACCAGATAATGAAATAGTTATGTTAGTTAAAACATCTCCAGTTCCATGAACTAACTTCGGTTTATTTTGAATAAAAAATGGGCAATCACTACCAATTTTTAAAGCTAGTTTTTCTAGTAGTTCAATTGATAAGTCTAGATTAAAATAATCATTCAATCCCGTAAGCATAAAAGCACCATCTGCAGAACCTCCGCCAAGACCAGCACCAATAGGAATATTCTTGTGAACGTAAATAGAAACTGGTGGAATGTCTTTTATTTCTTTAATTAACTGGTAAGCTTGTAATATAGAATTCGATTTTTCATCATCTATTTTTATCGAACTTTCAAAGCTTAGTTTATCTGATTCAATAAACTCCAAAGAATCAAAAATAGGAACAGTTAAAAAGATACTTTCCAGGTTGTGGTAGCCGTCTTTACGTTTGTTAAGGACTGAGAGCCCTAGATTTATTTTAGCATTTGGAAAAACAATCATGACTCTATTTCTCTTAAATAAATGAATTTAGAAGTATTAATAAATGTAGCATTTAATATTGCTAAAGGATTAAACGGATTCAAATCAGAACCAATTTCTAGAGCAAATGTAGTAGTTTCATTAATGCTTAATTCTAGAGGAACTGTTTTACACCAGTCAATTTTGGCATAAATCTTATGAGTTCCAACCTCTAAATTTAACTTTTTGGTTTCACCATTTTTAATACTCTCAATTTTTTCATCATCAAGGTAAATATGAATTTTTCTTGCTCTATTTACATGTTGAGAAATTCGTGTGATAATTAGGTTTTCCATTTTTAATTGATCTTTCCCACAAATATCAATAAAAAAACACCAAATCTCTAATATTTGAAAAAGAGTTTGGTGTTTAAAATTTCAGTCATAGGTTGGCTTACAACTTACTCAAATCCAAAGGTTTGTTGTTGTCATATTCTACTTTGTAGGTATAGTTTAGTTCTTTGGTTTGTTTAGAATTCAGTGTAAACTCCCAAACCATCATCCCGGTTTTTTCATCTAGTTTAGCTCGTGATTTATTCTCTACACTCACCACAATCGTTTTGTCTTGAGATACTGGGATATGATCTTCCACAATAATATTATACCTTTTTGTACTCATGTTTTTCACTATTAAATCGTAAGAAACAGTTGTCGTTTTTCTGTTCGAAAATACTTTATCTCTTGATTTTTCAGCATCTTTCGTTCTTTTAATCCTTACGTTTCTGTCGTTTCCTAAAGAAATGTATAAAGTATCGTTAGCAGTAGGGTTAATTCTAGTTTCTCCAATATAACTTCCTCCATAGTACAAGTTTGCTTTAGAAGGCAATAAATCTAAATCTTCCCAATCTACTAATTCAGCAACTAAATAAGATTCTTTGTCATACTTAGGTACTAAGTAGTGGTTGTAGTTTGCTTTTATAGATAGTTGGTTTACAGCAACTAAATGAGCTTGGTTATCTGCTTTTATCGAGTAATTTAAATCGATTTTATATTCCACATTTGCCATTGTTTGGCTTTTAACCGTGTATTTAGTGGAACGAACTGCAGAAGGTAATTTTTCTTGATCTTTATAGTAATTATTAGTACTCAAACTTTCAGTTGCCATATCAGCATTTGCCACTCTAACTGAGCTTAATGAGACTTCATCTAATCTTGTTGTAGTTTTTTTAGCATCTTGATAATAACCAATATTAGGATTGTAATAATTTATGTACCAAGTGCTAAGCTCAGGTTTTATTTTGTTTTTGTAAGGGTTGTTAGTAGATAGTGTTAATTTCACATTTTCCCAATCTTCACCAGTGTTTTGGTACACTGTAGCTTTCATTGTTAAATCCACAGGAGTGTTAATGTCTTTTACTCGTATGTCGTAACTTGGCGACCAACTTGCGTTCGATACAAAGTATGTTACTGTCATACTTCCTGTCATTTCACGCTTAGCCTGTACCGTTACAATTATCTGATTTATTGGGCTTTCTTTAGGTTTTACATTGTTTCTGTTGTAATTATTAAGATCAGCAACTCGCTTATTAATTACAGTTCTCAATTCACTAATTTCGGTTTGTCTTCTTCTGTATTGTTGGTCCAACTCATTTAAATCGCTTAATTGTTGTCTTAAATAGGACAATGAAGCTTTCACAGTAGGCAAAGTATCTTTATTAAATACATTGTTTTTTAGTAATAGATTCTTCTCAGTGCCTAAGTTTTGAATTTTAACTGAAATACTTCTGTTTTCAAAATCTAAATCTTGAACAGAATCTCTCATTTTAGCAATTCTTTGCGTTATTTTATTTGGAATTGCTTTGTTTTCTTCTGGTTTAGGATATCTAACTCCTTTTTTAGAATCCAAAATAATATAATCTCCAAGACCTTGTACTTGTATGGTTTTTTGATTCACATAAGGAGAAACATCATTAAAATAAAGAGTGTTTACTCCTTTTTTTAGTACAACTTTTCCTTTTCTGGATACTTGAGCTCCATTAAGATATATAGTTACGTTTTTGATTTTAGAGTTAACGTCTTTGTCGTTATTTGCTTCGGCAGAAGGCATTAATAAGAAAAGACCTAAAAAGGTAAAAAGAAAGTTTTTCATGGTGTGTTGTTTTTATTTTCTTGTCTGTACACCTGTTTTAAAAAAAGGTTCAAAAGAAAATAAAAAAGACCCATACAGAAGTTTTATAAACTTCTAGAGAAATGGTTGAAGATTCCCAAATAGTTCTGTAATCCTCTGTATTGCAATAAAGCAAACCGATAAATCGGTTGAGGCCCGCCATCATTATTCGAAGTTCGTCTCCAATATTATAAATGTTAAGTTTATATAACGGTTAGTATGGGTCAGTAGGTTTGAAAGAACTTATCTATGCATCAAAGATAAAGTATTTTTTATTAAGATTTAGAATGTATTTGGTCAATCAAAAAATAAATCCTATTTTAATAAGGAAATATGGGAATACTAGAAGAAATAGAACATTATGAGTATCACTGCCCTAGTTGTAGTGAAAATCTTCATGCAAAAGAGGGAATAGAATTTTTAACTAAGAACTCTGAGGAAAAGATGCTGTCTATATTTTTAGATCCAGGAATTGGTAAATATAATTTTCATTACGATTATACTCATGATTTTAAAAAAGGAGAAAAAGTAGATTTTTTCTGTCCTCATTGCGAAAATAGTTTACAATCTTCTAAGCATAGTGATTATGTAGAAATACTAATGGTTGTAAGCGAAGCAGTGAAATTTGAAGTGCTATTTTCTCGTATTTATGGAGTTAAAAGAACTTACATTGTTCTGGAAGACTATGTAGAAAAACATGGAGAAGAAAACTCTTTAGATTTTGATGAATTGTTCGAAATTTAAACAATGGCTCTTGCCAAAGCCAACACTTTAATTTGTACTCCTTTACTTTTTCCAATCTCTCTCATGCATTCTACTAACGTAGAGCCTGTAGTCATTACATCATCAATCAATAAGATGTTTTTGTTCTCGAAAATGGTTGTGTCCATAATAGAAAAAGCACTTTTTACATTTTCAATCCTAGCTTTCTTACTTTTCTTGGTTTGAGTCTCTGTATTTTTTATTCGGGTTAAATTATCAGTATTTACTGGTTTCAATATGATGTTAGATATTCCATTTGCAAGGATTTCACTTTGGTTATACCCTCTTTGGTATAATTTTTTTGGATGAAGAGGAACTGGAACGATATAGTCAATTTCTTTAAGAAAGGGTTGAAAGTCGCTTCCTATAAGTTCACCCAGATAAACACCAAGCTTAGTATTTGATTTATATTTCAGTTCATGTAATAGATGTTGTGTTTTTCCGTTTTTATCAAAGTTAAATAGATGAGAGGCTCCAAAAAAGTAAGGAGAATCTACTAATATCTGGGAAGATTCGGAGGTTTTATCAATCTTAAGCTCTCCTTTTGGCAAAAAGAAAAAACAAGAGGAACAAATAAATTTCTCATTTTGTACCAATGCATTGCTACAACCTACACAGTTATTAGGAAAACCAAGATGAATTAAATTTTTAAACACAACAAAATAATTTTCGTTTTATACTAATATGCCTCTTAATTTACATATTTTTACACAGCTAAAATACTCTCTATGAAAAATAAAACTCCACTTTTAGTTACAGGCTTAATAATATTAGCTCTTGTAGCAGCTTTTTTGGGATACGAATTAAACACTCAAACTAAGCAAAACAAGATTTATGCACAGGACATTGCCAAAATGGAAGATTTAATCCAGGGAAATGGAATGGGAGATATGCTAGAAGATGATATTTCTGTTTCATTACAGAATTTATTAGAAGATTACAACTCTGTATCTACTAATAACCAAGCTCTTAATGATAGTATTGATATTCAAAAACAAAAAGTGACTTTGATGTTAAAGGAATTAGAAAATTCTGAAAACAGAAGAAAATATACTGCAAGAGAGTTGTTTAAAATGAAAAAAGAAGCGCAAACTCTTAGAAACGTAATGAAAAACTACGTGTATAAAGTTGATTCATTAAATACTCTAACTAAAGAACTAAGAGCTGAAATGAAAGTAAAGGACAATACCATTACTCAAGTTTCTGGGGAGAGGGACCAGTTCAAAGAAAAATCGGCAGATTTAACTAAAACGGTTGCTTTAGGATCTAAACTACAAATTTTAGCATTAAATGCTCTTCCTGTTAGAATAAGAAATAGTGGAAGTTATACTGAAACAACAAGAGCTAAAAGAGCTGACCAAGTAAAAGCTTGTTTTAAAATTGCGGGTAATACTATTGCAGAATCTGGAACTAAGACTTTTTACATGAGAATAATATCTCCAGAAGGAAACGTGCTTACTAATACCAAAAGCTCAAAACAAATGATTGGGGAAGAGGAAGTTGCTATGAGTATTTCTCGAACTATAGATTACCAAAACACAGCAGTAGACTTATGTATTTTTTATGAAAAAGCTATGGAGTCACTTCCAGAAGGAGATTATAAAGTAGAAATTTACACAGATGGAGCCAAGGTAGGATCAACAACATTTGCATTAAGATAAACAACTGAGAAATTATTAAGTATGAGTCAAGATAATTATTTGAGTTTGCAGACATTAGTCAAAGACTTAAACAAAAAAATAACTAAGCTAGAAAAAGGAAAGTTAAGTTTAACCGACTTAAACGAAGCTTTGGAAAATAGCCGTGATGTATACGAAAGACTAACAATCATTAGATACAAAGCATTGCTAGAGAAACAAGAGATTGTTCAGGAAATTAAAGAAGAAATAGCTTCTGAAAAAGAACAGTCACAAGCAGAGATTAAGGAGATAATTGAAGAAAAAGTAGAAGAAAGCTCTTTTGCTTTTAATTTCGATTTAACTGAAGAAGAAACGTTAGATATTTCTCCAAACCAAAGAAACTTACTGGATGAAATTCAGGAAGTAGGAGGGGAATCGGTTAACGAAAAATATGCCGAAGGATCTCAACCAGAATCTGTTGCTGAAAAATTAACAAATAGCAAAATAGAAGATTTGAGAAAAGCCATTGCGCTAAACCAAAAATTCTTGTTCATGAACGACCTATTTTCTGGTGAGAAAGGAGCTTATGATGAAGCTATCGATAAATTAAATTCATTTCACACTATGGATGAAGCTAAAAACTACTTAGCCTCTGAGGTGGAAACTAAATACAATTGGGAGCAAGAAACTCCTGCAGTTGAGCAGTTTAAAAGCTTGCTCGAAAGAAAATTTTTATAAAACAACTATGCACATAGCACAAAGAATACAATCTATGGAGCCTTCGGCTACCTTAGAGATGGCTCAAAAAAGTAGAGAGCTAAAAGCTCAAGGCGTAGATATTATAAGTTTAAGTTTGGGTGAACCCGATTTTGATACTCCTGAGTACATCAAAAACGCAGGGATAAATGCTATAGTTAATAACATAACCAAATATCCACCAGTTGCTGGATTTATGGAATTGCGTGAGGCTATCTCCACAAAATTTAAAAGAGACAATAACTTAGATTACAACCCAACTCAAATTGTGGTTTCTACAGGAGCCAAGCAATCACTTGCCAATATATTTTTAAGTGTATTGGATGAAGGAGATGAAGTAATTATTTTTGCTCCTTATTGGGTAACTTATTACGAACAAATAAAGCTAGCACAAGGAGTTCCTGTGGTTTTACAATCGGATATTTCTTCTGATTATAAAGTAAACCCAGAAGAACTTAAGAAAGCCATTAACGAGAAAACTAAATTGATCATATTTAGTTCTCCTTGCAATCCTTCGGGAACAGTTTTTTCTAAAGAAAACTTAAGCGAAATTGCTGATATCGTTAAAGATCACCCTGAAGTTGTAATCATTAGTGATGAAATTTATGAGCTAATAAACTTTGATGGAAAACACGAAAGCATTGCTCAGTTTGACTCAGTAAAAGAACAAACAGTAATTGTAAATGGTGTTTCTAAAGGATTTGCAATGACAGGTTGGCGATTGGGTTACATTGCAGCTCCGCAATGGCTCGCAGACGCTTGCATTAAAGCACAAGGACAAATTACTTCAGGAACTTCTACTGTGTCGCAAATGGCAGCTATAGAAGCGCTAAGCCAATCACCATCAAAGGTTGATTATATGGTGACGGAGTTTAAAGAAAGAAAAGAAATTGTAGTTGCAGGACTTAATGCTATTGAGGGTATTATTTGCAACAATCCAACAGGTGCATTTTATGTATTTCCTGATGTGAGCGCTTTTTTCGGAAAATCTTACGAAGGTAAAACGATAAACAATGCCTCTGATTTGGCTTTGTTTATATTGGAACAAGGAAAAGTATCTTTGGTTACTGGTGATGCTTTTGGAACGCCTACAACAATTAGAATATCGTATGCTGCTTCCAAAGAAAATTTGATAGAGGCAATTAAACGAATTAAGGAAGCGTTAAGCTTATTAAAGTAATGAAGATGATAAAGAACGGAATAATTTTTTGTGGAATGATTCTGCTGCTGGCAAGCAGTGAATTAAAAGCACAACACAATAAACCACTAAATCTTCCCGATTTCCAGAAAACTGCTTACCATTGGGGATTTTGGCTGGGCTACACTCAATCTTCGCTTGTTCCTACTCGCAAACCCGATTATTCGTTCAATGATTCGCTCATTGCAATTAACCCAATTTCGGTAGGTTCATTTGCTGTAGGTCCTATGGGTTCTGTTTCGTTTAATGAAAACGTAAAATTAAGAATGGCCATTTTGCTTTCTTTTCAGGACAGAAACATGGATTACCTGTTTTATATAAAAGATACCACAGAGGTGTTTACCAAAGAAATACGTTCTGTATATACCGAATTTCCTTTGCAGCTTAAGTTTGTTACGAATAGAATTAACAATGTAGCTTTTTATGCCACATTGGGAGGGAAGTACGGAGTAGATTGGTCGAGTAACATAAATGTGAAAGAAGAATTTGATTATGATGATGTACTAAAAATCAAGAGATCTAATATTGCTTATTCAGTAGGAGGTGGAGTAGATTTTTACTTGCAATACTTTAAATTTGGAATAGATTTAAGGTTAGATATGGGAATAAATGATGTGTTGGTACCCAACAAAACCTTTTATTCTTCGCCCTTAGAAAGCATGCGAACAAGAATGTGGCAATTGTCTTTCACATTTGAGGGATAAAATTATTTCTAATTGTTTGCTATAACTTTATAAAGTTTTATATTTGCAATCTCAAAACGAGACTGTCTCATGGTGTAACTGGCAACACGTCTGTTTTTGGTACAGAAGAGTCTAGGTTCGAGCCCTAGTGAGACAACAAAAAAAGAAAAGCTTTCCCAAATCGGAAAGCTTTTTTTATGCACAAAACTTTCAGTCACTTTTTCCTTTTTTAATTTAGAATCAATCCTTTAATTGTTTCCGATTGACTCTTTTGTTTCTTATTTTTAGTTTTTAAATATAAAACCAGCTTACACTAAATGACCGACCAAAACGAACAACTAAAACAACAACTTTGGAATATTGCCAATACCTTAAGAGGTAAAATGGATGCAGACGATTTTCGAGATTATATTTTAGGATTTATTTTCTACAAATATTTGAGTGAAAAAATGGAGTTGTACGGCAACAAAATTTTAAAACCAGACGGACTTACCTTTGCCGAGGTAGAAGGACACGAACA
>CALLII010000083.1 GCA_938009745.1 uncultured Flavobacteriales bacterium
GAAGTTCAAATGTTGATAATGGAGCAAATAGACTGATGGATAACAAAATGTTACCAGAAGGAACGTACTTCTACATTATTGACTTAGGAGATAACAACTTCGAACCTTACACAGGATATATCCAACTTAAGAGATAAGCTCAAATAGACTAACTAAAATGTAAAAGCCTCCCTAGAAATAGGGAGGCTTTTTTTATAGGTATTATATATTTATGAAATAAATTCTCCAAATAAATTATGGGACTTATAAAGATCATGTTTATGAAGTCAAAGTTTATTTCAAATATTTTACATAAAAAAAAGCCTTACTTGTTTAAGAAAGGCTTTGTAATTAATTTAAAATGGTATTTGGTTTATCCAACACTACCTTCAAGTGAAATTTCAAGAAGCTTTTGAGCTTCTACTGCAAATTCCATAGGAAGTTTGTTCAAAACATCTTTAGCATATCCATTCACAATTAAGCTAATGGCTTTTTCTTCGCTAATTCCCCTTTGCTTGCAATAAAATAATTGATCTTCACCAATTTTAGATGTTGTTGCTTCGTGTTCTATTTTAGAACTACTGTTGTTACATTCGATATAAGGAAAAGTATGAGCTCCACATTCGTCAGTCATTAGTAATGAATCGCATTGTGAAAAATTACGTGAGTTAGTTGCATTTTTATTAATCTGAACTAATCCTCTGTATGAGTTTTGGCTTGTACCAGCCGAAACACCTTTAGAGATTATGGTACTCTTAGAGTTTTTTCCTAGATGAATCATTTTGGTACCAGTATCAGCCATTTGGTGATTATTGGTTACAGCAATCGAATAAAATTCACCAATTGACGAATCTCCTTTTAGTATACAAGAAGGATATTTCCAAGTAATAGCAGAACCAGTCTCAACTTGAGTCCAAGAAATTTTAGATTTATATCCTTCGCAAATTCCTCTTTTTGTAACAAAATTAAAGATTCCTCCTTTTCCGTCTTTATCTCCAGGGTACCAGTTTTGTACAGTAGAATACTTTATTTCTGCACCAGCCAAAGAAACCAACTCAACAACTGCAGCATGCAATTGATTCTCATCCCTCATTGGAGCCGTACAGCCTTCAAGGTAACTAACGTAACTATCTTCATCAGCAATAAGTAAAGTTCTCTCAAACTGTCCCGTATTGGCTTCATTTATTCTAAAGTAAGTAGATAGTTCCATTGGACATTTAACTCCTTTTGGGATATAGCAAAAAGAACCATCTGTAAATACTGCTGAATTTAAAGCAGCATAAAAATTATCTGTTTGAGGTACTACAGAGCCTAAATATTGTTTTACCAACTCAGGATGGTTTTGAACTGCATCACTGAATGATCCGAATATGATTCCTAGTTCACCTAGTTTTTCTTTAAAAGAGGTAGCAACAGAAACAGAATCCATTACAAAATCAACTGCAACTCCTTGTAGTTTCTTTTGTTCATCCATAGAAATTCCAAGCTTATCCATGGTAGCCTTTATTTCCGGATCTACGTCTTCCCAGTTTTTTTCTTCTTTTGAAGGAGAAGAATAATAAATGATGTCTTGAAAATCTGGTTTTTCATATTTCACGTGAGCCCATTCCGGCTCTTTCATGTTCTTCCAAATTTCAAAAGATTGTAATCTAAAATCCAATAACCATTCCGGTTCATTTTTTTTAGAAGAAATAAGTCTAATAATATCCTCATTCAATCCCTTAGGAATCTGCTCAGACTCTACATCCGTAGTAAAACCAAACTCATATTCTTGAGTTTTCAAGTCTTCTTTTAAATCGTCTTCGGTATATTTTGTGTTCATTCTTCTTCTTCTTTTATTTATCTACAATGAAAAACTTTCTCCGCAACCACATGTTCTATCAGCATTAGGGTTTTTAAAAACAAATCCTTTTCCATTTAATCCACCTGAAAAATCTAGTTCCGTTCCCACTAAATACAAATAGCTTTTTTTATCTACGACTACTTTTATTCCATTGTCTTCAATCTCCTTATCTGTATCTTTTAACTCATTGTCGAAGTCTAATTCATACATTAAACCAGAACAACCTCCGCCTTTTACACCAACACGAATGAAGTAATCAACTTGCCCTTCGTCTTCCATAAGACGGATAGCTTGCTTTTTTGCATTATCACTTACTTTTATCATTATTGTTTTCTTTAATCTTATTGTCTACAAAAATAGTCAAAAATCCATGCCTTGTAAAGCTTTGAGAAGTTTATTTTTAATTAGTCTAAATAAGGAAAAACAAGAGTAGGTTGCACTATTACAATGCCTTACGGGTTGTTAAATATTAAAACTAATGAATTCTTCATTTTTTTCACGAGTCAAAAGACTTAATTTTTGTTTTTTAACTTTAGATTCAGCCCAAATAATACAATCAAAATATTCAAATGGAATATTTTCAAATGGATTAGAAGTTACTTTTTTCAAATCAGAAATAAATTGATTTAAAACTTCTTCAAGTTCATAGTTGTCAAAGTTATAACTGGTTGTTTTTTGCATAAAATTTAATACCAAAGTCTCATATTCAAATAACTTATTTCTAGTTTTTAAAAACCTCTTAGTTGATTTTAAAGTATATCTAACTAGGTCTTTATTGTCAAGTTCAAAGTGAATAAATAAATTTAGAATTTCTGCAGAAGAGTATATCTCCTGACTCTGATCTATATCTATATCGTTTAGCAGTGAATTTATCCATTTTAGCGCTTCACTAAATTTATCTTGAATAAATAAAATATGTGCAATGTTGTAATAAAGGAATGCTAATCTCGATTCGTTTAGGTTTTTTTTATTTTGAGATATAAACTCATAGATAGTTGGTGAAAGTTTTTCGAACTTAGTAAAATCACATGTTAATTTAACTAAGAGCAGTTCCAAGCTAATGAGACTAGATTTTACTTTAAGCACAACATCTTTACTACCTTCCTCCTCAGCTTTTGCGTAAA
Organism: uncultured Flavobacteriales bacterium; assembly: GCA_938009745.1. Classification (GTDB taxonomy): domain Bacteria; phylum Bacteroidota; class Bacteroidia; order Flavobacteriales_D; family CAJJDF01; genus CAJJDF01. The sequence goes on from CALLII010000083.1 coordinate 2,947, forward strand.
GTAATTTTAATTTGTTGTATGAAGCTTGGGCATTTTCAACTTCTTTATTTTTCATGGCCAGATAGACACCATTTGTCAATGTAGATATTAATATATTTGGCTCTTCACCAAACTCATTAGGATTTTCTTCAATGAGAGTTACATTTTTAATTACAGATTTTAAACTTTCAAGGTCATCATAAATAGCAAAATAATAGGCGCTTAATATATGATTGAACAAATATTTCATTCTTATTTTCCCTTCAGGAATTATAAGTTTATTTAGTTTGTTTTCAATATCAGCCTTAAGTAAGCCAACTTCTTCTGTAGTTCTTGCTCTTCCTATTTTATTTAAATGTCTAAAAAGGATTGCTTTAAACTCCCAAAGCTTTGAGTTAAGCGAGACATTGTTAAGTATATCTTGTTCAGTAAATGTTAGTTTTTCAATTTCCTTAGAAGTTACATTTTGATAATTATCCTTTTCAATTAGTTTCTTTTCCCACAAAAGTAGTTCCGCAAAAAGATGATTCTTGTTGTATTTTTTTGCTTGTTTCTTTGCTGATAATATTCTCTTTTGGCATTGCTTATAAAGAGATTTGTTAAATAGTATTTCTACGTAATGAATCTCATTTCTAATAAGTTGTTCTTTTGATTTTTCAGCATAAAAAGCATCTAAGCTTTTTAATATAGTATCGTATAATCTTGCTTTTGTAATTGAAAACTTATTGGTGAAAGCATAATCTTTAAGTTTTTCTAATAGAACTCCTTCATCATATTCGTCCATACTTTCCATATGCTCAAATAATATTTGGGCATTATTAGGGCCAGAAGAAGTATGTCTTGCTACAAACAATTTGAAATACCTTTTTTCTGCCTTTGTTAAAGACTTAATTAATTCGAATAAGTGGCTAGAGTACTTGTTTGCCATAGGTTATTAATTAATAATAAAACTGTTGGTGAGTTAATTATAGAGCATAAAAAAACCATCAGTCAGAGAAAGATGGTTTAAAATAGGTTGGTTTAAACTTAATTTTTTGCCTTTTTGTTAGACTTTTCTTTATCGTCCTTTTCAGGATCAGTTATACTGTCATCACTGTCATCTCCACTCTTGATTATATCTTCATCAATTGTTGAAGAACAAATAACACCTGGTGCTTTACTCATTTCTTGAGTAGTGAAGTCAGACTCTGCTACAGGACTTAGTGGCTGTTCTTTTGAACAACTGAATAGCACTAAAATCGCTAAAACTGATATGTAAATAAATTTTTTCATTTCTTATTCTTACACTAATGTACGAAAAATACTCCAATAAGTTAGGTTTTAGGGAGTAATTTATTTATCGGTAGATTTTTTAGGTTAACGTAGCGTAAAGTTTACTGGTAATACAAAACGTACAGGAACTTTTTTTCCTCTCTGTTCTCCAGGAGTCCATTTTGGCATTTTTTTTACAGCAGCCATTGCTACTTCATCACATCCGCTTCCTATTCCTCTTATAGTCTTGATGTCAGTAATTTTTCCATCAGAACCTACAACAAACTGAACATAAACTTTTCCTTTTACACCAGCTTCCTTAGCCATTTGAGGGTATTTGATGTTTTTGCTTAAGTATTCCATCATTTTTTCATAACCTCCTGGGAATTCAGGCATTTGTTCCACTACTTCGAAGATTTCTTCCACAACTGGGGCAGCTTTTTTTACGAATTTAGGGATAGTATCTAAATCTTGATTAGTATTAATCACTACTTGTTTTACCTCTTCTTTATCATCCACAATTTTAATTTCTTCTGGTGGTGGTGGTGGTGGTGGTGGAGGCGTTGTTGTGGGTGCCTTTCGAGACAGAGCGACATCTTCAGAGGGAGTCGGTTTTTCGGTATCAGCTGGCGGGTGGGTATTTACCTTCCGAAGCGAGAAAAAAGCGAGAATCTATGCAGAAAAAATGAGTGTCGTATCGGGCAAAGACTCCAACAAAATTATGCCTCCCGTTAATGAACATCCGCTAATTTATGGACACCAAAAAATAGACACGAGTGAGCTAAGTCCACTTGAAATAAACTTCGGTCCGAGGCGCCGTACAGAAAAAGACGAGGGTCTGGAACCAAAGAGCGCGACTCCTCACATCGCAACCAATGGATGGGCTTGGCTTGGCCCTTCTCATACCTCAACAGCAACGACTACGACGACGACGACAACGACAACGACGACTACAGGAGCATCGGCGGTAGCAGCAGCAACAGCAGCAGCAGCTAGCAGCAACCATCAGCGGCAGCGAAAACAACCAACAAACCCACGTTGCGATGGTACTGCTGGTTCGAGTTTGTGCTCCTCGTTGCAGGATAGCGAACGAAACAAGGAAAACACGAAAATCCGTCACGGTTACAATC
>CALLII010000084.1 GCA_938009745.1 uncultured Flavobacteriales bacterium
CCAGGAGTAGTTCAAAAATATTTGAATAAAATATCGGGACCACTTTTGGACAGAATAGACTTACATGTTGAGGTAACTCCAGTAAATTTTGATGAGTTGGCGAGTAAAGAAAACACGGAGAATTCACAGTCAATAAGGGAAAGAGTAATTTCTGCCAGAGAAATTCAAGAAAAAAGATTTGATGAAATGGAGAATGTATTTGCCAATGCTCATATGGAATCTAAAAAACTGAGAGAGGTTTGTCAAATTGATAACGACTCAGTTGCTTTACTCAAAACCGCAATGGATAGATTAGGACTATCCGCAAGAGCGTATGATAGAATCCTGAAAGTATCAAGAACTATTGCAGATTTGGCCGGAAGCAAAAACATAGAAACAAACCACATTGCTGAAGCAATCCAATACAGAAGTTTAGACAGAGAAAACTGGGCGGGATAATGTTTTTTGAACCACATGAAGATGTGGTTGTGGAAAATAGTGTAGAGTTTTATTTTTGTAAAAATTACTTTTAGTTATGTTTTATTAAAGTTTACAACAATATGAAAAAACTACTACTTATACCCATATTCCTATTTTCATTCCAGTTATTATCTAGTAAAACGGTAAAAACACCTTCCAAAGAATTAGCGGAAAACACGGAAATTTTAGAAGAGTTTAAAAAAGCTATGACAAAAGTTTTTGGTGCTGGCAAATATGTAATGGATGTTGTTGATACTGAAAAAAGAGATGATGGAGGGAAGGATATTTCGGCAACTATTTCCCTTTTTACTAAAGGAGAGGTTCAATTATCCGGAGGGTATAAAAACAAAAGAATTGAGTCTTTTGAAGTTGAATTTCCAGAAGATGTTACCATTGATTTTAGTTTAATAAATGGATTAGTAGACAACAAATTAAAAGAATATTTACCCACTAGTTTTCCAATGGAAGCAGGAGTTTGGGTAAAAAACTTAGCTATAGAATTTGGAGAAACGAGTTATGTTCCAACAAAACTATCAGGGACTATTGCTAGCCCTTCGGCATGGGAGCCTATAGGAGTTGGGAGTTTTAAAACAGAAGGAGTTGAGTTTAATATGGAAATAGAAGACCCAAAACTTGCTTCTAGAACAATTACAGGAGGAATTTCTGCAATTGCCAAATTGGGAGAAATTAATCTGGAATTGTCTTCCACTCTGTCTAACGACCCTGATAATAATGCAATAACAGCCAAAGTAGAAGAGCTACACCTCAAAAATCTAATGGATGCTCTTCTTGGAAATGATGCTGTAAATTTTGTCAGTTTAATTCCAGATGTATTTAAGGAATTAGAACTGTCTAAAGGAACTATAAGTGTTATTCCTATGCAAAAGGAACTTAAAATGACAGCCGAATCTACTATCGGAAATGTTTTATTTGACTTTAAATCCCAAAAAGGATCAAGCAAGATTTTATTGGCAATGTCTCCTCCTGCTTCATTTAAGTTTTCAAGTTTATCTGATTTACTTAAGCCCTTAGATGAAATGAAAATGGAAGGTTCTCATTTTGTGATATCGAACAAACAAACAAACATTGAAGCGAAATTTATTAATCCAACTCTAGATGACGCTACTTTTAATGTAAAAAAAGGGTTAAATCTTTTGACAAATGTTGAGTTACCAGATGAAGTATCTGAAGTTTTAAAAGTAAAAAATGTAACATTAGTAGGATCAATACCAGTCGCATTGAATTCAATAAACTTATTCGGTAAACTAGAATTTGATGGATTAGACATTGGAGATGGAGCCTTTACATTTGAAGAAGTGGGTGCTGGACTTAAATTAAATGTAACGGGTGGAGTAGAAATGAGATTTGAAGGTGCAGGTTCTTTTAAGACAGGTGAAAAAGCAGAAGATAAAGTTCAAATTTTTGGAGGAATAATTGCAGCCATTTCTCCAACTGGAGCAGTAGTAGAATTGGAAGCAGGCCTTGCGGCAGGAGACAGAAGAGCAGAAGCTCCAGCCGATTGTTTAGTAGAACAACCAGAATGGACAGAACCTTTTGGAATTCCTGGAATTGGGATAAGAGCTTTAGGAATAAGAGGAGGAATCGGAACTACTTTCCCTTATATAAATGTAATTGGACTAGGAGGAAATCTTAGATTAGGTTCTGTAAAGGATAAAAGTAAACATCTTTGCGCTTCTTTAGTAGCCAATGTTAACATTGCTGATTTAACCAGAACAATGTTAGTGGCCGAAGTTAAAAACATAACACCCTTAGCTTTGATAGAAGCATTTTCTGAAGGCTCAAATATTACGGGAGGTTTAAGAGATGCATTAAACACAGGAATAGAATCTGCAAAACTGAAGGTGGTTCTAAAAGAAATGGAATTATTTGGAAGAACATATACTCCCGGAATTGCACTTGATAGCGCAAGGCTAACTCTTGCAGGAATAAAAGGAATGATAGGGTTTTCAATTGGAGAAACAGGAATTTCTGCATACGGAGAAATGGATCCTTATGAGTTGAAATCAGGAAATACAACTTTATTTGCAATAAGAGGAGCTAAACCAAATAAAGATGGAAGTATTTCTGGTCCAAGCGTGAGTTTGGGATTGAACGCAACTGACCCTCATTTCAAATTAGATGCTGCTGTTGAGGTTCTTGGGATAGAAGCATCAGCCTTTGTATTAATAAATAAAGAAGGGTTTGAATTGGATGTAGAAGGAAATGTGCTAGATGGAGCATTAAAAGCAAATATACATGTAAAAGTTGGGGAGATAACTCCAACAAGCGGAGTGTATGTAAAAGCTAGTTTTGAAAATAGACTTCAAACTATGGTGGCAGATGAGCTGTTAAAATTCATTGAAAACGAGAGTAAAAAAAGTCAAGAAGCCTATAAAGATGCAAAAAAAGTGTTAGCAGAAACCAAAACCAAAAATGCATTTGAACAAGCATTTGTAGATTTAGCAAGTGAGACCGTAGGAGCGTTTGCTGAGATGGACAGAGGAATGGCTGTAGCCGGAAGTTATGTAGTAGAGGGATTATTGAAAGACGCTTTAAACATAAGAAAAATTTCATTTGAAGGAGAGGTAACTTCAATGAAAGGAAAAGTAGAGGTTGAGATAGACATGACTATAGCAGGAAGTGAATTGAAAGAAAAAGTTAAAATGGAATTAAATATTTCTGAAGATGCTTTTGGTGAAATGATTGTGAGTGTAATAGGTGATGATGTGATTGAATTCTTTGGGTCATTAGACAATGAAATTGCTAATGCATTCGAAGATTTAGGGGCCGAATTAGAAACTGCTTTTGAAGATTTGGGAGGTTATATTGTAGAGGGAGCAGAGATAGTAGGAAAAGAAGTTGTAAAAGGAGCAGAAGAAGTAGGAAAAGGAGTTGTTGTAGCTGCTGAGTATATGGCAAAAGGATTTGAAGATTTTGGAAAAGAATTAGAAAATGTTTTTATCGGGAATAGTTATACTCCGCCAGTAAGCAATGGAACTGCAACAACTACACCATATAATTACACTCATTTTACTGTAACAATAAATCAAATTACTACCACAGATGACGAAGGAATAGGAAGTGATGGTTTGGAGTTGTATGGAGGAATTTTGGTGAAAGTATCCAATAACATGTTTAGTAATCGTGGAGCAACTCCTTTTGCTTATGGAAAATCTATGAGAAATAGAAGTGATGATACCGAAGAAGGACAATCAATTAATGTTTATAATAAAAAAGACTTCTACATTAAAAACACAGACATTGATGCAGGAAGAGGATGGATTCAAATAATATCTAAAGTACTTGAGTGGAATACAAATGTAGATTATGACTATTTGCCAGGAAGTAAGGTTATAAACATTAGAGACCTAAAACAAGGAGGAATAATAAATGGTTCTTTTAAAGGGTTTGAAGATAGAGGTGATGATGAAGAAATAAAAATAACTTACACAGTTAAATTTATACAAAGAATGGGACCACCCCCACCCCCACCAAGTAAAGAACAAATATTTGCTGCAGTTAGGTATAATAAGATTGCAGAAATAGATGCTTTAGAAAAAAAGGGAGGGAAAATAAAACAAGATAATATTGTTGAAGAAGCTATAAAAGCAGGAGTAAGTCCAGCTATGATTAATCGATTATTTAAAGGTGGAAATATGGCTAAGGCTAGTCAATTAACAATGGCGACAATGCCGCAATATAAAACACCAGGAGTTGTTGATTTGTTTCTAAAAACGGGAGTTCGTCCTAATTCTCAAGCGTTATTAAATGAAGTTTCTTCTGGGAAAATACCAGATGTAGACAAACTAATTCGTTATAAAGCAGTTCCTCAATTAAAACACATTCAGAAAGCGATTTCTAAAAACAATAAAGAGATGGTGTATTATCTGATGACAAAGACTAAAGCACATGTAGGACTGGCGGAATTGAAATATGCAGTAGATAAAAACGACCTTAAAATGACAAATTTATTTATTAGTCATGGTGCGCCAGCAAATTCTGCAATGATTACAACTGCTATTAATAATGGTAATGCTGAAATGTTAGATAAGTTATTACACATTACAAAAGGAGACAATTCAGCTCTTGAAGCTGCGGCAGATAAGAACAACACAAAAATGTACAAAACTCTAACGAACAATAGAGTGAGGCTTTTAAACAACAACTCCATTAATAAAGCAATTGACAAGAATAACATGGAGATAGTGAAAATAGGATTAGAAAATGGAGGATCTTCAACCTCAGCATTGAGTTATGCAATTTCTAAAAACAAAAAACCAGCTATGGCATTAGCGTTAGAAAGAGGGGCTAATGGTTCACCAGCTTTAAGTTA
>CALLII010000085.1 GCA_938009745.1 uncultured Flavobacteriales bacterium
CTTTATGTTGTTGATTCTACAATTAATCCTGCTCAAAAAAATACATTTTACAAAAAAGTAAACGAAGCTTTGATGGAGCACTTCAAGAATTTGAAAAGTGATTTGTTTTCTATTTCATTTCCATCTCAGTTTCAGGATATGCAATCGTTTATTTGGACTGGTTATCAGGTAGCTCCAAAATATACGTACCAGATTGATTTAAACCAAAACGAAGAAAATATTTTGGCTCAAATGTCTCCAGAACGAAGAAAGAATATTACAAAATCTCAAAAGGAAGGATTAGTAATAAAAGAAAGTATCGGTCTAATAGACTCACAAAAATTAATAGAGAATACTTTTGTAAAGCAAGGCTTGTGGTACGATAAAGAAGTGCTGAATAGTTTATTTGCTAAGTTTAATTCTATAGCTAACGCTATTGCTTATTCGTGTTACGAAGAGGAAACCTTACTAGCTACAGTTTTTTGTATCAGAGATAACGACAAAACTTATTATATTTTAGGAGGATTTGATGGAGAATCTAAACATTCGGGTGCAGGAGCTTTTGCTATGTGGCATGCAATAAAAAAATCTAAAGAAATTGGAGTTTCTGTTTTTGATTTTGAAGGATCTATGCAACCATCTATAGAGAAATATTTTAGAGGATTTGGAGGAAAGCTAGTTTCATACTTTTCTATTTCTAAACAGAATTGGAAAGGAAAAGCATTACTTAAACTTAGGAAAAAATAAATTTACATGAAGATAATTACGATAATTGGAGCAAGACCACAGTTTGTTAAAGCAGCAGCTTTAAGTAGAGAATTCGCCAAACACGATTCAATTGAAGAAATCTTGGTTCATACAGGACAGCATTTTGATACCAATATGAGTGAGGTTTTTTTCGAAGAAATGGAAATTCCTAAACCTAAATTTAATTTAGATATCAATAGTCTATCTCATGGGGCTATGACAGGTAGAATGCTCGAAGAAATTGAAAAATTATTGATACTAGAAAAGCCAGATGTGTTACTGGTGTATGGAGATACTAATTCCACTTTGGCGGGAGCAATTGCTGCAAAAAAGCTACATATTAAAGTAGCGCATGTAGAGGCAGGATTAAGAAGTTTTAATATGGATATGCCCGAAGAGGTTAACCGAATTTTAACCGATAGGATTTCTGATTTTTTGTTTTGTCCTACCCAAACGGCTATTGATAATTTACAAAAAGAAGGATATGAAAATATTGATTGCAAAATTGTAAATACTGGAGATGTAATGGAAGATGCAGCTCTTTTTTATGCTAAAAAATCGGAAGAAAAATCAACAGTAATAAAAGGCATAGCTCAAGAAAAATTTATTTTGGCAACTCTCCACAGAGCTGAAAATACTGATGATAAAGAAAAACTGAACGATATTGTGGAAGCGCTAAATCACATTCATGCTGAGGTTTGTCCTGTCGTACTTCCGCTTCATCCTAGAACTAAGGCAAAGCTAAGTCTATTTGGAATTGATTTAAAAGTAAAATTGATTGACCCAGTTGGTTATTTTGATATGATTGAATTATTAAAAAACTGTGAGTTGGTAATGACTGATAGTGGAGGACTGCAAAAAGAAGCTTATTTTTTTGACAAGAACTGCGTTACAATGCGCGAACAAACGGAATGGGTAGAACTTATAAAAGCAAACGTTAATGTACTTGCAGGCTCAGATAAAGTGCTAATAATTAATGGGACTAAAGAAATGCTAGAAACCAAATCTGACTTTTCAGTGAATTTATACGGAAATGGAAATGCAACAAAAAATATAGCTGAAGCATTAATAGCATCAGTAAAGTAAAAAGTTGAGAGTTTTAATTTATATCATATCAACATTAGTTTTATTTGGCTGTTCAAAACCAAAGTCTTCTGGTTATCAGGATAAAACCAGCTATTTTCCAGGTGAGAATATGGAGGTTTATTTGGCTTCTGAATCTGATTATGAGAAAAGTATTAAGCTATTTGATATTAATGGAGCTGAGATTGACAGAATAAAAGCTCAGTTAACTAAGCAACCTAAAATTGATAACAAGACCTGGTATGAGATAGGTTATCAATACAAAAAAACGTTTGATTTTAATACAAGTAAACTAAAATCTGGAATATATTATTTTGAAAGTTCTAGCCCTTTTGTAATTAAAAACCCAAAAAGGAAAAATGATATTTTGGTTGTTTATCCTAGCAATACAGTGAATGCCTACAATAAAAATGGAGGCAGAAGTACTTACACCAAACCCATAGGAGTTAAACTGAGCAGAAGAAGACCAACCGAACTTATGAGGCAAGGACTTGAGTTTTGGAAATGGATTCCCGACCAAGATTATAATGTAGATTATATTGCAGATGAGGATTTAGACGATTATAAAAATATTAAAGCCTATAAAGTAATTATTATCTCGGGGCACAATGAATATTGGACAAGACTTGGGCGAAGAAATTTTGATAAGTACATTAACGAAGGTGGAAATGCATTGATTTTATCTGGAAACACCATGTGGAAACAAGTAAGATATGAAGATGATAAAGTTATTTGTTACAATAAATATCATAACGATAGCTTGGTTCAGGATACCTTAAGAACCTCTAATTATGCTATCAAGCAGCTTAATTACCCAATTGAAAGTAGCATAGGGCTCAATTTTACCAAAGGTGGTTATGGGATTCAAGAAGATAATGGATGGGATGGGTATAAAATAGTAAGAGAAGAATCTATTTTATTAGAAAACACCAATTTAAGTAATGGTGAGATCCTTTCTGTTCCCTCAGAAGAATGTGATGGAGCTGATTTAATTTTTGAAAATGATAAAGTAATCTTAGATACTAATTTTATTAAGTTTTATCGTCAAAAGTTAATTGGATACGATAAAGGGTTTAGAATTAAAGAAACAAACCCTGCTTTTATTGTTTTTCAGAAAACTAAAAACTCTGGGGTTGTTATTAATGTGGGTTCCAATACATGGTGCTTACATGGTTTTGAAGGAAAAGATGAACAATTAGTTAAACAAATAACTACTAATTGCATTAATGCTTTATTGAAGAATAAGGACTTGTTCTAACTAATTTTCTCCAATTCAGTGAGAAAATTCTGATAGTTATTTCGTGAACTTTCTTTAATTTCAATTAATTGAGAAAGCTTTTCAATTTGTCTCTCAAAATCACTAGGATTGACTATTTCAGCCTCTCCTTTTTCAATTAAAGTATCGAAATATTTTGCCCCGTTATCTGGATCTATAATAATACTCTTGACACCAAATTGGTTAGCTTCTAACACAGTACCAGAATTAAAAGTTACGTGAAGAATTGATTCGTTTAGTGCCTCGGGAAGTGAAATAAGATTTTCAGAATCAAAAATGACAAGATCAATTAAGCCTTTTTCTGTTAGAAATGAAATGTACTCTTCTTTCCTATTATAATCTGTTGGATGATTTCTTAACCGCCATTTACTTCCTTTATTTTTTTTGATGTAATCAATTAAATAATTTGGGAATAATAGTTCAAAATTAAAAGGTTGCAAGGAATATAAAATATAATTACCATCTATTTTTTCTGAAAAATCAGATTGTTTTTTGACAAATTCTATCCATGGGTTTCCAAGGACAATAGATTGATGGAAATGATTTTCAGAAATCCAAGAATTGATGTTAAAAGAACTTTCATTATCCCAATTCCAATATATTTTAGGAAGTGTGTTAAATCCATTTTCAGGAACATTGGACCAAAGGCTATAAGCCATATGAATCTTAGGCTGAGCTCCATGTTGAATTTCAACAGAAGGTATATTCAGTTTTTTTGTGGCTAGTGAAAAGGCAATACTATTTGCATTATAATGGCAAATTTCAAACCCAAATTTGGGTTTTGTTCTTCTTAAAATTTTCCTGTAAACTTTCGAGTAAACATCAATGTTAAAGAGAATATTATTAAATTTCTTTAATTCAAATTCTTTGTAGCTCTCATCTCTTCCATTTTCTTTTAAGTACAACAAAAACTCAGAATACTTGGGTAAATGAACTTTTGAAACAGGGTTATATAACTTAAAACGCCTTAGCTTGGAGTAAATTATCTCTAAGTAATAGGAGAAATCCTCAAAATAAAATACCTTATCATCATTGGATTGAAGGTGTTTTTTTGGAAAGAATTTAGAATTATGCTCTATAACTAATCCTTTAGGATTAACTGCCAGCAAAGGATCATAAAACTTGTTGTAAATTTTGTTTTTGTAGGGAGATAAATGCGAAAAATTTGATGTGGCAACAAAATCAACCTTCTTGAGTTTTCGATAAACTAATATAGAGTTTAGAAAACGTTTTATAGATTCTAATTTAGAACCTGACTTCATTTTTCCATAAGAACTGGACTTTGTAACTAAAGACTCCTTGTATGGATTTAATTTGTATTGAAGTTTAACCCTAATTAATGGCCATATATCAATGCTGTTTACTTTCCATAAATGAACTGGAAACTCCTTTTCTATAAAGAGAATAAAATTACTTACATCTATGTCCTTCATCAACTTATTAAGAGGTTAAGTATTTTTCCATTACGTTTTCGGTATTTCCTGTGGCTTTTAATTCACCTTCGTGAATCCAAATACATTTATTAGAGTATTCCCTAATAGTTTCGGAATCATGGCTTACAAGAATCACTGTAATGTCACTTTTAATGAGCTCAATCATTTTTTTACGACTCTTTTCACGGAACTTAAAATCACCCACGCCTAATATTTCATCAACTAACATGATGTCTTTTTTAAGAGAAATAGCAATTGAAAAACCAAGTCTCGCCTTCATTCCCGAGGAGTAAGATTTAACCGGTTGATAGATGAAATCTTCCAGCTCCGAGAATTCAACTATTTCCGAAAACTTAGCTTTGATTTGCTTTTCACTGAATCCAGTTAAAACTCCAATTAAAAATATATTTTCTACGCCAGATAAGTCTTCTTTAAATCCTGATGAGAGTGTAAGCATAGAAGAAACCGTTCCTTTTACATTTATTTCTCCTTCATCAGGTAAATAAATACCAGCAATGGTTTTTAAAAGTGTACTTTTTCCTGATCCATTTTTTCCTAGTACACCAAGGATATCTCCTTTTTGTACTTCGAAGTTTAAATCACGTAATCCCCAAAACTCTCCATTAGATTTTAATGAATTTCTAGAAGCAACATTCTTTACAAGATTCATTATGCTACTTCGCTTAAATCGGCTAATTTTATATTTAATTCCTAGATTTTTAGCCTGTATGATAGTGTTAGTTTCCATATTAAATATCTTTAGCAAAATTAGGTTCTTTCTTATTAAAAAGGTAGCTACCTACGAACAAGAATACAACTGCAAATCCAACAAAAACCACAAAATATCCACTTGGTGGTAATCCTTTTACAAGGATGTTTTTGTAGCTAACAAATAGTGAGGCAAACGGATTAATACATTGGTAAATATGCTGATACTTCGCAGGAATTAATTCAATTCCATAAAGAGCGGGAGAAAGATAAAGTACAATTCTCATTAAAAATAGCATGATGTTTTGTAGATCTCTAAAATATAATCCAGCAACACTCATTAATAGCCCAAACCCAATAGTGAAAATATATTGTACTGCAATAATTACAGGAAGCCAAAGCATTTGAATAGAGAAGGTTGCATCAAAGAAAAACAGCATTGGAAATAGTACAATTAATCCTAATAAATAATTAAAAAGTCCAATGTTTACCTCGTTTAACACTAGGATGCTAAATGGAAACTTTACTGCTTGTAGTAGTTTACTATTCTTAACTAAAACAGCTACATTATTACCGGTAGAAAACACGAACCATCTATAACTTAATAAGGCAGAGAAGAGTAGAACTGGGTATTGTGCATTTCCTTTTTTAAATACTACACTCACCAAAATGATATATATAATCATCATGAAAAAGGGATCGAGAATTGCCCATAAAAAACCTAATGCTTTGTTTTTGTAACGTACTTTTAAGTCCGTTTGCATTAGGTATTTAGCAAGATCAAGTCTTGATAGAATTCCTTTTATTTGATTAATTAATGCGTTCATTTGTTTAAAGTCTGTCTTACGAATGAAGATTTTATTTGTCTCACGAAATTAAAACAATTATTTCTTTTCAAGGCTACAATTCATCAATTGGTTATATTTGCTCGAACATAATACTTTTGTTTTAACCCATTTTATGGAAACCAAATCCCAAAAATATACCGTATCTATTGTTGTTCCTTGTTTAAATGAAGTGAGCTATTTAGAAACTTGTATTTTGTCATTACTTAATAACGGATTTCCCAATTCATTAATGGAGATTTTGATAGTAGACGGAGGAAGTACTGATGGTACAAGAGAAAAAGTTATTTCATTGAATAACGACTATCCTCAAGTAAAATTGATTGAGAATAAGAAAATGAAGACTCCTTTTGCTCTTAATTTGGGTATAGAAAACGCTACTAACGAATACTTACTTATTGCAAGTGCACATTCCTCTTTTGATGAAGGATATATAACTACTCTTTTTTCAGAAATGGAAAAGCACAATGCAGATGTTATTGGTGGAGTTATGGAAACAAAAGTCAAGAATTTGACTTCAACCTCCAAAGCGATTAAAGAAGTATTATCCAATAAATTTGGTGTAGGGAATGCATCATTTAGGGTAGGAATAGAGAAAGCTATAGAAGTAGATACAGTTCCTTTTGGCTTATACAAAACGGAACTCCTGCGAGAAATTGATGGATATAATCCAAAGTTAATTCGTAATCATGATATAGAATTATCTAAACGTTTATTAAAAAAAGGAAAACGAATAATATTAACTCCTGCCACTAATTGTTACTACTACGCTCGTGAAACCTATAAAAAATTAGCTCAAAATAATTTCCGAAACGGAAAGTGGAATTTGTACACTGTTTTTATAACCAAAGATTTTAATTCATTGAGCTTAAGGCATTTTATTCCTTTAGTATTTGTGTTGTCGATTATTTTACCGCTAATTGCTTCAATTTTTTATTCCCCTTTTATTTATATTTCTCTGTTGATGTTGGGAATATATTTGGCATCTATAGTTTTTATTACTTTTAAAACCACTGACCTAAAAGACACGTCATTTATTCATGTAATTGTAGCTTTTATTACCCTGCATTTTTCTTATGGAATTGGCTCTTTGATTGGACTAACGAGAATTTTTAAAAGAAGTTAGTTAGCAGCTTCATGTTGTTTTAACAAAGCAGTTACTTTACTTATTTTAAAAGAATAAATTAATTTTCTAAAAGGGTAAGCTAGTTTAACTAATAATCCTACAATCGGTCTGTAAACTACATTTAATTTACAATATGCTCTTCGGTATTTAAATTTTTTAATAACGAAATCTTGAACTGAAGTTTCGTGATACAAAGTTTTTGCACCCATATTTACAAACTTCATTTTTTCAGTTTCCAAATAATATTTATCCATTTCGTAATGCAAAACGTAGCTTGGGTAGAGTGATAGGTAATCTGGATCGTATTTTATAAATGTGTAATTACAACTATCTCCTTGAATTAAGTTGGAGCTGTAGGCTATGGGTAAGTTCGTTTCTTTTTCAAATACTATCCAATAATCCCTTGATTCTTCTACTGGATGAATTCTTTCAAATTGTTCCTTAGTTACTGGCTCAGCATTGTAATTTAGTATTGATTTTCTGTAGATGTCATAACATAACTCTTTATAAACCTCGAATGTGACTTTTTTCACTTCACAGTTCTTAATCCCTTTTTTTATTTGGTTACGAGTGTTAGAAGAGAACTCTTCAAGAGGAATGTGTTTATCTTTAATGACATACCAAAATTTCGAAAATTCAGGATTATCAAAATTAGAAATATATCTTGCCAAGAAGCATTTATTTAGTTTAATAGCCTTAATAAATTCACTTTTAGATATATCAATCAAAACATTAGGCGAGAATTTAGGGAATAGCATTTTATTGCTAATAGTGAATTCATGTCCTTTTATTTTTTTCATAATCTAAACGCAGTTAGGCAAAGGTTATTGAGCCATAATTTTTTCATAAAGAGAATATATTTTAAGTTGTTCTTTCTCCCAGTTATATTTCACTGCACTTATCTCTGTGTTATTTTTAGCAATTTGATATTCGGTTTCGTTATTCAAAAAACTAGTAATCGATTCGGCAATATTCTGTGGCTTTTCAGGGTTAAAAGTAACTCCAATTTTCTCTTCGTCAATAATTCTTTGCAGCTCTGGAAAATTACTTAACGCTAATGGAACTCTTGCTTGTATGTATTCAAAAACCTTGTTAGGACATGAGAAATAGTTGTTCAAAGCAACATTTTGAATTGGAGACACACAAATATCAGCTCCACTCAAATACCTAGAAACTTCATCTGCAGGAACTGGTCCATAAAAATCAAATTGATTTTCAACTTCATTCACTTTAGCAATGTTATTAAGGATGGAAACAAACTCAGGTTTTCCAAAACCAAGTAAAATTAAATGATAGTTTTTTGGTAAAAATTTAAGTGATTCTACTAAATACTCAAGACCTCTTCCTATGGTATAACCCCCAGAGTACATCACTATTTTTTTATCAGCTGGCAGATTTAATTTTTCACGAATCGAAATAGGTTGGTTGGGGTCATTGTAATAAGGAGTGTTGTAAATTAAAACGGGAAGTTCAATTTTGTACCTCTTTACAAATTCTTTTGCAATAGACTGACTAACAGTAATAACTCCAGCAGCTTTTCTTATTCTCTTTCTTTCAAATTTTATTTGTCTTTTTTTGTACCATTCTGGTGTAATATATGGCTTGTCTCGCTCAACAAATAACTCATGAGAATCGTAAATAAAAGGTTTTTTATATTTTTTACCTAGTTTATATCCTAGGTGTAAAGTACTCATATCATGGCAATGAATAATGTCAAAGTTGTCATGATCAGTTTTAATTTTAAACTTAATGCTAGAGTAAAAACTTTGATATGTAAAAAATTTATTCACCATATTTATGAAGAAAGCAAATGATGAATATTGTTTTCTTTTAAATTTAGTTGTTGTACTTACTTTGGTTGTTGAAATTGTATCTGAAGGCTTACGCTTTAGTATTTTTTTTGCAAATTTCAATCCAGACTTACCAAATATTGCTTTGTGTAGAGGTTTAATAACCATCCTGTTCACTGAAAAACCGTTAATGATTTCTTTTTGTTCTAACCCCTCTTTCCAGATGGCAAAAAGTTCTACAGAAAAACCTTTCTCAGTTAGACTTGTAGCTTCTTTAAGTACTCTCGAATCATTTTCAAAATGATTGAAAACAAACATCACTATCTTTTTTTTATTCATCAGTGTTAATTTCTCTAGATGCAAATTTAAAGTTTTTATTCTAATTAGAAGAACCAATTTGTTTTGTATGGGTTTAGCAATTCATTACTTTTTAATACTAAACCGCAATACTTTTCTCATTCCGTATTAAAAAACTTATTTTTACTCATTAGGAATATTACTCCAAATGAAACAATTTAACAAAGAAATAGCTACAGAGCTAAAAGCAGAACAATCACAAGTTTTCCCTTATTGGAAAGGGAGAGTAGGGTTGTATGCTTTGTTAAAAGCTATGGAAATTGGCAAAGGAGATGAAGTTATTATTCCAGCCTTTACTTGTGTGGTCGTTCCTAACGCAATTATTTATTTGGGAGCAAAACCAGTTTATGTTGATGTAGACAAGGAAACCTTCAACACAACACTGGATAAAATAAGAGAGAAAACTACTGATAAGACTAAATGTATTTTAATTCAAAATACGTTTGGTCTAGCAACCGAAGTGGAGGAAATTATTGCTTTTGCAAAAAGTAAAAATATTCCAACTATTGAGGATTGTACTCATGGATTTGGAGGAACTTATAACGGACAGCCAAACGGAACTTTTGCTGATGCTTCTTTCTTTTCTACACAATGGAATAAGCCATTTTCAACTGGAGTTGGAGGGTTTGTTTATTTAAAAAACACAGCTTATTTAGCCAAGCTTAACGAGATAAACAAAGACTTAGTAAGCCCTTCGTCCAAAGAAAAATTTATTCTTTCTGTCTTAATTAAATCAAGAAAATTACTGTTAAATCCATTTACTTATTGGACTTTACTTAAGCTTTATCGATTTTTAAGTAAAACAGGATTGGTAGTTGGTTCATCCACCAAAGAGGAAATTGAGGGAATAGAAATGCCTAAAGGTTACTTCAAAGGATTTTCAACAGTTCAAGCTAAAGCAGGAATTAAAAATCTGAAAAGCCTTCATCAAACTCTTCTTTTGAGAAAGTCAAATTCTAAAAAATATTCGGAGTTTTTAAAATCAGAAGGAAAAACATTTGTGACTCAAAGTTTAGAAGAAAATCATTCGTTTTTAAAATACCCAATTTTGGTAAAAGACCGAGAAAAGTTTAAAACTTTGGCCGAAAAATCATCAATAAATCTTGGTGATTGGTTTGTTTCTATGATTCATCCAATTGAAAAAAATTTAGAACTGTGGCATTTAGACTCAGATGAATTTCCAATTGCAAGAGGAATCTCTGAAAAAATACTTAATTTAGATACAGATACTAAAACAATTGATAAAGTGCTTAATTTTTTAGCTCAACACAAAGAAGAAATCTTGTAATCATGCAATTAATAGCAGTTCGAAACATACTTGTATTTCTTTTTGTAGCCTGTTTTTTCTTTTTTCCAAGATTACAAACTGTATTTATTTCGCTAGCTTTTTTTATTACTTTTTTCACTGGAGAATTTGCTGGTTTTAAGAAATTGGTAATTCAAAATCCAATTTCATGGGTATTTATTGCTTTTTTCACTTTAGGTTTAATTAGTCTATTATGGACTGATAACATGCCAGCAGGTTGGAAAGGAATAGAAATTAAATTTTCATTCATTGCATTTTCGCTTTTTTTACCTTTGATATTTAACAGTAAAAACTTCAATTTTAGCCGAGTAATTAATGTCCTCACTGTTTCTTCTTTAGTTTATGTTGTATTGTCTTTTGGGAGAGCTATTTATATATATTCTCAAACTGGAAATTTCTCTGGGTTATTAGGTTCTACATTAGGATTTAGACTGTTTCAAGAAGGACCTTTTGTTCATCCAACTTATGTTTCGTTCTATTTTTTAACCCTTATTTTAATCTGGGGAAAGAATCTTATTGAGGGTAAAAAAAATCTGTTCACTTCATCAGTTATTGGTAAAATTGTATTGCTTTTAACTTTTTTCTTGTTTGTATTTTTCTCTTCATCCAAAGCAGGATTATTGGTAATGGGTATAGTGGTAATAATGCTTTTAGCATTATTTGCCAAAAGAGAAAAAAAGATAATACAGGCAATCGGATTTTTTGTTTTTTTTCTAATTGTTGCTGTTGTTGGAATTTATAATACCAATCTTAAAGTAAAATTTGAACAAGCTTATATCGAATTCTCTGACCCCAATCTACAACCAGATGCAAACCTAAAAAGTACTGGAGCTAGAATATGGATTTGGAAAGCAACAAACGAAATAATAAAAGAGAATCCAGTAATTGGAGTAGGACTTGGTGACACAAGAGATGAGCTAAAAATCAAGTACAAAGAAATGGGAATAAAATCTTTGGAGGATTCTGAGCTTGATTCACATCAGCAATTTTTACAAACATTTGCAACACTTGGAATTATAGGGTTAATATCTCTGAGCTTAATTTTCATAATAATTTTAGTAATAGGATGGAGACAAAAAATTTTCCTTTTAATAGGAATAGGATTAATTTATCTTCTTTTCGGTCTCACAGAATCTATGCTAGAAACTCAAGCTGGAGTTGTGTTTTTTACATTTTTTGTATTCTTCTTTGCAGCTAATAATAATCGTTTAAATAATACTAGTAATGAATAAAATAGTATTGTTTTTACTCAGTATATTTTTTGTTAGCGGAACTCTTTTTTCGCAAAAGTTCAGTTTCATTAATTACTCCACAACCGAAGGGCTGGCTCAAAGTCAAGTATATGACATTAAACAAGATAGTCGAAAATACTTGTGGGTTGCAACTTTAGATGGATTAAGTAAATTTAATGGGAAAACATTCAGTAATTATTATGAAAAAGATGGTTTAGTTTCCAATAAAATCAATACACTTTATATAGATGAATTTGATAATGTTTGGGCTGTTACAAGTTCAGGGATTTCAATTGTCACAAGAGATTCAATTAGGCCATTTGTTTATAATGAGATATTAGAGGATTATATAATTTTAAACGTTTTAATTCATGAAAATAAGTTGTGGATTTCTACTGAAGAAAATGGTGTTTTTTGTTATCGAATAACAAAGGATTATTTTAATCCTGAACTAATAAGGCATTATTATCAACCGTTTTCTCAGGTAGAAATAAAGAAAATTACATTGATAAACTCTAAAATTTATGTTGCTACCACTAGAGGGATCTTTACAATCCATAATTCTGAGGTTCAAAAGTTGGATTTCCTTGCTAAAATTGATATTTCGGATATTAAAGAAAACTCTTTAGGCGAGCTTTGGATAAGTACAGCAGAAAATGGAGTTTTTAAATATAGCAAAAGAGAATTAGATTCAATTAAACAAGAAAACTCTGATTTACCCAACAATTACATTTTCAATTTGTTAGTTGATAGTAAAGATAAAGTTTGGGTATGTTCAAGTTCTGGGGTTACTGAGATTTTAGAAGGTGAAAAAATCAATCATTATTTTGAACAAAATGGGTTTGAATATGACCCTGGAGTTGTTTTTGAGGATTCAGAAGGAAATATATGGATAGGAACTAATGGTAGTGGTTTAGTAAAATTCACTAATAAAGAGTTCAAGTACATTACAAAGAATAAAGAACTACATAGCGACAAAATTTTATCCATAGCTAGTGATGATCTAGGAGGGATGTGGCTGGGGACTTTTGGCGAAGGTGTTTCAAGGCTTTATAAAGGAAAAGTTTCTTCCTATAATGTTAGAAATTCTAATTTGGAAAACGATAATTTTTGGACAATCCTAAAAGATAAAAATGACCGAATGTGGTTTGGTACTTCTAAAGGACTAGCCTACTGGAATGGGAATGGTTTTACAACATTAACCAAGTCAGATGGGTTGCCCGACAATAAGGTACAGTCACTTTTTCAAGAAGTATCATCTGTTATGTGGGTAGGAACCAAAAGAGGAGTTGCATATTTAAAAGATGACAAATTTATTCAATTAGAAAATTTTGAATACCAAAACGTTCGAACTATAGCAAGTACTGATGACGGCTACTATTGGTTTGGAACTAGTAATGGACTTGTTATGTATGATGGTTTCGAATCCGAATTAGTTCAAGATTCACTGTTGTTAAATAACCCAATTTATACAATTAAAAATTATGGAAATAAACTTTGGGTAGCCACTCAACAAGGACTTATTTATTTTGATGGTAGTAAATATGAAAGAATAAATTTTTCTCAAGATAACTACCTTTCTTCTATCAACTTCTTGCTAATTGATAATGATAATTTTTTATGGGTAGGAACAAATCGAGGCGTTTTTACAATCAATTTAACTCAATTTAATCAGAACAGAAAGGAAATTAATTCTTACACCACTAATAATGGTTTAATATCCATGGAAACTAATTTAAATGCAATTTTTCAAGACTCAGAAAATAGTGTTTGGTTTGGTACAAGCGAAGGAGTGAATATTTTTAAAAGAGTAAAAAGCCAATTAAATCAGCAAATATTTCCTTCAGTACATCTAACAAACGTAAAGTTGTTTTTTGAAAATGAAAACTATCTTAATCAACTTAAAAAGGGGAAAAACAGTAAGTTTAGTTATAAAAACAATACAATAACATTCTATTTCCAAACCAATTATTTTAAAGACCCTAGTGTAGTTAAATATTCTTATTTACTTGAAGGTTCAGACGAAGATTGGACACCTATGGATGAGGTTAGTTTTTCAAGATATCCAAACCTTTCGCATGGTGAATACACATTCAAAGTAAAATCTACAATTGATGGTAAAACATGGAGTAAAATTGATGAAGTAAGCTTTGAAATTACTGCTCCATATTGGCTTACTTGGTGGTTTAGAATTTCATTGTTAGTTGCATTATTTTTGATTACTTTTTATTTTTTAAATAGAAGAAGAAAGGCTCTGAGGCAAGAAAGGGAAGTAGAATTATTGAACTATAAAAATAAATTAATAAAGCTTGAGCAACAATCCCTTAATTCTAGTATGAACAGACATTTTATTTTTAATTCTTTAAATTCTATTCAGTTTTATATCAATAAAGAAGATAAACTTTCTGCAAATAGATACTTATCTAATTTTTCTAAATTAATTAGGAAAAACCTAGATAGCTCCTCTGCAGAAGACAATCTAATTCCACTCTCAGAGGAGATCGAAAGACTTACACTGTACCTTTCTTTGGAGAATATGCGATTTAAAGAGAAGTTTACTTACGAAATAAATATGGATCCAGATGTGGATGCAGAAATGACAAAAGTGCCGGCCATGTTTATGCAACCATTCATTGAAAACAGCATATGGCATGGAGTTTTACCAATGGAAAAACCAGGAAATATAAGTATTGATGTTTTTAAGAAAAACGATAAAACTCATTTTGAAA
Source organism: uncultured Flavobacteriales bacterium (assembly GCA_938009745.1). Lineage (GTDB taxonomy): Bacteria > Bacteroidota > Bacteroidia > Flavobacteriales_D > CAJJDF01 > CAJJDF01. The sequence continues at coordinate 14,612 of CALLII010000085.1, forward strand.
TAACGGATAATGGAATAGGAATTGACGAAAGCGTAAAGAATAAATCACAAGAACAAAACGATCATTCATCCAAAGGAATGAAAATAGCAACCAACCGAATTGAACTACTACAAAAAGTAATTGAAAAAGAGATTACCATTGAGGGACCTTTTCAAATAAATGAAAACGGAAAAATAATGGGAACTAAAGTGATTATTATTTTCGGATAAAATTCGCCATGACCTAAGAAAATCAATCCAAAACTTTCGTGTGCAATAAAAAAGTAGCATCTTTATATTTCCTAAGAAAAAGAGTGTAATGTTATGCTCTTATGTAAACGAATTTGCAAAATACTATGGACAAATTTTCTTTTCTAAGTAACGGGGATGTGAACGCATTTGAAGACCTTTACAAGAAATACAAACAAGACCCTTCAACAGTAGAAACTAGCTGGGCTAGATTTTTCGAAGGATTTGAATTTCAACAAGCTAACTACGAAGATTCAGACGGAGAATTCTCCGGTAACATGAATAAAGAATTCAAAGTTCTTAGTCTTATTGAAGATTATCGTCAAAGAGGTCATTTATTTACTAAAACAAATCCTGTAAGAGAAAGAAGAAAGTATTCTCCTAGTTTGGATATCGAAAACTATGGACTTACCGAAGCTGACAGAAATACAGTTTTTCAGGCTGGTGAGGAAACAGGAATAGGTGCAGCTACACTGAATCAAATTATTGATCACCTGGAGCAAACTTATTGCCAGTCAATAGGAATTGAGTATATGTACATTCGTGCTCAAGACAGATTAGATTGGCTAAGAAATAAAATTGAGTTGAAGAACAGAGTTCAGTTTAATAAAGATGAAAAGCAACATATACTTCATAAATTAAATCAATCTTCTGAGTTTGAGAATTTTCTTCAAAAGAAATTTGTAGGACAAAAAAGATTTTCAATTGAAGGAGGAGAATCATTAATTCCTGCATTGGATGCACTTATCGAAAGAGGAGCAGAAATGGGAATTAAGGAGTTTGTAATGGGAATGGCACACAGAGGAAGATTAAATGTCCTTGCCAATATCTTTAACAAACCAATGGAGAAAATCTTCAGTGAGTTTGAAGGAAAAGATTACGAAGACGAGAACTTTAGTGGAGATGTAAAATACCACTTAGGTTGGTCATGCGATATAAAAACTGATGGAGGGAAAGATGTGCATTTAACACTATCTCCAAATCCATCTCACCTAGAGGCTGTTGCTCCTGTT
>CALLII010000086.1 GCA_938009745.1 uncultured Flavobacteriales bacterium
CCCATCAAATCGATCTAAAACTCCACCATGACCTGGTAATAGAGTGCCTGAGTCTTTTACATCTGCACTTCTTTTAAGTAAGGATTCACTTAAGTCACCAAGTAATCCAAATACACTAATTATAGCTGACATCACCATCCAATGAAACATGGAACTCTCGGTTACATAAGCAAATAGAAATCCTGCCAACACAGAAAAAACTAAACCGCCTGCTAAACCTTCCCATGTTTTTCCTGGAGAAATTCTTGGTATTAACTTGTGTTTACCAATTGCTTTCCCAACCACATAGGCCATAGAATCACTTGTCCAAAGAATTATGAAAAAACCTAAAAGTAAGCTCCAATTTTCTCCAAGTCCTATTTTAGAATAAATATCATCATTAAAGGATAAATAATTTAAACAGGCAAATGGTAATGTAATGTATAGTAAAGCAAACAAAGTACTGCTAATGTTTTGATAGGGAATGTTGTCTTTTGCAAATAACTCTTGCAAAACCAGTATAAAGAGAAAAGGAACTATCAGAAATAAAATCCTATATTCTTTAATTTCTTCGATAAAAACAAGTGTCAATAATGTGTAAACAACAACATTTACAAAAGGACCATATTTGGTATTATTGGATAATTCTTTTTTATTAAGAATTTGATAAAACTCAACAGTAGCTAGTGTCGAAAACACTAGAAATATTAGTGCAGTGCTATATTCGTTCCAAATAATGCAAAGCACAAGGGCAGCCACAAAAAGGCTACCCGTTATTATTCTTTGAGTTAAATTATTCAATAGTTTTATAGTTGAGTTGGTTTAATTCTCTTCTTCTTTAGTCGTATCGTCTTCTTTAATTTCTTCTTTGGTTTCTTTTTCTACAACTTCTGAGTTTTCAACTACTTCTGCTTCAACTTCAGTAGTTTTTTTCTCTAAAGTTGCCAGAGGTTCTTCCTTTTTAAAAGGTCTTTCTCCTAAGATTTTTTGTAAATCTTCTTTAAAGATAACTTCTTTCTCAAGTAATAAATCTGCTATTTCAGTAAGCTTATCTTTGTTTTCAGATAATATTTTTTGAGCTCTTTCATACTGAAGCTCAATCATCTTGCTTACTTCTTCATCAATAGTTTTAGCAGTAGTTTCACTATAAGGTTTTGTAAACCCATTGTTTTGATAATTGTAATAACTAATGTTACCCAATTTATCATTAAGTCCATACATAGTTACCATTGCATAAGCTTGTTTCGTTACTTTTTCAAGGTCACTTAATGCTCCAGTAGATATTTCTCCAAAAATTATTTTCTCTGCAGCTCTACCTCCCATTGTTGCACACATTTCATCTAATAAATGGTCTGTAGTGGTTAATTGTCTTTCTTCAGGTAAATACCAAGCAGCACCTAAACTTTTTCCTCTTGGCACTATAGTTACTTTAATTAATGGCGAAGCATGCTTAGTCAACCAACTCACAGTTGCGTGACCAGCTTCATGGAATGCAATTTTTTGCTTTTCTGATTGAGTGATAAGCTTGTTCTTCTTTTCTAATCCTCCAATTAATCTATCTACAGCATCCAGAAAATCTTGTTTTTCAACAACTTTCTTCTTTTTACGTGCAGCAATTAATGCCGCTTCATTACATAAGTTAGCAATGTCAGCTCCCGAGAATCCTGGAGTTTGTTTTGCCATAAATTCTATGTCAAATCCTCCTTCAAGTTTCAATGGCTTTAAGTGAACTTCAAAAATTTCTCTTCTTTCGTTTAGGTCAGGCATATCCACATTAATCTGTCTGTCAAATCTTCCAGCCCTCATTAATGCTTTATCCAAAATATCAGCTCTGTTTGTTGCAGCTAATATAATTACACCACTGTTGGTTCCAAATCCATCCATTTCGGTAAGTAATTGATTAAGTGTGTTTTCACGCTCATCATTACTACCCATATTAGGATTATTCCCTCTTGCTTTTCCTATTGCATCAATCTCATCTATAAATATAATACAGGGTGATTTTTCTTTGGCTTGCTTAAATAAATCTCTTACTCTCGAAGCTCCTACTCCTACAAACATCTCTACAAAATCAGATCCTGACATAGAGAAAAATGGCACTTTAGCTTCACCAGCTACAGCTTTAGCTAATAATGTTTTCCCTGTTCCTGGCAATCCTACAAGTAATGCTCCTTTAGGAATTTTAGCTCCTAAATCAGTATACTTCTTTGGATTTTTAAGGAAATCTACAATCTCTTGTACTTCTTCCTTAGCTCCTTCCAATCCTGCAACATCTTTAAAAGAGACATTTACATTCTTTCCTTTCTCGAATAATTTTGCTTTGGATTTACCAATGTTAAAGATTTGACCTCCAGCACCTCCGCCTCCACCTGAGCCACCAGTCATTCTTCTCATTATGAAAAACCAAACTGCTATAATTACACCAAAAAACAATAACGTTCCAAGCCAATCGTAATTTTTTGGAGTGTAATACTTTAAATTAAATTGTTTCCCTTCAGGCAGGTTGTTATTTAAGTCCTTAAGCTCTTTATAATATTCTTCGTAAGGAGGAGTTTCAAAAAAGTAATGCCCACTAGCTCTATTGAAAACAGTTTGCTTAGTGTGATCTTTAAACTCTTCATTGTTATCTAAAGCTTCTTTTTTAATTATTACTTCTGCATTTCCTCCAATTTTATTGATCGTGATTTTTTCAACATAACCTTTACTAGCCCATTCCTGGAATTTGTTTTTATCTATGTCTTTATTTCCTTGAGGAGTATTTCCCAAAAGACTAAAAACAATAATTGCTGCTATAGCAATTCCATAAATCCAATAAAAATTGAATTTGGGTAAGTTTGATTTTGAATCTTTTTTATTTGGAGGTGTTGGTCTTTTATTATCTGCCATATTCTTTTTTAATCTTCTATTGTTGTAATTTTTGCATCCGCCCACAATCCTTCTATATCATAATAATCACGTGTTTCTTTGTAAAAAACATGAACCATTACATCTATATAATCTAGTAATATCCATAACGAATTATCAGAACCCTCCTTGTGAAGAGGCTTTTCTTTTAATTGCTCGTAAGTTGCTTTTTCAACTGATTTAGCTATAGAATCTACTTGAGTATTGGATTCTCCATGGCAAACTATAAAATAATCTGCTACTGAGTTGGGAATTTCTGATAAATCAATACACTTAATATTGTGTGCCTTCATATCCTGCATTCCTTCTACTATGGTGTCTACTAGTTGTTTAGTATACTTTTCTTTTTGTTTATTCATTGATTTTTTTTCGCTCCGTAAACTTACTACATTTTTTGATGTTGTGCATTCTCGATTTTTCTTTTTTTTGATTAGTTATTTCACTAACCTTTTTATCTTTAAGAATAAATTTAATGAATGAATAACGACCAATTTATAGGTTCAAATTTAATAGAACTTGATTCTGTTGATTCTACCAACAATTATCTATCCAAACTAACAAACGAGACAATTGTCGAAAATGGGTCGGTAATTTTGGCACATAATCAGACAAACGGAAAAGGGCAAAGGGGAAATAATTGGGAAAGTGAATCAGGAAAAAATTTGACTTTTAGTGTTTTGCTCCACACTGATTTTTTAAAAATACCGCAAAACTTTTTACTCAGTATGATGGTATGTAATTCTGTTCATGAGTTACTCTCACAGTACCTTAATGATGTTGAGATAAAATGGCCAAATGATATTTTAGTTTCTGATAAAAAAGTAGCAGGAATCTTAATTGAAAATTCTATAGTAAACCAACACCTTCACCAATCAATTGTTGGGATTGGGGTAAACTTGAACCAAAGAGATTTTAGCACTGCGCCACAAGCTACTTCACTTGCTTTAATACTAAAAAAAGAACTAAATAAGAAAGAGGTTTTCACTAAATTACTTACAATTATTGAGCGTAATTATTTGGAACTTAAACAAGGTTTGTGGTTTAGGATAAATAGTTATTACTTGAATCATTTACTGGGATACAAATCCGAACAGAATTACGAGATTGTAAAAACAAAAGAACGCATAACTGGGAGAATTACAGAAGTTGAACACAATGGTTTTATAAGGATTATGACTAGCGATAGAAAAAGCCAATTATTTGAAATGAAAGAGATTAAGAGGTTGGTTTAATTAACTATTTTATACTCACATCCTTTTATTTGTCATTCCCATGAAAATGGGAATCTTATTCATTAGCTAATATTTTCGTTTTAAGATTCCCGATTTCCCGAGAATTACAATGAGTATTATCATCATAAAACTAATCCTAAAAGAAAAACTATAATCAGTAGTATCAATAAAAAGTAAAGGCTTTTCATTGATTTATTAAACTTAAAAGAAGTTTTACTAAGAGTATTATTGTTGCTTTTTTGCGCTATTAAATCATCTTCTTTTTTAATAATTTTAGGAATAATAAAAAAGAAAACAATTGAAATTGGAATGTAAATTATAAAGAAAATTAATGGACCGTAAAAAAATGATTTATCTTGATTTATAAATTCAATTAATGAAGCTATTCCTATTATCAGAATAAATAGATTAATAGCGTATAATGATATTCTAAAAACTTTATTCATTCTTAAATATAAGAAATTGATTTTTTATATTTTATGTCATTTTCATGAAAATGAGAATCTTATTCTTCAGGTAATATTCTCGTTTTAAGATTCCTGCCTGCGAAGGAATGACAGTGAAGTAAAGATTAAGTTATTTTTGTAATATAATTAAAATAAAAAAATAATTTAATTACACTGTAAACTATTGATATAGAAGTTACAAAAATTGTATCAAAAAAGAACGTAACATATGTTTCCAAATAAAATTCTCTAAGAAAAGTGAATCCAATAATTCCAAAAAATAACAATAGCAAAATTGCAAATATTACATTCCCATAAATTATAATTTTTGAAATTTTTGAGACTTCTACAAAATTTGAAAAATCATCAATTATATTTTTTTTGTAGGTAATAGTATTATTTACAATTTTATAAACATTGTAAATCTTAAATAATGATATTGTTGAAATAATAATTATGGGTGTAAAAAACATTAGCATTAAAATAGTAATTCTACCTTCAGAATACCTTTCTAATAAAGTTTTTAAAAAAAATATTATTATTATTGGGTTGTAAATATATGAGAATACTAAATTCATTTTGGAATATAAAAAAATCCCTTTTCAAAAGAATTGAAAAGGGATTAAAATTTAACTTAAGTTATTGTTTTACAAGTGAATTACTTCTCCGTAAGCTGCTGCTGCTGCTTCCATAATTGCTTCACTCATTGTTGGGTGAGGGTGAACTGTTTTGATTAATTCGTGACCTGTTGTTTCTAATTTTCTTAAAGCAACAATTTCAGCAATCATTTCGGTTACATTACTTCCTATCATATGTCCACCAAGTAGTTCTCCGTATTTAGCATCAAATACTAATTTTACGAATCCATCTTTGTGACCTGCTGCACTCGCTTTTCCTGAAGCAGAGAAAGGAAATTTACCAACTTTTATTTCGTATCCAGCTTCAATTGCTTGAGCTTCTGTCATACCTACAGAAGATACTTCAGGAGAACAATACGTACATCCTGGAATATTTCCATAATCCAAAGCATCTGGGTTGTGACCAGCAATTGCTTCTACACAAATTATTCCTTCAGCAGATGCTACGTGAGCTAAAGCTGCTCCTGGAGTACAATCTCCAATTGCGTAATATCCTGGGATATTAGTTTGGTAGTTTTCATTTACCAAAATCTTTCCTTTATCAGTAGCAATTCCTACTTCTTCTAATCCAATATTTTCAAGATTAGCAACAATACCAACTGCAGAAAGAACAACATCACATTCTATTTTCTCTTCTCCTTTTTTGGTTTTAATAGTAACCGAACATCCTTTAGATGTTACATCAACTTTCTCTACAGAAGAGTTAGTCATTACTTTAATTCCTTGCTTCTTGAAGCTTTTTTCTAATTGCTTAGATACATCTATATCTTCTACAGGGACAATGTTTGGCATGTATTCCACAACAGTAACTTCCGTTCCCATTGCATTATAAAAGTAAGCGAACTCCACTCCTATTGCTCCAGAACCTACTACAACCAATCGTTTAGGTTGTTTTTCCATTGTCATGGCTCTTCTGTACCCAATAATATTTTTGTCGTCTTGTGGTAAATTAGGTAATTGTCTTGATCTTGCTCCAGTTGCTATAATAATGCTTTCTGCAGAATATTCTGTAGTAGCTCCTTTATCATCAGTAACAATAACTTTTTTCCCTGGCATTACTTTTCCAGTTCCTTCAATTACTTCAATTTTATTTTTTTTCATTAAGAATTTCACTCCTCCACTCATTCCTTCTGCTACTCCTCTACTTCTTTTTACTACTGCACCAAAATCATGTTTTGCTTCCTTTACATTAATTCCATAATCAGCTGCATGGTTTATATATTCAAAAACGTTTGCACTTTTTAGTAGCGCTTTTGTAGGAATACATCCCCAGTTAAGACAAATACCTCCTAAACTTTCTTTTTCAATTACAGCTACTTTAAGCCCTAATTGTGAAGCTCTTATGGCTGCAACATATCCTCCTGGTCCTGTTCCTACTATTATTACGTCATAGTTCATAGTTGTGTTCTTTTTTAGATTTTGATTGCTAAATTAATAAATCTGTAGGTAATATTTTAACCCTTTTAAAAGTATTCTAGTTTAAACCAAAAAAAACCTCTTGATTCTACTAATCAAGAGGTTTTGAAATACTAAAAAGTAAGGCTTATGGATTTTTTAATCTAAAAGATCCGCTTAATGTATGAGGCACATTAGAATTATCTGTAAATGTTCCTGTGAACGTTCCAATCTTATAAGTTCCTGAAGTAGTACCATAAGTTGTGAATGTTGCGTTAACAGAAGTATTTGCAATAGTAGTATTTAAATTATTTACAAACCTATTTGAATCTGGTTCCATGGCAAAAGTACCAACTGAATTACCTAATATTTTTGTAGTTAAATTATTTGTAGTTGTATTTTCATAAGCATAAATGTGAGTTGCCCCAGTATATGAATATTGACCCAATTGATTAGTAGGAATTTTATCAATTCTATAATTTGTTCCATCAAGGATGTAAATCACATACTCATCTATAGCTCCACAAATTGTAATGTTCCCTGCTGCCATTGTAGCTGCTGTAATAATAGTTTGTGTTGCACTTTCTTTGGAATTAGCATAATCATAAGCTTTAACATCAAAAGAAGCGTTATTACAATATATTAGGTTAGTACTTATGTTTCCTGAAGCATCTGGAAAGAAATAAGAATTTCTTCCTCCCATAGTTACTTGAAGAACCCCATTAGTAACTGGTGCTCCAGCACAATCTAATAAAGTAGCAGTAAATAATCCTGTTGTATTAGTTGGAGGACAAGCCGTAATTGTTGGTAAAACAACTGGTGCAGAAAATGGTCCTATTGGTGCATTATAAAATGGAGTGGTAGAACAAGTACTTGTTGACATTACACTAATCGCTAGTGAAGTATTCATTGGAATAAATCCACTAAATTGTCCCAAGTTATCTGTTGTAACTCCACCTAGCCATCTACCTGATGTAGTGTTTTTAATTACAACATAAGCATTGGCAAGTGGTGAACCTCCACATACTATTGTACCTGTGATAGAAGTAGATGGTTGAGGATTATCACAATTCCAAAAAGAAAAGTGAGATACTTCTCCAACATATTCGCTACCTACTTTAGTTGCAGAACCTTCTTCTTTCCATATTCCGTTTACTTCATCAAAATACCAAAGTGGAATAGTTGCAGGTGCATCAGTTAAATAGGCTCCAGATAATGGAACTGTTAATTCAACTGTTTTTCCGTCTGCTACATTTAATTTTTGACCAGTTGGAGAAGTTAACTCTACTGCTGCCATTCCATATGTTTCAAGAACTCTTAATTGATTTGATGAATTTGCTGCCATTAAATCTCCTGGCATTTGGTTAACCATATCATCATCTGTTGGGTCCAAAAATTTAAGTGCAACATTTACAGTTCCACTATAAGCTCCACCTCCCTCAACTTTTACTGAGTTTGCTGGAAAATTTAAACTTACTCCGTTAGAAGAAATAACCCCTCCTGTACTTGCAGTAAAATTACCAGCCGAAGTGCTCGCCAATAACATTACTTTTATTTGAGATGTTGAATTTGCTTTAGGGTATAAAGCTCTTGAACCATGGAAATATCCATTTTTAGAAACTTTCACAAATGTTCTTTTTTCGTTCATTAACACATCATTAAATAAGAAAACTCCATTTAAATCAGTTGTTACAGAATGAACACCTAGTTGTACAGTTGCACTCGCAACTCCATTTCCATTTTCATCTACAATTACACCTCCTACCGAAGATCTAATGATACTTTCTCCAAAGTGATTACCAGTTGGCGTAGGTGAAGGTTGAACTATTGGATCAACTGTTTGTGTTTCTTTTTTACAAGAAAACATTGCAGTCATTCCTAACAGGACAGAAAGCAATAAGATGGTTTTTAAATTTTTCATAATTGTTGGTTTTGGTTATTATACTCTTAGTACAATTGATAAGTAAAGAAGTAACCCATTTATTTAAAAAAAAATTAAAATGAAAAAACCTCAAGAAAACTTGAGGCTTTTAAAAAAGAATTTTTAAAACTGATTAACTACTAAGGAAGTCCTATTACAGCTGATGTTAATTGAGCTTTTGTTGTTGCTGTTAATGCAGGTATTACCTCAAGGTGATTATTCACTACAGATTTACCCACTATTGAAGAATAAAGCTGTCCATTTACTTCTGCAACAATCACAAAGTGAATATTAAGTCCTATTGGAATAAGACCATAATGCTCAGAAAATAATTTTGTAGTAGCGTCATACATATCAAAATTTGCTAAAGCTGTTGGCTGTCCATCATAAGTTACATATACACTTGTATTCGTGTTGTCATAACCAGTTGGTAATTGAACCTGTACTAAAGTTTTAGCTCTTGGGTCATTGTAAAACTTATCTACATTTGTCCATCCAAAACTAGAGTCTGTCCAAGAATAACTCATTCCCCAACCTCCAGTTCCTCCACCATTTATAGAGTCTTGAACTAATTGCAATGCAGTAGTGTCCTCATTTTCCCAAACAATTCCGTTTACTTCATTGTTTACATTACCTTCAAAAATATTCATGTCGGCATCAACACCACCAGTTAAATTAGTAGGTATTTTAGCCGTATAGCCCTTTCCGGTTCTAAACTTAAGTTGATTTCCATTTTGGGTTGCATTCAATTTCATTTGTCCACCAGAAATTAAAGTCGAAATATCTCCATTAGACATTCTACCGTTAGTAGATTTATTAGTTAATAACATTGATTGTCTGTCAATAATTTCAACTAATTCAATAGTAACATTTCCAGTTACAGGAGTTCCATCAAGTTTAGCAAATGCATTAGCTGGCATCTCAACCGAAATTCCTTTAGTCCCTCGAACAAACATGTAGTTATCAGAATTTACTGTAAAGGTTTGTTCTAGCACAGATTCATTATCAGAATAAAAATCTAATAATTCGAAGTTAGTGCTTGGACTTGAAGTAATATTAGGATCTACAACTTGTGAGTCTTTTTTACAAGAAAATAAACTTAAAGCTCCTGCTAATAATACTAGCGATATTTTTGGTGTGAAATTTTTCATAGGTTTTGTTTTTAGATGATTGATTTAATTTAAATACAGATTAATCTTAAAGAAGTAACCCCTCAATAATAAATTAATAGTAAAATATTTATTGTTTTGTGAATTCGAATTGTAAACGCCCTTAGTTTTTATAAGTTGCTTAACTAATTCTAATACAAGTTGAAATAGAGGATTTTGTTCATGAAATACAGTAGATTTTACATGAACAAGAAATCTTAAAAATCTCTTTTGTCGATTTTCTTTCTGGTTTTTTTTATTTCTCCTTGTTGTTTCTTGTTTTTTATCCTTTTCTCTTTTACAGATCTTGGAACTCTTGATTTTTTTCTTGGTTTTTCCTTATGAAAAGCTTCTTCAAGTAGTTTCTTTAACTTATAAATTGATTTCTTCTTATTCTTAACTTGTGAGCGATTCTCTTCGGTTGATATCCTTAATATATCTCCAGACACATATGTTTTGCACTTAGTTGCAATCAATTCCATTTCTTCTTCAGTAAGACTTTCTGATTTACTGAAATTCCAAACTAACGTCACTCGGGATTCAGTTTTATTCACGTGCTGCCCTCCTTTCCCACTACTTCTAGATGTTTCGAAAGTAAATTCTGATTGAATTTGTTCAATAAGTACAGTTAAACTTCTCATACTATTAATGAATAGCTGAACGCCATTCTAAATTTTCACAAATTTCTCCCTCTATTTTATTAAGCTCTTCTAGCCTTTTGTAAATTGTGTCTTCATCCCAATACATTAAAGCTAACCTTACAAACATGGTTCCATGCTTTGCTTCACTGGTCCAAATTTCTTTATAAAATTGTTTCAATTCTGGGTCTTCCAAAACTTCGCTAATTAGCTTGAATCTCTCCATCCCTCTCATTTCTACAACACTAGCAATAAGTACTCTGTCAATCAATCGTTCTTCTTGTCCAGATCTGCAAGCTCCAATTAATTGTTTCATGTATTTGTCCTCAGCCATTTTTTGCGGAAGCTGCACCCCTCTTTTTTCCATGAATTTATATACTCCCTCAAAGTGTTCCAATTCCTCAATTGCAGTTTCTATTAACTCTGGAATCCATTTTGTTCTATCTGGACATTTAGCAATTAATCCTAAAGCCATTGCCGAAACCTTACGTTCGTTATCTGCATGATCCTGCAATAAAGAATCCATGTCTTTAATCGCATTTTCCGCCCATTCTCTTGGTGTTTCGTAAGTTAAATCTATGGAGTATTTCATAATTAATTATCTGTGTTCCAAAAATAATCAATCATTAAGTTATAAGTCAATAAATCACTGTATTTTTGAGAATAATTAAAATTACACAATGAGCATAATAGCATTAGCAATTCACGGAGGAGCAGGAACATTGGTTCAAGGAATGATGACACCAGAGAAGGAGAAAGCTTATAAACAAGCTTTGCAACTTGCTTTAGACTCAGGATATGAAATACTTGAAAACGGAGGTAGCTCATTGGATGCAGTAGAAAAAGCAGTGCAAGAATTAGAAAACTCTCATTTGTTTAATGCTGGTAAAGGAAGTGTGTTCACAGCAACCGAAACTCATGAAATGGATGCTTCTATTATGGATGGGAACTCCTTACATGCTGGAGCTGTTTCATTAATTACTGGAATTAAAAATCCTGTATCACTTGCTAGAGATGTGATGGACAAAACAGAACATGTTTTCTTGGCAGGAAATGGAGCTATGGAATTTGCTAAAGAAATAGGTTATGAAATTGAAAACTCAGATTATTTCTATGATGAGTTCAGGCATAATCAATGGTTAGAAATAAAAGATACAGATTCCTTTCAATTGGATCACGCAAAGAAAAAGGACTCCAAATTTGGGACAGTTGGAGCTGTAGCTCTTGATAAAGAGGGAAACATTGCAGCAGCAACTTCTACTGGAGGAATGACAAATAAGAAATACGGAAGAGTTGGTGACAGCCCAATGATTGGAGCAGGAAACTATGCCAATAACGAGACTTGTGCAGTATCATGCACAGGAAGTGGTGAATATTTTATAAGAGGAGTTGTAGCTTATGATGTTGCTTGTTTAATGGAACACAAAGGCTTATCGCTTGCTGATGCTACCAAAGAAGTAATCCAAAAACGAATCTTGAAAATTGGTGGAGATGGCGGATTAATTGCCATTGATACCAAAGGCAATATTTCCTTAGAGTTTAATACCGAAGGAATGTACAGAGGTTCTAAAAATTCTGAAGGATTGGATTTGATTGAGATTTATAAATAAACAATAAATTTTAGAATCTTTTCGTATTAACATTTATGAATTTAAAGAAAACCTTTTATTACTGTTGGTTAGTCTTAAGCAAATTTCTTTTATTAGTTTATTCATTGATATTTATCAATGGATTCATAATCAAAAATGAATCCATTGTTACTTTTTTTAGTGGTTTTGATATTCCTATAGGAATTATTACACCAATATTTTTGGGTATTTTGTTATTCTTGAAAGAAAAATTTGGAAAAGGTTATTCTACAATGGACTTATTATTTTTTTTGATAACTCTATCAATAACTTTGCTATCTTCCTTATTTATAATTTTATTTTTTAACGGTCCAATTATGGATTAAATGTATAAAAAAATAAGATTCCTGCCTTCGCAGGAATGAAATAGAAAAGCATGTCATTCCAAACTTGATTTGGAATCTAAAGTTATACTTTTTCAAATCATAAAACTTTCAATTTAAAAAAAGCCCGCAAGTGTTATACATTGTCGAAAAAATGCATGTAAAACACTAGATTCCAAATCAAGTTTGGAATGACAGATGAAAATAAAAAAGAATTCTACAATTCTCTTACCACTTTC
>CALLII010000087.1 GCA_938009745.1 uncultured Flavobacteriales bacterium
GATAAAAAATATCATCTCGAGAATCATAACCAATCTCGGTTCCAATTGTACTTAATGCTCCTCCTTTTATTCCAATAGGATTGTTTGCTGATAGTAAGTTATCGGTATTTGGGATTTCAAAATTATCGAAACGATAACTTAAGCCGAGTAGCCAATTTTTGGTTACTCTGTATGAAACAGTAGTAATGACACGGGGAAAATTAGCATCATATGATTCAAGGTTCTCTTTTTCTGAGTGTATTCCAATGCCGTAATAGTTATAGAAATAACGGTAGTAACCGAGCTCTCCGTTTATTTTCCAGTTTTGTTTTAAGTATAATTCATAAGGTGCAAAAATGAGAAGTTGATTTTTTAACGTATAGGCAAAACCAAGCTGAACTTGAGATTTACGCCAGCTCTTTTCTTCTCCAATATTAAAAACTGTTAATCCTAATCCGCCAAAAGCAAGTCCAGTTTCGGGTAAAAAAAATGCCAAAGGAAAACCACTTATGCTAAAATCATCTTTAGGATTATAGGAGGAATCTGCTTGAGCAATATTGGATTTAGCAGCTAGCAGGATTAATGAAAACGCAATTATTTTTAAAACTTTATTCACTCTAGAAAGGTAAGTAAATTCAATGAAGGTTCTAATAAAATATAACGTATAATGATTATTTCGTAAGGTTTTCAAGTAATAAATTTTGAGTAGATAGATTAATTCAATAAATTCGGTAATCATTCAAAATTTAAACAAACAAAACCATGGGTTATTTATTACCATTAGGAATATTAGTAGTTATTGCAATCGCTTTAATAGGAATTTACAACAGCCTTATAGGACGAAGGAATCAGGTGAAAAATGCCTTTAGTTCCATTGATGTAATGCTGAAGAAGAGATTTGATTTATTACCAAATTTGATAGAAACGGTAAAGCAATATGCAGGTCATGAGAAAGAAGTTTTACAAAATATTGTAGCTCTTAGAAATGGATTAGAAAAACCTAACTTATCAAGTGGAGAGCGCATTGAAATGGAGAATAAATTGACAAACCAAATAAGTGCACTTAACTTAACTGTAGAGAATTACCCTGATTTAAAGGCAAGTGATAATTTCTTGAATCTACAAAGAAACCTTACAGAAATAGAAAGTCAACTTTCTGCTTCGCGAAGAACATACAATGCTTCGGTATTGGATTTAAATAATGGTTTAGAGAAATTTCCAAGTAATATAATTGGTGGTATGTTTGGTTTTGAAAAGGAGGCTTTTTTCGAAACTATAGCTGCCGAAAAAGAGAATATTAGTGTGAAAGATGCATTCAATAACTAATGGATAATTCGGAAATAGAAGCTATTGTGATGGAAGAGGTTTCTGTTGTGGAAACTACAAGAAACGAGAACAAACGAAAAACAAAAATTCTTTATTCTGTTTTTATTCCTCTCACAATTATAGCTGTACTGCTACTTTATATTTTTTCTGTACCTTCTGGATGGTATCTTATTGCGGTTGGCCTAATTGCCATTCCGGGGATTATTAATAGCGGAATGAAAGTTGAGTTAACTTCAAGATTCAAAAATGGTTTAATAATTCCTGTTTTAGCAAGATTAAGACCTGATATTAGTTATCAGCCTGGTTCTTTTATTGCTCAAGAGACCTTTAACGAATCGAATTTGTTTGATAAGCCAAATAAATACAAAGGCGAAGATTTATTTAATGGTAAACATCATAAAACAACTTTTTCTTTTTCTGAGATTCATGCTCAAAAAAAGAAAAAATCGGGTAAAAACACTACCTACGTAACAATTTTTAAAGGAGTGTTTATGGTTGCTGATTTCAATAAGCACATCAAAAATGAAACGTATGTATTTACAAGTGGCGGAAAATGGTTCTCGAGATTTAAACGTGTAAAATTAGAAAACCCAGAGTTTGAGGACAATTTTAAGGTGTATAGCGATAATGCATTGGAGGCTCGTTACATACTTACGCCCAGTTTGATGGAGAAAATCATTGAGCTTGAAAAGACTTTCAATGCTAAATTATTCATGTCATTTATTGGCTCTAACGTTTATATCGCATTACAAAACAGCAATAATTTTTTTGAACCCAATTTGGATCAAGAGGTTAATCAAGAAATGGTACAAGACATTGTAGGCGAAATAGATGCCTGTGTAGAAATAATTGATGAGTTAGATCTTAATACTAGGATTTGGACAAAGCAATAAAAAGATTTACTCCCATCCATCATCATCTTCTTCCCAAACATCATCTTCATCCCAGTCGTCATCATCCTCATCCGTACTAACGACTTTTATTACTATTCCTGTAATAACTGCAGCAACCGAAAGAAAGGTTAAACCAGGGTTGAATTCGGTTGTTTCGTAGGAATAAGTGAGATCATTATTAGCAAATTTATGGTATGAGAAGTCATTTTGTACAGGATATTGACTGTAATAAATAGAATCTTTCTCTATCCTAACAGAAGTAGCACTGTATTGTTTGTACGTTTGGTTGTTTTGTGTAAAATTTGATTTTATTACCTCAATAACTCCATTTCCACATAACTGATAACTATTGAATTTTAATCTGTTAATTACCAAAGAGTCAGGAACATTAAGTTCAGCAATAGCAGTAACAAAGCCTATTTTTTTGTATTCGAAGTTTATGTCAGCTCCTTCATAAAATACATCAATGTCTTCCGGAATAGTTTTGGAGCAATAAAGATCTTCAATTGGGATTACTTCACCAGTTGTTTTGGCATAATTGTTTACTTGACTTGTTGTAAAACAACTGCTTAATGAGAATACTATTAGTAGGGCTAATGTGATTTTAATTATAGATTTTTTCATAATCATCTACAAACAAATACCTTGCCAAAAGTTAATACTTTGTTAACAGAAGTTATTGCTTAACATCCATTAGCAAATCACTTTCAAAAATCGCTTGTGGTGAAATCATGTCTTCTTCCAAAGGAATTTCGCCTTTGTATCTTTGTTCAATGGCTTGCTTTACAATAGGGTGGGAGAGGTCATAATCTTTTAATTTTTTCAGTTTTCCTATCTCAATTCCACAGCCTCTTTGGTATATTTTCCAAACTAATTCGGAGCAATATAATTTATTGTCGCTCCAGTCAAAAGCAATATCATAGTCTTTACCAATCCAATCTTTTCCTAATGAGCGCATTTTTTCTATTGATTTCTTGGTCAACAATAATTCTCTTTGTTTAAGTCTTTTTAATGAATAAGATTTTCCTTCTCCGTAAGCTATAAAATCTTTGATAGGTGTTATTTTAACAGGTTGTACTGCTTCCAAAACTACTAATTTGCCATAGTATTTCATTATTATACCTACATGGCTAAATTTTGATTTGGTAGCAATTTGTATTGCTTGACTCTGAAGAGATTTTGACGTTTGAAAGATAATATCTCCTTCTTTAAACTTATTACTTATAGATTTTTCAATTACAATTTTAGAATCTTTAACCGAATAATCGAATTGAAAGAACAGTAGACCAATAGCACTTGCTATGATGCAAAAATAGAGTAAACTTAGGTTATTGTTTTTCATAGAACAGAGATAGTTTTTTATATAAAACTACTTGTAAACCAATTTAGTATAATGAAGTTGTTAAAAAAATGAAATTAATTCAATTCGTCAATAACAGCATTAAGTCCAGTACTTATTCCTTCGTAATAGTTTCCTGTTTTAAAAAGAGGAATAATAGTAGAATCTATTATGAATTGGCACTCTTGGTTAGTTAAAGTATTTAATAAACCATCACCAACTTGAATCCTCACTTTTCTCATTTTTTTACTTACGGCTATAAGCACACCATTATCTTTTTCTTTAGTCCCAACTCCCCAATTATTAGCTATGGCAAGTGTGTATTGTTCAAAATCAGTGTACTTATATATTGAGTCTAAAGTAACAACCGCTATTTGATTAGTTGTTTTAGTTTCATGAAGTTGTGTAATCATTAACAAGGTATTCTCTTCACATTCTGTTAAAAGATCTTCAAAATCATTAATATAACCTCTAGGTTCAAGGAAATTTAACTTAGATTTTTGAGGGTATTTCCCAGGATTATAACTCAGAAAATAAAAACAACCGAAGCATAATATTAATAATATAGCAATGGATAAAACTATGTTTTTCATATGTTTAAGTATATTTATAAATATCTTTATTAGATAATAATACTTTTATTTTAAGTTAAAAATAGAAGAAATTATTTAATTTAAAGTTAACTAACTTTGTGTTTGATAAAATAATAAAAAATGAGAATTTTACTTTTTATAGTTTCAATGAGCTTTTCATTGGGTGTGCTTTCCCAAACTACAATTGACAAAACAATAGTTTCTGGTGGTATTACAAGATCCTATAAGTTGTATATTCCTGCAATATATGACGGAACATCTTCGGTTGCATTAGTTTTAAATTTACATGGGTTGGGTAGTAATAGCCTACAACAAATGTTTTATGGTGATTTCAGAAGTATAGCGGATACTGCAAATTTTATTATTGTTCATCCTCAAGGAACTTACGAATCTTCAACTCTGATGGCAAATTATTGGAATGCATATTTTGGAGGAACCGTAGATGACATTAGTTTTTTATCAGAGATGATAGATACAATTTCTGCGAATTACAACATTGATGTTAATAGAATTCACTCTACAGGCATGAGTAATGGTGGATACATGAGTTTAGCACTAGCTGCAGGATTGAATGATAAAATAGCTTCTGTTGCTTCGGTTACGGGATCTATGACGATTTCATTTCCAGCAGTTTCTAATTATGTTAATACTAAGCCTATTTCTGTTATGCAAATTCATGGTACTGCTGATTCTACTGTGAAGTATATAGGTAATGCAAGTTCAATAAGTATTCCGAATTTACTTAATCAATGGATTGGTCATAACAATACAACTTCAACCCCTGTTATAGATTCAATAGCAAACATTAATACTGCAGATAATTGTACTGCAATTAGATACACTTACACAGGAGGTAATGCAAACACTGAGGTAATTCATTATAAAGTTGTTGATGGGGAACACACTTGGCCAAATTCAGCAATTACAATTGGTGTAACTAACAGAGATTTTGATGCTAGTAAAGTAATTTGGGCTTTTTTTAATAAACATCAGAAGGTAAATACAACAAACGTTAGTACTAATTTTAAAAAAGAGCTGAAAGTAGACTTTAAATACAATAGCTTGATCAATAACATTCACCTAACTAAAATTGGTGAGAATAATTCTGAAATGGTTTACTCTATTTACTCTATGGAAGGAAATTTAGTTGTTCAAGGACAGTTTAATGAGACCAAAAAAGTTATTGTAACTAGCTCATTAAACTCGGGTCCATATATAATTATGGTGGAAGAGGAAAGCTCAGGAGTTTACGCTAGTTATAAGTTTATTGTAATTTAAAAGAATAATATTACTTACCAAATATCGCCATCAAGTTCCTTTTCTTGGGCTTGATACTAGTTCCATTTTCTGAATTAAACTGTGCAATAATATCATTTTCATATTGCTTGTAAAATTCTGGATCAAAGTTGGCATTTTTCAATTCTACCATTATTTTTTCGATAGGAGTATTGGATTTAATCCAAGCATCACAAATTTTGTGTCTTAATCGAATTCCAAAGTTGTTTATTCCTTTCAATGCTTTGGTTTCAGAATCATAAACAGCTCTGAAAGAAATGTGCTTTGTAGGATGTTTCCAATAAAAGGTAGTTTCACCTTCTTGCTCATTAGCAAGTACGTTTCCATAGGTTTGGTACTCTACATCAAAGAATTTAGCTGAGTTAAACCAAACTCCGGGTTCGTAGGCAATTTTATTCCCTGTAAGCGTATGGCCAAGAGTTTCTCCCATCATTCTTCCAACATACCAAACAGCCTCAATTGGTCTTCTTCCAGGTACTGTTTCTTGTACTTCGGCACAATCTCCTGCAGCATATACATTCGGCATATTCGTTTCAAGAAACTTATTTACTTTAATCCCTCTTCCTACTTCTAGATTCGATTCTTTTAAGAAATCAATATTTGGACGTACACCAGCAGTTAATCCTACTAATTCGCACTCTATTCGTTCACCTTTTTTAGTAATTACTGCAATTGCTCTTCCATTTTCTCCTTCAATTACTTCATCAAGTTCTTCTTCTAATCTTAAATCCACATGATGATCTTTTTTCATGTGTTCGGCAATCATAGCTCCTTCTTCAAGCGGAAGTACTCCACCCCAAAATCTGTTTTCACGAACTAAAAAGGTTACTTCAATTCCTCTTGAGAGTAACATTTCTGCAAATTCAACTCCTATTAATCCACCACCAACAATTACAGCTCTTTTTACTTGTTTGTTTTTGGTACTTTCTTCTAATATATCTAAATCTTGCTTGCTATATAATCCTTGAACACCAGGTAAATCTTGTCCTTTCCATCCAAACTTGTTTGGAGTAGAACCAGTGGCGATTACTAATTTGTCATAATTAATAGTTTGGTTTTCTAGATTTAAAGTTTGATTATCAAAATCAACAGAATTCACGTACCCATTTACTAAATCAATTCTATTTTTACTCCAAAACCAATCTTCATAAGGCTTAGTATCCTTATAACGCATGTGTCCCATGTAAATGTACATAAGCGCAGTTCTAGAAAAAAAATGTTCCGTTTCGGCAGAAATGACTGTAATTTTAGCCTCAGAATCATTTTTTCGTACGTGCCTTGCGGTAGTTATTCCTGCTATCCCGTTTCCTATAATTACAATGTGATTTCCCATTTATTATTAGTTATTTAATGACCAATCGTAATCATTGTAAGTAACAGTAGCATCAGATTTTACTTCAGTATCAGAATATTTATTAATGAATTTTATTACGTTCTCATCAGAAGTTCCAAAATCAGCTTTATACCAATTGAATATATTTGAAAGGACTACTTCGTTTTCTCCAATTGTGTTTTGAGAAGTATTAGCAATAAATGCTTTAGTTTGCTTTGTCAAATATCTCTGGATATTATCTTCAGTCCAAGCTCGGTTAAGAATTTTAGGACAAGAATTTGCTGCACAATTTACAGCAAAGTGAATTCTTGGCTCGTTAAATTTTGGTCTAATAATTTTATTCTCAATTACATTAAGCGTGTAGGTTGTACCGCCTAAGTTTATTAGTTTTTGATCCCATGGTTTTCCTCCATGTAAGTCTTTAATTGATTTAACAGGGTAATTATCTACGATTAGTTTTACTGTTACAACATTATAAACATTTATCCAATATGCAAGTCTTTTGTTCTTTCCCCAAGAGTTTAAATCCTTGTGGTAAGATTGTAATTCCTTAATGTATTTCACAATTTCATCATTATCAGCCTTAAATCCAGCATAATTTACTTTACCAGAAGATGAAATGTGTTTTCTAGTTAAATCATCCCAAGTTTTGTGGATTTCTCCTTTTACTTGAGGTTTTGGCATTTCTACCATTTCAGTTACAACCTCTATTTCATCTTCCACGATATCGATCTTTTCCTTTTCTATTTCTAATGGTTTAGGAGGGGTTGTGGTTTTATTTTTATCTTTTAATTTTACTGCCTCAACTTTTTTCGATTCCTTTTCTAGAGAATCTTTAGTTCCATCTTCACCCAAATATTCTTTAACATTTCTAAAACCAACCTTGGTTGTATCAATTTTATCAGTTATCTCTTGAGATGATGATTCTTTAACTTTAGAAGGTTGTTCTTGAGTATTGGTATCAGTTGACTGAGTGCCACAACTAAATAGTAGTAATGAGGATAAAAGAGTGAGTTGAATGAATTTCATAGTTTGTTTTAGTAAGATGATATTCCTTTTATCGAAAAAAAGGTAAGCTACTTACATAAATGTAACAAAATTCACAGCAATAAAGAAATGATAGCCTACTGGAAAACTATACCTAAATTAAATCCAGTATTCTTAAATGCATTTCTACCTGAAAGTACGTAGTTTAAACCACTAAAAACACCAAAATGTTTGGAAACTGGATAGTAAATTGTTCCTCCAATTTTATTAAAAGAGAATCCTAATCCCCTAAAACCTCCTGAAGCAGAAGTAGGAGCTAATTCATTTATTCCTCTGTAATCTGTTCCTCCAAAAGCATGTAAAAACTCATACCAAACATCAGCATAAAATTTTCCTGCATATCCTATTTTTAATGAAGAGGAAACCGCATTTGGTGTAGGGTCAGTTTTAATAAAATAACCTGCTTGTATACTAGCAAAAAAGTTGTTTTTGAAATTTTGTTGAGCAATTAATCTTCCATCTCCTGTAATTGCCATTTGACCTATTGCGCTTCCACCAAAAGTAACATATTCTCCCAATGGCTGAGCCAAACCTGTTGCAGCCATTATATTTAGATTTCCTTTTGAGTTATTTTTTTTCAAGATTAAAAATTTAAAATACAAGGAGAAATCTTGAAAATCATTAGTACTTCCTTTTCCAAGACTTATGTAAGGAATATTGGCTTGTACATTTATTCGGTCACTTATTCCGTATATCCCAAATAAACTTAAAGCTTGTGTTGTACGGCCAGCATTAATAGGATTTGTTCCAGCATAAAGTTTTTTTGCTGTTTCTCTAGAGTAGGACAGTCCTACTGAAAAATCACGATTATTTTTCATGTAACCATCAACTGGTCCCTGTGAGATAAGTATTGTAGAGATGAAAAGTAATAAAATTGTAAGTCTCATAGTTAATTGTTTTTAGGTCGGAAATAAAAGTCAAATCCTCCTTCAGTCTTTAATAACGTCAGTTTTTCTCTTCCTTTCATTTCTTCGCGTAAAGTTACCTTAGTAACAAAGTAGGCATCTTTATCTATTTCTCCATCCATCAACCAATTATTAGTAATGGTTGTTAACACGGCAGGATCAAATTGTTTTTTAGTTGATATACCTTGTTTGTAGTTATTTTTTATTTTCTCAATCCCATCAGAACTATTGCTTGGCTTTAGTTTAGTGTAAAAAAAGTGAGCATAACTTTTAAACCCAATTGTGGTTATATAAACATCTTTACCTTCCATAGATTCATGAAACTCGATTGCTGGACCTTGTGAAAACTTTTCGATTTTAGGAACTACAAATATTGAATAACAAAGAAGAGTAACCCCAGTCGAAATTGCCATATTAAATAGGAAAGGCATTAGTTTTTGTTTGAACAAATACCTTGTAGAGACTAATAAACCAATAATAAATATAAAACCAAGTAAAAACTCCCAGCCTTGCCAATTCATTTCTGTATTAAAACTCGCTACTGCAAAATCATCTTTGATATAAGGAGTAATAAGTTCACTATAATTAAATAGGAAGGGAACTGCTACTAACAGAATTCCGAAAATAAAACCAATTACCAAAAAGCTGATTTTTATAGCTTTGTGTAATTTAAAATATTGATTTTCTCCAAGCCTAGGATATAATGCTGTAGCTGCCAAAAATGATAATGGTAAATAGCTAAGTGAGGAGTAATGAACTATTTTAGTTTTTACGATTGTAAACAAAATCATGACTACCCAAAATAAAATTTTCATCCATAAAGTAAAGTCAAATGGTACTTCGCTAGCTTTTTTTCTGAAAGCTGGTAAAGCCAATATTGACATTGGGAAGCAACCAAGTAGTACAACAACAAAATGATAGTAAATAGGTTGTTCATGCCCTGCAACAGGCTCAGTAAGTAGCTCTATTTGATATTGAACAAACTCCAGAATAAACCAAGGACTGTTGTTAATTGTTTCGTATCCAAACCATAAAAAAGTAACTGCCAGGGAGCTTAAAAAGAATATGATAACACTTAGTATTGGTATTTTAACTCTTCCTTTTTTGAAAATGATATAGGTCACAAAGCAAATAATAAGAACCAAAAGTCCTACAGGTCCTTTGGTAATAATGGCTAAACCGATAAAAATACCCGCAACAAGTGAGTTTAAACTCTTGTTTGTAGCTTTTTGAAGTGTAAGTATTAAAAAGTAAATAGACAAGAAAATAAAGAAGTTGAAAACAGGATCTATAATTCCGGATTTAAAGTATAAATGAGGTAGGATAGAGGCTAGGTAAACCAAACTCCATATCATTCCAAACTTTTCAGAAACTAGTTTTCTGCCAATATAATAAAGTGTAATTAAAGAAATTATTCCAATTAATGCATTTGGAAATCGAGCTGCAAATTCATTGATACCAAATAGTTTCATAGAAATTACTTGTAACCAAAAGAAGAAGGGAGGTTTTTCCCAAAAAGGCTCATAATTTATTTGAACTCTAAAATAATCTCCTGTTTCGAGCATTTCTCTTGCCGACTCTGCAAAGTTTATTTCATCCCAATCGAACAAATGTACATTTCCCAAAAAAGGAATAAAAAATAGAATTCCTAATCCAAGTAACCAGAGTATGTTGGTAAGATTTCTACTCATTATCTTTTATTTATGATAGGTTTTAACGCCCACTTTCCATAATTGATTTTATCAAAAAAGTAATAAAATATTAATGTAGCAAACGTTCCAATAGTAGCGCCTGCAAGTATGTCTTCGAAAAAATGTTGGGAAAGATAAACTCTTGAGTAACCTATTATTACTGCAATAATTCCATAAAATAAGCCCATACTTCTTTTTTTAGATAGAATAGCAATTAGGCAAAATAATGTAAATGCAGCAGTTGTATGTCCTGAAGGAAATGAATTATTGGTAAGTTGGTTCATCCCGAACTCTTCGGGAATAGTCCTAAATAAGTCGTTATTAAATGTTGGTCTATCTGAGCTTGTAAAAACTAATCGTTTAAGACAAAATGTAATAACAGCAGTTGATGCATATATTAAAAGTGCATTAATTGCATATTTAGCTCCTTTAAAAAGTAAAATAATAAATAGTACAGCTAAAGAAAACCACTCAACAATTTTGGTGCTCCAAAAGAAAAAGGAATCAAAAAAAGGAGAATAATATTGGTTTGCAAGCAATTGTGCTTCTTGCTTTCCTTTAATCGAAAGCAAAGAAATTATTGCTATAGCGAACAAAAGATAAACAAATAAAAAGGATCGGTTATTTCGAAAAAGACTTTTCAAAGATTATTTTAAAAGTTTCCAGTTATAAAGTCCAATACGAGTAAAAAAGTGCTTGAAAGACGTACCTAATACTCCAAAACCATAAGTCATACTTCGCTTGAAATTAATTGAAGAAGCTTCGTCAAAATACTTTGTTGGACAAGTGATTTCAGCAATTTCAAACTTTTTGTAAATGATTTGAGAAAGCATTTGATTGTCAAAAACAAAATCATCTGAATTGTCATTGTACTTTATCGACTCTAAAACTTCTTTAGAAAAAGCTCTGTAACCTGTGTGATATTCAGAAAGTTTTTGACCTACCAATATATTTTGAGTTAATGTTAAAAAACGGTTTGCAATGTATTTATACATTGGCATTCCACCTTTAAGTGCTCCATTTCCTAGTATTCTTGAACCTAACACAACAGGGTAAACTCCATTTGCAATTAAGTATGAAATAGAGTGAATTAACTTAGGAGTGTACTGATAATCAGGGTGTAACATTATTACGATATCAGCTCCTAATTCAAGTGCTTTGTTATAACAAGATTTTTGATTTCCTCCGTATCCAGTATTTTTTTCGTGAACAATGATATGCTTTATTCCTATTCTTTTACCCAACTCACTTGTGTTGTCGCTAGATTTGTCATCTACAAGAACAACATCATCTACAATTTCAAAAGGAATCTCACTATAGGTTTTTTCTAGTGTGTTTTCGGCATTGTAAGCCGGCATCACTACAATAATTTTTTTTCCGTCAATCATTATTACTTATTGTTTGATGCAAATATAGGGAAAGCACAATAAATAGCTATTATTTAATTGTAGGCTTATGTGTTAAACATATAAATCATTATAATGTTTAGGGTTTAATCCAATCATTTTTTTTGATTCTTCATCCCATAACTTTAGCGAAAGGCATTGCATTATATCCTTCATTTTAAATGTTGTTGTTTTAGGTTTTTGTAGTTCTTCAAATTCGTTCATAACCTCTGGGAGTCTATAAAAAGGTATTCTTGAGTTTAAATGATGAATATGGTGATAGCCAATATTTGCTGTGAACCATTGCATAATTCTAGACATTTTAATGAAACTAGATGATTCCAGAGCAGCAGATTCATAAGCCCAGTCTTTTCCACTTTTTAATTTCACTTCAGGAAAATTATGTTGTACATAGAACAAATAAGTTCCTATAGCACCAGCTATAAAATTTGGTATAATACTAAAAAGTATCCAAGATTGAAATCCAAATAGTAATAGAATAAAAGCCTGTAAAGAAAAATGAAAAGCCAAAGCATAAAATGAATCAATATGCTTAATAAAATTTGATTTTAAAGGTTTTAAGCACATTCCAATGATAAATGTAAATACGTAACCAGATAAAATGAACAATGGATGTCTAGTCCATAAATATCTTTTCTTCTCTATTTTTGAAGATCTGATAAAACTACTTTTTGTCACTACCGGAAAAGACCCAATATGTGTTTTATGTAGTTTGGAATTATTTCTGTGATGAAAATCGTGACTACTTTTCCAAACTCGTCTTGGAACAAGAATATACATCCCAAATACTGTAAACATTACTCTTGCAAATTTAGATTTTGGTAGAATAGCTTCATGTAAATAATCATGATAGATAACAAACATCCTTAACGATAATAATCCGCTTAAAATACTGAATAATAAACTGATAATTACATTGTCAAAAGTAATTGTAAGACAAAGGCTTGTTACTAAAAAAATAAAAGTTGATAAGGATAAATACAAGCTTTTTACTTTATTTTCTTTAGAGAATTTTCTGGTAGCAAGTGTTAATTTAAATGTTGACATGGTTTCGTTTTTAGTTTATGAAACTGCATTATTTAGGCTATTGTTTTTTAATAGCTTAAAGTGCGAAATTACAGCTGATATTAAATACTTTTTTGAGCTATAAGGAAGCTCATATTTTTCACAAACCTCTTTAAGAATAGGCGTTATTGCAGGATAATGAATGTGACAAATATGTGGAAATAGATGGTGAATGGCATGATGGTTAAAACCGCCAAAAAGATTATTTACAACAAAACTATTTGTACTAAAATCGGAGGTTGTATACACTTGATGGTGCGACCAACTATGAGGTAAAACATTATCTTCATTTGGTTCAGGAAAATGTGAATCTTCACCCACATGAGTACTTAACAGAACCAAAGTAATTATTATGCTTCCAAATAAAACAAGCGATATAAAAGCTAGTATAATAGTAGAGATTGGTAGTTCAAGAAATATGCTTGGTAGCACAATCATTTGAACTACATAGAGTAATTTAAACAACACCATTTTTATTATTTCAGCTCTTGGATAATTTGAATTATCGAACACTCCAATATTTTTTGAGACAGAATCTTTAAAATCTCTGTAAAAAATCCATCTAAAAATATAAGCAAGATATAAAACCGGCATATAAAAATGCTGAAAAGCATGGTGATCTTTATGCTCATCCTTAGGGAAAATTTTAACGATATTAGTTTGCTGAATGTCTGAATCGTAATCCATTACATTAGGAAAAGTATGGTGCGCTCCCAAATGTCTGTTTTTCCAATTGTATGAACTTGTTCCCAATATTTCAAATATTATTAATAACCTTTTATTGTGCTTAGGTTTTTTAAAAATTGCATTGTGAGCAGCATCATGCCCTATGTTTAATCCTAAGAAAACTCCAAAAGCTCCTAATATTGGATAAATTATAAATAGATAAGTTGGATTATTTCCTACTATATAAATACAAGAATAAATAAGGCAGTACAATCCAAATAGCATTGATATTTTAAAATACATAGCTCTATTACCATGTTTTGGAATGGAGTTCTGGGTAAAATATTCATTTACTTTTGAGCTTAATTCTTTAAAAAAAGAATCTGGTTCGGATGGAAATTTTATTTTTTTCATAGTTAATTTTTTGTCTCTGGATTTCTTCTGAAAAACCAAATGGTTAAATCTTCATAAGGATGCTCAATTGAAGTATATTCTGTATAACCAGAAATTCTGTATAATGCTCTTACTCTAGGCACTGTAGTTTCTACAAATATTGGAAGTTTAGCTTCATCAGCTATTCTAAACATTTCGTTTCTTATTTCGTATGCAGCTTCGGTTCCTGATACACTTTGGTCGGATGCTACAAGCCAACCAAGAAATCCATCTTTGGGCCGTTTATTATCTATTAATTTCTTGTATTTAATTGTTTTAATTCCTGTTTTAATTCCAATTACAAAAACAACAATAAATAGCTTTCTTGCTATGAGTAAAATTGTATTTTTCCTGTTTTGAAGCTGAAAAAATAGAACAGCTCCATTTTTATTGTTTGTTAAAAAAGCACCTTTTTTAACAATAGCTTCAGCAATAAATAATTTAAGAAGAGATTCTGTTTTGGAATCATCTCCTTTAGTCATCCAAGTTATCCCTGGTGAGTTTTTGAAAGCACCCTTAAATATTTCAAGAATTCTTTTTTTCTCTTTTATGTTTGTACACAATTGCATAATTAATGGTTAAAAATTAAAAAGGAATTAGTCATGTTCATTTGTCTTTGTTATCCAAAACTAGATACTGATGACTCAAATTAAAAATGAAAAACTAAATATAACTGACATTATATTTAAGTTAATTTTAATTTAATATATTAATTAAGAGTATTATACATTAGTATTTCAGTACAGTAAAATCTAATATTACAACTAAATTTTTAGCTTTAAAACTCAGTTTTAGTAAGAGGAATTTACTAGAATTTAAATGAACAATTTATTGTTATGTTTTAAGTCTCCTACCTATATTTATGTAGAATCAAAGTGTTATCTTTGTACATTAATCTTAAATAACGAAAATGGCTAATAACATATTAAAAGGAAAAAAAGGAATCATATTTGGTGCGCTAAACTCGCAATCTATTGCCTGGAAAGTGGCTGAACTTGCACATGCAGAAGGAGCTGAATTTGTATTAACAAATGCGCCAATCGCAATGAGAATGGGTGAGATTAATGAATTAGCAGAAAAAACTAATTCTCAAATAATTCCTGCTGATGCAACATCTAACGAAGATTTAGAAAATCTAATTACTAAATCTCAAGAGATATTAGGTGGAAAATTAGATTTCGTTTTACACTCAATTGGTATGTCACCAAACGTAAGAAAAGGAAAGCATTACACTGATTTAAATCACGATTGGTATAACAAGACGTTAGATGTTTCGGCAATTTCTTTCCACAAGACTTTACAATTGTGTAAAAAACATGATGCATTAAACGATTGGGGATCTGTGTTGGCATTAACTTACATTGCAGCCCAAAGAATTTTCCCTGATTATGGAGATATGGCAGATGCAAAATCATTATTAGAATCTATCGCAAGAAGTTTTGGGTACCACTATGGTGTTGCTAAAAAAGTAAGAATAAATACTATTTCACAATCGCCAACAGTAACAACTGCAGGTAGTGGAGTAAAAGGGTTTGATGAGTTTATCAATTACTCTGAGCAAATGAGTCCGTTAGGAAATGCAACTGCAGAAGCTTGTGCTGAATACTGTGTAGCAATGTTCTCTGACTATACACGTTATGTGACTATGCAAAATTTATTTCATGACGGAGGTTTCTCTGCAACAGGAGTTACTCAGCAAGTAATTGAGAAATTTGGAAACTAGTTAATTATGAAAAATTTATTCCTTTTACTGTCGGTATTATTTATGACTTTTATTTCCTTGTCACAAGGAGAAGGAAGTGTATTTACTTCAACAGGAAGAGGAGTTTCTACTACATTCGCTACTGATTACCAAGCTCTTGGTATTAATCCTGCCAACTTGGGCTGGGACAAAGAGTTTAAAGGTAAAACCGTAGCCTTTGGATTTTTAGAAACTGGTTTTTCATTCGATTCAAAAATAATTAATAATCCAACTGTTAGTGAAGTTCGTTCTATACCGCTCAACTTTAGTTTTGATTCCACTAAAAGGTATAATGATTTTACTGAGTTATCTTCTGATTTGCAAGATGGAGCAAGATTAAATGCAGATTTAAGATTATTTGGAGTAGCTATTACCAGTGAGAGGTTAGGAGGTTTTGCTTTTAGTGTAACCGAGAGATACTCAATGAATATGAACCTGAGTAAGGATGTTGCCGATATTATGACATTTGGATTCGGGGCTCCATATTTTGACTCATTGCTAGTGGAATCTAATGGTAATTTTTCTAATGTAGTTAATAACCCTCAAAATTATGATTCTTTACAACAAGATACTTCAGCTCGAATTGTAGCAGGAAGTTCATCCAACCCCAAGTCTATTCCTGAAATTTTTGAAGGAACAAGTCTTAAAGTATCATGGATACGAGAATTTAACTTTGGTTATGGTGTTGGAATTGTAAATAAGGAAAAGTTTGGTCTTTATATAGGAGTAGGAGTAAAGTATTTACAAGGAATGGCCTTGTTAGATGTTAGTTCTAACGGGAATAGTCTTAATGGTTTTTTGAGTTATAGTCCTTCTTTTTCTGATCCTAATAACGTAGGACTTTTTTCAGTAGGAAATACTAGACTGAGGATACCTAAAGCAGCAGGTAAAGGATTTGGAGTTGATTTGGGAATTAATTTAAAGCTTTTAAAAAGGATTAAAGTTGGTTTTGCAGTTAATGATATTGGAAGTATCACTTGGTCCAAAAACACCTATAATGTAACTACCGATTCATCCTTGGCCAATTTCAGAGTAGCAGGGTTTTACAAGGACTCTAATTCTATTTCTGGTAATTCTGGTGGTGCAACATTTGATAGTATTTTAAATAGCTTGGTAGACATCCAACAAGGAAGCTTTGAAAGAAAAGTTAACTTACCAACAACAATGAGACTTGGGGTTGGAATACAATTAGGAAAAATACTAGAAATAGGAGGAGAGGTAATAGCTCCACTTAACACAAATCCTGGTAACTTTTCTTCGGCACTTTATTCGTTTGGAGGTGACTTAAAGTTAGGACCTATAGTGTTTTCAGCTGGTACAGTTTTTCAAAAAAATCGTCAAACAAGAGTTCCTGTAGGAATTCTGTTGGCACCTATGAGTAGAACATGGGAATTAGGTATTTCTACAAGAGATATACAGAGTTTAATTAAAAGACATGATGTGGATAATCCAATGTTTTCTACTGCATTTGGGTTTTTAAGATTTAGAATTTAAGTATGGGAAAAGATGCAATTGGTTACTTTTTTATAATAATGTTAATATTGATAGCAGCACCATTGGTGTTTTGGATGTTGTCAGTTCTGTACGCATGGGTAAAATGGCTTTTTAATGATAAAAAGAAATTAAACGAAAGCTATTCATTTATTAATGAATTTGATAATCCCGTGAGAAATAATCATGAGGTTTGGTATAAAGTAGGAACTGAATCGGAAATTTGTTTAGACTTAACTGATACTAAATTCAATACTTTGCGTAACCTGATTAAAGAAGTAAAGTCAAGTGGAAATCATAAAATTGAAATCAATACCAAGGAACTAGGTAACGGAAGGTATTTCCTTAAATTAACAACAAGCAATCAAACAATTACTAAACAAATTATAATTGATAATTAACTTAAAACATACCCTATTAGTAGTTCTGCTAACTATATTTAGTGGAATTTCTGTTTTTTCTCAAGAAGAAAAACAAGGAGAAATTCAGCCAATAAGCAAATTTTTAATCAAGACAAACTTTAAGCTTCCTTTCCCAACTTCTAATCATTTTATGACAAAAGTTGCTGATGGTGTTGTTGATTTGAATGGTAGTTTTAATTTCAAATTTTTTAACGAGTTTTATGCAGGGGTAGGATACAAATATTCTCATTTTAAACTAGACGAAATACAAGCTAGGGCTACACCTAATAAAATTTATGATGGTAAAATAATCCAACAAGGTTTTTATGGAGAGTTAAGTTATTTCTTTCATCCTTATGAAATCCTTTCTATTGAAGCTAACTTTCAAGTAGGTCAAGAGAGTATTAGTGCTACATCTGTATTATGCCCATCAGATTCACCTGGTCATATTAATAAAAAGGGACTATTCTATTCTCCTAATATTAATATTTATTTAAAAACAGAAGAGGTTTTTAGCTTCTATTTATCACTAGGATATCAGTTTTCAACAACTGGTTTTCAACCAGAAGATATGTGTAGAACTTCTTTTGATAATTATGAATCAGTAGATTATAATGGAAATTACCAGCATATTAATGTAGGGTTTGGTATAGGAATTTCGCTTATTAAGCCAAAAAATAAGTTGTAATGAAAATAGGTGTAATATCAGATACTCACGGGTATTTAGATGAGCAAGTTTTCGAATATTTTAAGGATTGTGACGAAATTTGGCATGCTGGCGACATTGGCGATTTACAAGTTACAGATAGGCTAAAAGAGTTTAAAAGACTAAAATGTGTTTTTGGTAACATTGATGGAACAGAAGCACGAAAAGAGTTTAAAGAAACTATTCGTTTTACTTGCCAAGGTTTAGTTGTAATGATAACTCATATTGGAGGAAAACAATATGTTTATACACCAGCAATAAGAGAAGATTTAAAAAGAAATCCACCAGATATATTTGTTTGCGGACATTCTCATATTCTTAAAGTAGGATATGATAAAAGATTTGGTTTTTTATATTTAAACCCAGGAGCTGCAGGTATTCATGGTTTTCATAAAGTAAGAACTTTGTTAAGGTTTGATATTATAAATAAAACTCCAAGAAACATGGAGGTAATTGAACTAGGAGAAAGAGCAAAGCCTAAGTAATTATGGGGAAAGATAAGTGTTGTAAGAAAAAGTGTTGCAAAAAATACAAAGAGAAAAAGAAAGATTTTTGTAAAAAATGCCCCAAAATTTGTGTGATTTGTGTTGTAAAAAAGGAAAAGAAAGAAGATAAGAAGAAAGCTAAAAAGACTTCTAAAAAGAAAACATAATTGTGGCAACTAATAATTAATCTTGTCGTAAACCAACTATGAAAAAAACTTACATCTTTTTAATTTTCTTATTTGTAGTGAGCACTAATTTTTCACAAATAAAAAAATCAGCTTTATTTATTGGTAATAGTTATACTAATTACAATAATTTGCCAAATTTAGTGGAACAAATGGCTGCCTCAGTGGGAGATACTCTTATTAGATCAGCTCATACACCAGGTGGAGCCCAATTAGTTCAGCATGCATCTAGTTCTACTGTGGTTAATCTTATTGCTAATAGTCAGTGGGATTTTGTAATCCTACAAGAACAAAGTCAAAAACCTTCTTTTTCTCCTTCTCAAGTGGCAAATGATGTGTTTCCTTATGCCAAAACTTTATGCGATACTATTAGATATTTTGATAGTTGCACTCAACCTATTTTTTACATGACTTGGGGAAGAAAATTTGGAGATGCAGGAAATTGTGCGGCATTACCATGGCTATGTACTTATCAAGGAATGGATAGTGCTTTGGCAGCCAGCTATAATATAATGGGGCAACAAAATGATGCTTTTGTTTCGCCAGTTGGAGCAGTTTGGAATTATTTAATAACTAATAACCCAACTCTTAATCTGTACAATGGTGATAATTCTCACCCCAATATAAATGGATCATATGCAGCAGCTTGTACCTTTTATTCAGTCATTTTCAGGAAAGATCCAACATCAATAACATTTAATTCTTCGCTTTCTAATACAGATGCCCAACTAATACGAAATGCAGTAAAAGCAGTATGTTTTGATAGTTTAACAAAGTGGAATGTTGGAAATTTTGACCCAATTGCTAGTTATTCCTACACTGTATCCTCTTCAAATATTACTACAACAAATACTTCACTTAATTCAAGTAATTATTCTTGGGATTTTGGAGATGGAAATACATCTAACCTAGAAAACCCTACTCATACTTATGCTGTAAGCGGAAACTACCAAGTACAGTTAGTTGCTACTAAATGTGGAATTACCGATACCACAACTCAATTTGTACAAATAAGCTTTTTAAGTTTAAGTGAAAAAAGCAAAATTAATTTTACGGTATTCCCAAACCCAAGTAGTTCAGGAATTTTTACTATTGAATCTCAATTAAATCAAAATTTTAGTTTGTACAGTAGTTCAGGAAAATTGATACAGACACTTTCAATTAATAAAGGAGTTCAAGTGGTTTCATTAACTAGTTTGTCAGAAGGAATTTATTTGTTAGTCTCAGAAAATGGGACAGTCAATAAACTGATTATTCAATAAGTAAGATTCACTTTTTCTACTCCCGATAATTAGTGTTAATTTCACCTATGAGTTTTGTCAATAAATTTATTGGTCTTTCTATCATCCTACTTCTTCTGCTTTTTGTAGGGGTTTCATTGGGTTCAGTCCTTGCTTTCCCCGATTTTTCGGATGAAACAACTCTTAATATATTTAAACTCCGTATCCCAAGAACAATAACGGCACTAGTTTGTGGAGCAGGAATTGCTATTGCTGGTTTACTAATGCAGACCCTTTTCAGAAATCCATTGGCAGGCCCCTCTGTTTTAGGAATTTCTTCTGGTTCTAGTTTGGGAGTAGCGTTAGGAATTTTTATTTTAAATGGAACGGGCATTAGCATTATAAGCGAACGATTAACTGTTTCAACTTTAGCAGTAATTGGAGCATTAGCGGTTACCTTTTTATTGCTGTTTGTCTCTAAATACCTCAGAAAGAGTAATACGTTATTAATCGTAGGATTAATGGTGGGTTATTTTGTATCATCTATTGTTAATGTATTTAGTTTTTATGGAAATAAAACTAACTTACAGTCATTTGTTTACTGGGGACTAGGTAGTTTTGATAAAGAAGTTGATTTTGCAATTCTTCCATATTACTATGTACCAGTTATATTATTAATCGTCATTGTATTTTTACTACAGAAACCACTTAACCTGTTATTAATGGGCGAGAAGTATGCTGTTTCATTAGGACTAAATATAAAGCGAAACAGATTTATTATTATTCTGGTTGTAGGATTACTAACTGGTTTGATCACTGCTCTTTGTGGTCCAATTGCCTTTTTAGGAATAGCAACTCCGCATTTAGCTCGTAATTTTATTTCAAGCTCTAATCACAAGCACGTAATTCCTTTTACAATAATGCTAGGAGCTTGTTTAGGACTTATTTGCGATATCATTTCTCGTTTACCAGGATTAGACGGGAATTTACCTTTGAATGCTGTAACAAGCTTTATTGGAGCTCCATTGGTTATTTGGATAATTTTTAAAAACAAAATGGTGTAAATGGAAAACCAAACTCCCATATTATCTCTTACAAATTTAGAGGTTGGTTACAACTCAAAATCACTTTTGAGTGCAGTTAACCTAAATGCCAATAAAGGTGAGTTAATCGCATTAATGGGATTGAACGGAACAGGTAAAACTACTCTTTTCAAAACTATTTTAAAAGAGACTCCTTCGCTTAGTGGTAAAGTATTATTTGGAGATAAAGAACTAGAAATTAATCAGCTTCAATCACAAATAAGTGTGGTTTATACCGAGCGAATATCTATTTATGGATTTAGTGTAACTGATATGATTGCAATGGGACGTATGCCTCACACCAATAGATTTGGAAAGTTAACTGCCAAAGACAAAGAAGTAATTCACACAAGTATCAAAAGTCTTAAACTTGAAGATATTGCTGAGACTCAAATTGATAATTTGAGTGATGGTCAATTCCAAAAAGTAATGATTGCTAGAGCATTGGCACAGGAAACTACTATTTTACTTTTGGATGAGCCAACAGCTTTTTTAGATATTAAGAATAAGAAAATGATACATGAATTGTTGGTTGATTTATCTCAAAATCATAATAAAACAATACTAGTTTCTACTCACGATTTATCATTTTGTCAATCTCATTGCGACAAAGTTTGGTTAGCTAAAGAAGGTAAATTAAGCGAGAAATTAGGTAAAGAAATTAAAGAGTTAGATTTCGATTAAGAAAGCAATCCTAGAATTTCTTTCATAACTTCAGCCTTATCAGCATATCCCATTTTTTCGTAAGAAAACACTAAATTATTCACCATACGTTTTATGATATCTTTATTAGTACAAGGTGAGTAAAACTGTTCTTTTTGAGGTAAGTTTAGTTGAGCTAAAAACGAATCTATTTCGCTTTTATCAAACATAGTTCCTTTACTAAATGGATTTATGTAAATTAGTACATCATCCGTTTCCATCTCTGTAAGATGGATATTGGTCATTTGTTCATCTAAATAGCACAAAACAAAATGACTAGGTAAATTAACCCCAAAAATAGGAAGTCCTATATCTTGAGTTACAAGTAAATATATTATTGATAGAGATAAAGGATTGCCTCTCTTAGTCTCCATTACATTACTTAAGAATGAGCTATGGGGAGAGTGGTAATTAGTCTTATTTCCAGAGAAACCGTATTCTTCAAAAATGATTTTATTAATCACTTTTATAGTTTCAAAACTCGTAAGATTAGGATTTAGTTCTAACCAAATATCTCTTTTGATTTTTTCAATCCCTTCTAAAACTGGTTTCACATCCAAATCAGGATATTGGAACTGATTAATTAACAAAGCTCCACGAAGTAAGTCCGGATTGTCTTTCTCAATCCACTTTTCTAGTTCTGCTCTTGTGTTTTCAAATTGTATTTGCTGAATTAAATCTTCAATTCGGCTTTGCGATTCTACATTCATTGGATGAGTTTCCCAATACTCTTCTAAAAAGGGTATAGATTCTCCACCCAACTCCATCAATTTATTTTTGACTTCATTGTAAATAAATTCGTCAGGGTCGTCTAACAAACTTATCAAAGCTTTTATTTCGTTTTGGTTTATCAATTCAGTCTAATTTATAATATCTACGCCAGTAAAAGTAAAAAGGTTTGTTAATGATATTAAAAACCTGACTTGTATTTATACACATCTAACTGTTTATTTTATAGTATATTTGGCCACATGAAATCGATTAAACCTCTTTCAATATTTTTAATAATTGTCTCTCTTTTGGGATATGCTTTTGTATATTATGGAATTGAAAGAACAGAGTTTTTATCTCTTATTATTTCTGTTATAATTTTAGGAGGAATATATTTTTATTGGCTTAAGAGCAATGTTTTACCTCTAAAAATGATATTAATAATAGGTATTCTTTTTAGAGTTGTTTTTATTTTTGATTCGCCTAATTTCTCAGATGATTTCTATCGTTTTACATGGGATGGAAAACTACAGACTCAAGGTATAAATCCTTACCTCCAAACACCTACTCAACTAGTTACTGAAAACCCACAATTTAGAGTAGATGAAACACACGATTTATATTTAAAACTAAATTCTAAAGAGTATTTTACAGTTTATCCACCAGTAAATCAATCTTTTTTTGCACTTGCGGAGTTTGTTTCTAACGGAAGTATAAGGCAAACAGTAGTCTGGATGAAAGTCATAATATTGTTATTCGAAATAGGATTATTCTATGTCTTGTTTTTAATGTTAAAAAGACTAAAACTCCCAGAAACCCTTACTCAAATTTACTTTTTGAATCCGCTTGTTATTATTGAACTAACCGGAAATGTTCACTTTGAAGGAGTGATGTTGTTTTTTCTGATGCTTGGATTGCTATTCGTTTTAAAAAATAAAATATGGTTAGCAGGAATAGCTTTGGGACTAGCTGTTAGTGTAAAGTTAATTCCATTAATACTATTACCCTTGTTTTTGCCGCTTTTAGGATGGCAAAAGAGTTTTAAATTATACCTAGCACTTGGTGTTACTTTTGTCTTAACATTGCTTCCTTTTATTACAAGTGAATTAATTGATAATTTTAGCCAAAGTGTAAACTTATATTTTCAAACCTTTGAGTTTAATGCCAGTATTTATTATGTATTAAAAGAGATAAGTTATTTAATTATAGGTTATAAGTCGAGCCTTTTGGGGATATTAATTCCTCTGTTTGTTCTAGGTTTTGCATTATACTTAATGGTTAAGCTTTACAAAGAGTCTAAAAGAACAGTATTTCCGTTTAAGTTATTTATACAAAAGGCAACTCTTTTATTATTTGTCTATTACCTATTAGCCACAACAGTTCATCCATGGTATGTAATTAACTTAGTGGCTTTAAGTGTATTTATGAATAGCAGAGTGTACCTTCTTTGGTCAATAACAGTTTTTTTAAGCTACTTCGCATATAGTAATTATGTTCTAAATTTTGCAACAGATCAAGATTTTCATCAGTATAATTGGTACTTTTTTATTATTGCTATAGAGTACCTAGCCTTGTTATTTTTTATTATTTTTGAAAGAAGAAAATCGAATAAAATTACAACATCAATATTATGAAAAACATACTGTACTTAACAACAATAGCTTTCGTTCTATCATGTGGCACTACTAACTCTGAAAGTGAAGGTAAAGTAGATATAAATCAAGAAGAAATTACTGCGATTAAAAAAACTACTGAATTAAGTCCAATGGTAATGCCTCATATATTTGAAAATAGAGAAGAAATGATTTCAATATCAGAAAACTCTTTTGTTGAAATGGATAAACTTATTGAAATGGTTGTAAATCTAAAATCTGCTCCAGTTAGTGAGAAAGAAATGATTAACATTGATAATCAATTTAACAAATTAATGCAAACCTCTTCATCTATTCACCCAGAATCAGAACCTTTTTTTATTGATTATGTGATGCCAATTCAAGAGATTAAGGATCAATTCATAGGAGTTAATGAACAGCAACAGTTTAATGATGTTAAGGGAAGAATGAAAAAATATCTAGGTAGTTTTTATTTGCTTTTTAGTATTCAAGATCAGTACTAACAAATTCTAATAAGTTCTTTTTTAGGAATAGCATAATTTATTTAAATTTAAGTCGTTGGATTACTAATATTCACTTCTTATCTTTTTAAAAAAACTATTCATGAAAAAAATCCTTTTCTCTTTTCTAGCTGTTGCATTTATTTTTGCTTGTGGAAATAAAGTAAAAACTGACTTATCCTCTGGTCAGGCATTCTCAAGTTTTATATCAGGATATACTTCTGGTTATATTTCAAAAGCATCTAGCATTAAAATTAAACTAACCGAGAGTGTAGATGGATCAGTTGATTTAACTAAGGAATTAGATGAATCCATTTTTTCTTTTTCTCCATCATTAGAGGGTAAGTCAAGATGGATAGATAATAGAACAATTGAGTTTACTCCAACCAATGGATTAAAATCTGGTCAAAAGTATATTTCCAATTTTAAATTATCCGAATTTAAAGATGTTCCAAAAGAATTAGAAAAGTTTGTTTTTGATTTCAATGTAATAAATCAGAGCTATGAGATTTCTATTCATGGGCTACATACTCCTGATGAATCAAACATGGGAATTCAGGATATGGAAGGAATTATACATTTTGCTGATGTGGTAGATTCTTTAGCAATTTCTAAAGGATTAAAAGCAACTCAGAAGGGTACTATATTACCAATAGCTGTTTCTGCTATGGCTAACAATCAGTATAAGTTTGTAGTAGGTAATATCAAAAGAGAAAAAAGAGAGGAGGGTGAAGTTACCATCAAATTTAATGGAGGGGCAATAGGAGTAACAAAAGATTTTGAAGAAAAGAAAACAGTTTTTTCTCAAAAATCATTCAAAATATCAGAAGTAAGTATAGTTCAAGAACCACAACAATATATTCTAATTCATTTTACCGATCCATTAAAAAGTAATCAAAATCTAAAAGGATTGGTTACTCTCAATAACTCGGGAAGTATTCAAACAGTAATTGATGGACATGATATAAAAGTTTTTCCTGGCAGGCAGCTAATAGGAGATAAGGAGTTAACAGTATTTTCAGGGGTTCAAAACAAAGAAGGATATAAATTAGGAACAGATTACTCCAAGCAACTAACTTTTGAAGCACTAAAACCTGATGTAAGAAAGTATGGAGGTGGAGTTATAATACCTAGTGAAGGGCAAATGAATTTTCCTTTTGAAGCTGTTAATTTAAAAGCAGTTGATATTGTTTTAACAAAGATATATGAGAACAATGTTGTTCAATTTTTTCAGACAAATAGTTTTAATGGTTCTGATGAATTAAAGAGGGTTGGGCAAAAAGTTGTAACCAAAAAACTAAGCCTGCAAAAAACTGGAGTAGATCTTAATAAATGGAATCGTTTTACAATTGATTTATCTTCTGTTATTGATAAGAGTGAAGGAGCAATTTATCAAGTGCATGTAAGATTTAAAAAAGAGTATTCTAATTACAAATGCGATAAGGAGGAAGGAGATGAAGGATTAACAGATACCGAAACAGTTTCTGAGGAAAAAGAATGGAGCGAAGATACTTGGAGAACATACGACTATGATTATTACGACAGTTATTCCTATAGCAGATATGACTATAACTATAGCGAGAGAGACAATCCTTGTCATAGTATGTACTATAGAAATAAGAACATTACACAGAATCTTATTTTATCGGATATTGGTATAATAGCTAAGGCAGGTAGTAACAAAGTACTACACGTAATTACTAATGATATAAACTCTACCAAACCAATGTCTGGAGTGAGTTTAGAGATTTTTAATTACCAACAACAATCAATAGGAACAGTAACTACTGATGGAGAAGGAATGGCATCTATTCAATTAGATGAAAAACCATTTGTAATTGTAGCATCCGCCAAAGGGCAAAAAGGCTTTTTGAGATTACGTGATGGGGAATCTTTATCCTTATCTAAGTTTGATGTTAGCGGAAGCACAATACAAAAAGGAATAAAAGGATTTATCTATACCGAAAGAGGAGTTTGGAGACCGGGAGATTCCGTTTATTTAGCTTTTATGATGGAAGATAAGAATAGTCTTTTGCCAGATAACCATCCTGTAGAGTTTAAGCTTTACAATCCAAAGAACCAATTAGTAACCAGAAGTGTTAGTACTAAATCCGTAAATGGAATTTATGATTTTAGAACAGCTACTGGGCAAGATGCATTAACAGGAAACTACAGAGCTCAAATTAAAGTAGGAAACAGACAGTTTGTTAGGTACTTAAAAATTGAAACAGTTAAACCAAATAGACTAAAGGTTAAACTAGAAACTGAAAAGAAAATTATATCTAGTTCTGATGATACTAAGTTATCGCTTAATGTAACTTGGCTTCATGGTTCGCCTGCATCTAAACTAAAAACTAAAGTAGATGTGTCTATTGACCAGGCAGGAACAAACTTCGATAATTTTAAAGGATATCAGTTTGATGATCCTACAAAGCGATTTAACTCCAATGACTACACAGTATTTGATTCTAGATTAGATGAAGAAGGGAAAGCAGAATTCCCTCTTAAATTAACTATAAAGAATGCTGCTCCAGGAATGCTTAACGCTCACTTTACAACTAAGGCTTTTGAAGAAGGAGGAGGGTTTAGTGTAAACAGAAAATCACTAAAGTATTCGCCATATAAATCCTATGTAGGAGTTAAAGTTCCAAAAGGTGATTTATATGCAGGAACACTAGAAATAGATAAGACTCATAAGATAGAAATAGCAAATGTTACTGAGGATGGTAAACCAATTTCTTCTAAACTAGAAACTAAGATTTACAAAGTAAGTTGGAGATATTGGTGGGATAGATACGATTCTGATTTATCGAGTTATATATCTCGTTCTGGTGTAACACCAATTGATACACAAAAAGTTTCTTTGAAGAAAGGGAAGGGAACTATAAACTTTAAACCAGAAACTTGGGGAAGGTATTTAATAGTAGTGAAAGATAAAGCAAGTGGACACTCTACAGGTCAGATATTTTTTGCTGATCAAAGATATTGGTCTCGTTCAAATAGAACAGATAAAGAGTTCATGACAATGTTAGCTTTTTCAACAGATAAAGAAACATATGAAGTAGGAGAGGAGGTTAAGTTTTCTTTCCCTTCAAGAGAAGGAGGAAGAGCTTTGGTAAGTATAGAGAATGGTTCTAAAATAGTAGAGAAGAAATGGATAACAACTTCTGATAAGGAAACTAAAGGTTCTTTTGAAGTAACAGTCGATATGACACCAAATGTATATGTTCATATTACCATGCTTCAACCCTATAAGAATACTATGGATGATGTACCAATGAGAATGTATGGAATAGTTCCAATTACTATCGAAAACAAAAACTCTCATTTGGAGCCTGTTATTTCTATGCCAGATGTATTGCGACCAGAAACAACTGCAACAATAAAAGTGGCTGAGAAAAATGGAAAAGCTATGTCATACACGTTAGCAATTGTAGATGAAGGTTTATTGGATTTAACAAGTTTTCAAACTCCTGACCCTTGGTCTACTTTTTATGCTCGTGAAGCACTAGGAGTTAAATCCTGGGACATGTACGATTATGTACTTAATGCCTATAAGATAGAACAAGATAAGATACTTGCAATTGGAGGAGGAGGACAAATAAATCCGGATAAGAAAAGTGCCAGAGCAAATAGATTTAAACCAATGGTAAGGTTTATAGGTCCATTTTCGAGTAATGGAAAATCTAAATCTCATAAAGTAGATATACCAAACTATGTAGGCTCAGTTAGAGTGATGGTTGTAGCAGGAGAAGACTTAAAGTATGGAAATGCAGAGAAGACAGTTCCAGTTCGTAATCCGTTAATGGTTTTAGGAACGCTACCAAGAGTTGTAGGGCCAAAAGAAGACATTACTTTGCCAATAGACGTATTTGCTATGGAAGATCACGTGAAGAACGTTAAATTGACTGTTACAGCAAATGACTTTTTTGAGTTAGATGAATCAACAAAGAATTTAACTTTCGATAAAATAGGAGACCAAGTTGTTCGCTTTAAAATGAAAGCAGCCAATAAACTAGGAATAGGTAAAGTAAGTATTGTAGCTACAAGTGGTAAAGAAAAAGCTACCTACAATTTTGAAGTAGATGTTCGTCCTGCCAATCCACCTGTTACAAGTGTTCAGGAAGGAGTAATACAAGCGGGCGATAGTTGGGAGAGCGAAACTGAGTTTGATGGAATTACGGGGACAAATTCCGTAGCATTGGAAGTATCCTCATTTCCAGCAATAAACTTAGAACAAAGAATGAGGTATTTAATACGATATCCTCACGGTTGTGTGGAGCAAACTACATCCTCTGTATTTCCTCAATTGTATTTAGGTAAGTTTAGTACTCTTGGTAAACAAAGAGAAATAGAAATTGAGAATAATATCAAGCAAGGAATACTTCGTTTACAGAAATTTCAAACAGCCAATGGAGGATTCTCGTATTGGCCAGGAGAAAGTTATTCCAATAATTGGGGAAGTGTGTATGCCTCTCACTTCTTATTAGAAGCAGAGAAAGCAGGATATGCTTTGCCTTTTGGAATGAAAAACAAAATGTTGCAGAATTTATCCTCTGTAGCTAAGAGTTGGAGAAAACCATCTCGTAGTGATAAGTACTACCGTTATCAGTCTAATGAACTTACACAAGCCTACCGTTTGTTTATTTTGGCAATGGCAGGTAAACCAGAAGTAGGAGCAATGAACAGACTGAGAGAATTCTCTGATTTATCTGTAACTGCAAAATGGAAATTGGCTGGAGCTTATCAATTGATTAAGCAAACTACTACTGCTAAGAAACTTGTAGAATCTAATTCCACAGTCATTAATGATTACAGAGAGTTATCTTATTCGTATGGTTCTGCACAAAGGGATGAAGCGATTATTTTGGAAGTATTAAGTTTAATGAAAGATAAATCCAGAGCAGCCAATTTAGCTAAAAAAGTAGCTCAAAATATGGGAGGAGGTAGATGGATGAGTACACAAACTACAGCTTATTCGTTAATTGCCATGAGCCAGTTTATAGAAAATAATGCTACATCAGGAGTAATGAAGTTTAGTTATTCCTTAAATGGAAGTTCTACGAAAAACATCACTGAGGTAAAACCTATGTTTGTAGATAAAAGAGCAAAAATTACTACCAAGAATGGGAAGGTAACTTTACAAAACAATGGAGATGGATTGTTATATGTGAGAGTTGTTAAAGAAGGAATTCCTATTGAGAGTGATGATTTGAATAGCGAAAGCGGAATTACTATGAATGTGAATTACCTTGATATGGATGGTAAAACAATTAATCCAACTAGTATTCAGCAAGGAACTGATTTTAAAATGAAAGTCACTATTTACAATACAGGTTCTGGAGGATACTTAAGAGAAATGGCATTGTCTCAGATTTTCCCTTCAGGTTGGGAAATTCATAATTCAAGGATGTCGAATTCTGCAAACAATGAAGACTCATCTTACGACTATCAAGATGTACGAGATGATAGAGTGTATACTTACTTTTCTTTAGGAATAGGAAAAACAAAAACATTTGTGGTGAATTTAAATGCAACTTATGACGGTAAATATTACTTACCATCTATCTTGTGCGAAGCTATGTACGACAACTCAATAAGCTCTGTTAAAAACGGAAAATGGGTTGAGGTTGTTAGGAATTAAGTTGAGGTTATTAATAATTACAGAATTAAAATTAAACCAATCCAACCTCATTGTCATTCCCGAGAAATCGGGAATCTTTTTTCAGGTTAAGATGAGTTTAAATTTTAAGATTGAATTTAAACTCAATTATTCATTAAGATTATCAATTGGTAATATTCTCGCCTTAAGATTCCCTTTTTCATGGGAATGACAGATGGAGAAGGGACTAAAATAATAATTTCCACAAAAGTATAGACCAAAAAAAAGCCTTCTGAAATGAATCAGAAGGCTTTATAAGTTTAGTTATATTCTTTAATTATTGAATAATCATCTTTTTAGTAAC
The DNA here is from genome assembly GCA_938009745.1 of uncultured Flavobacteriales bacterium. GTDB lineage: Bacteria > Bacteroidota > Bacteroidia > Flavobacteriales_D > CAJJDF01 > CAJJDF01. Next base: position 30,775 of record CALLII010000087.1, read on the forward strand.
AGTTCCTTTATCAGAAGAAACATTTACTAAATAAACACCTTTAGTCAAGTGAGAAAAATCAAAAGACTTAATAGTTGAATTGTTGTGAGCCATGTTAGTGTTGAAAACTACAGCACCTAAAGTATTCATAACAGTTACATTTACGTTAGCTGATTCAGCAGAAATGTACTCTAAGTTAACTAATCCATTACTTGGGTTAGGGAAAACATTTAAAGTAGCATTAGTTGCATTTTCATCAATTGATACCGCAGAAGCTGAAATATCCATCCACTCAGATTGCATTACAATACCAGTAGTCATGTCTTGAACAAATACAACAGCTTTTAGATCTGTAAATTCTTCAACATTAGACGTAGCCATATTAGAAAAAGCACTAAAGTTAGTTGCAACTCCATTGTTTAAAGAAGTTAATACGTTTCCGTTTTCATCAGGAATCATGTCCATCATTACTTCAAAAAATTCAGTTTCACCATTTGACCCAACATTTTGAGTTGTTTTCTTTTCATTGATTACAACATGGTATCTTAAGTTTCCAGTTAAAGTAGCATAAGGAGTAATTACACCTTCAATTCTTACTTGTGGTCCTGCAAATCTTGCACTTGTAATATCAATTCCAATAAATGCTGGTTCAGCTTGGTAAGAATCGAAAACTGCTTTAGTAAAACTTGAAGCATTTAAGTCCCATTGTCCATCAATTTCCATTCTTGGAATAGAGTTAACTCCGTAAAATCCTCTTCTGTTTACACTTTCAGTTGTAAAGTAAGGATCTCCAGCACCTGGGAAGTTTTGTTGATACTTAATTACTGTGTAATCAGTAATTGTTGGTAGTACAACATTATCCATGTTTTGGTTACCAGCAACACAAGGACCACAAGTAGAAGAAGTAAATACTTCTAATAATGGTTTTCTTGGTACTACTGTATCTACAACTGAAATACTAAAAGTAACTTTATCATTAGCAGTATTTAAATCTGTATTTCCATTAATGTTAGTTGCCCATGCTTCGATAGAGTAGTTTCCTGAAGTTGCAGGAGCCCATGTAGTTGGATGAGAAAAGTTACCAGTTGCTCCATTAGCAATACTAGCTCCAGTAATAGCAGATGTTACAACAGCACCCGTACCAACTTTGTAGTTTAAGTCATAAGAAGTAACAGTAGCAGAACCTCTATTTTGAATTGTTCCAGCAATTGTAAAAGGTCCAGTACTTAAAACCTGAATTGGAGCTAATGTACTAGTTTTAGCAGCCATATCAGTTAAAGGTTGAACACCAGGAATAAATTCGTAGTATCTGTTATCAGCAGGAGAAGGATCATTCGAAGCCAAAGTTGAATGAGCTCCAGTAACGTAAGCAGTTGTACTGTTTACTTGAATACCTACAGTAATTCCTGTATATACAGCATTAGCTCTCATATCAACAACATAAATATTATTAGTAGTTTCTTCAAGTACGATTGCCCAATACGTCCATCCAGTTAAAGTTGATGGCGTGTAAGATGCAAAATGTATCCAGTGTTGTCTGTTTGGTGCAGTACCAAAAGTTTTAGATACAATATTATCACTTGCTCCAGAACCTTGAATACCCATAATGTTTATAGAGCTATCTGGCAATGATGCAGATGGCATAGTAACTGTAGCATAAGTTGATGGTGCACTTGGACTAGCTGCAAAAGAGATAGATGCATTTGACATTGCAGTGTAAGTAGTAACTGCTCCTCCATTAAAGTTAAATGCAAATGGTATAGTTTGTGAAGCACTTGCTGTTGGCAAAGCATTTGTTGTACCTAGAACTGGTGCCCATCCGGCTCCCATTCCTCCACCAACTGGAAATTCAGTTGCTTCAGTATTTAATCCTCCTGGATTAGCTCCATTAGCTTCAAAAAAGAAGTGGTATTGCGCGTTTATCGTGCAAAAGGCACCTAGTGCCATTATTGATAGTAGAATTTTTTTCATTTGTATTGATTTATTATGAATTATTAAAGTATAAATTTAACAAAAAATTATGACAATTATTTAAAGGCAACCATAATTATTTAACGGTCGTTATTTATGTAATAAATTAAAGTTTGGCACGTCTATTGTAATATAACTGCTAGAAACCATAAAACTAATAACTATGTTGAACTTAAAATTAAAATACGAATTAGCAAGAGATAGAGCTATTGAATTAATGAATAGAGGTTTGGTAAAAGAATATATTGAACAATTAAAGTATATGAACACACTAAAACGACAATTAGTCACGTTATATAACTAACAAAATAATTAAACTACTTTTTTGGAGTGTTTTTAATAGTTTCACTCCAAAAAATGTCACGGTGGTTCGTGACTAACATTTTCTTACGGTACTAACTGTAAGAGGATTTGAAAAGGGGAATTCCATTGGAATTCCCCTTTTTTAGTTTAACTTTTTTTGGTTATCAATCTGTTGTGTTCCTTGCTCAATTTTTGTAGAATTTTCCACAGTCGTTTTAAATGGAGAAATAAGTTCTCTTTTACTTTTTCTTTTAAATCCAAAATAAAATTCTAAACTTAATACTAATAAAACGGGTAATGACATAAAAATTAAAATCCAATAAACAGAATAACTATAACTTTTTATAGTATCAATACTCATTCCTTCAATATAATTAACAGGGATTCCTGCAGCACCATTTTTACTTAGTAAGTAATCAACTATTATGGTCAAGTAATTGGAATTTATTTTTTCTGACTTTGTTTTGTGATGTTTGATGGCTCTTTCCTCTATCATGGACAAACCATTGGTTAATGTCCACCTAATGGCTGTTGTTGTTAAATCACCATTTTTATATCCAGAATTCATCAAATAACTATCAACTAATTCATCTTTTGAAGAGATTTCATTATTGTTATAATCCTTAGATAGTGATAGTATGTAATTAGATAACTCAGGTAACAACATGTCTTCGGCTTTATTAACCGAATAATGGGTAAATACCTCAGCATCTTTTTGGATGATGTAAGTAGCTGAAAAAAACCAGGAAAGAATCCCCATGTAAAGAGGGAAAAACAAATAATAACTGACTTTTTTTATAAAAGCTATTCCTCCAGTATTACTAATGAAATGATACCGATAAAGTAAAATGAGAACAGCAATAGTGGTTAAGAAACCAAGGAAAAACCACCGAAATGTTTCGTTTAATTGTTCCCAAACTATTCCTATAAACTCCCACATGGTTTTATATGTTTTCTAGATTATCGTCCCAGTTTTTAGGTTTAGGGTCATGTAATTTACCTAATGATTTAGCAACTAACATAGATACTGTTGCATCTCCAGTTACATTAATTGTTGTTCTTAACATATCAAGAGGTCTGTCTACAGCAAATATTAAGGTTAATCCAATAGCAATTTGTTCTGGTGAAAATTTCCCTACGGCTTGTAATACAATAACCAGCATTACCATTCCAGCTCCAGGAACTGCAGCAGAACCAATAGATGCCATAAGTGCAGTGATTACGATTGTAATTTGATCACCAAAAGTTAAGTCTACTCCCAAAGCTTGTGCAATAAATACGGCTGCTACTGCTTGGTACAAACTAGTTCCATCCATATTAATTGTAGCGCCAACTGGCAATACAAAACTAGAAACCTCTTTGTCAACTCCAAGGTGTTCCTCAACACGTTCCATTGTTACTGGCAATGTTGCAGCAGAACTACTTGTAGTAAATGCTAATAATTGTGCTGGAGCTAATTGTTTTAAAAACCAAAGAGGATTCTTTTTTACAATTAAACCAACTAACAGAAGATAGAAACCTATCATTAATAATAGCCCAACTATAACTGTAGAAGCATATTTCATTAGAGCTACAATTATTTCCCAACTTTCTGCCGATACAATTACTGTTGCTAATAATGCAAATACTGCAAATGGTGCAGTAAGCATAATTAAATCAACCATTTTTAGAACTACATCATTCAATCCATCAAAGAAATCTTTAATTGGCTTAGCACTTTTTTCAGGAACCAAAAGCATAGCGATTCCAAAGAAAATAATGAAAAAGATAACTTTAAGCATACTTCCATTATCACTTAATGCGCTAAATAAGTTACTCGGCACCATGTCTACTAAAAAATCTAAAGGACCAGACTCTTGCTGAGAAGCAGCAGTACTAATTTTACTTGTAATACTTGAGTTACCCGAATAAGTCTCAGTTAAAGTAGCTATTGTTTCGTCAGAAATTCCGCTTCCCGGTTTTGCAATATTAACTGCAAATAATCCAATTGCAATAGCAATTATTGTAGTCCCTACATAAATAAGAATAGATCTTCCTCCAATTTTGGCAAATTTAGAAATGTCTTTTAAATCTGAAATTCCTTTAAGTAAAGAAGCTATAATAAGTGGTATAGCAATCAGTTTTAATAAATTAACGAATATTGTACCTAGGGGCTTTATCCAATTAATAGTGAAAGATTTCCCTCCATCTATTTGCATCATAATAAATCCAAAAATTACTCCGAGGAACATTCCGATTAATATTTTTAAATGAAGTGGTAATTTTTTCATAATGTGGTTTTCATGTGTTTTTAAAGATAAGAAAGAAATCTACTTTTTTTGATATAATGTATGATTCATCAATTTAAGATCTACTTTCTTATATTTTTCTAGATTAGGCTTGCAATTATCATTAGATACTAAGTAGAACTTAGCTTTTTTCTCTTCTTCCTTTAATAGAGTAACTTTTCCAAAACGTGAGTAATATCCATGCTTACTCCAAATATTAAACTGAGATTTACAGATGTCAATTTCGGTATCTTTCCCTATGTAATTAATTACTGCATAAGCATCACTTACTTCGGGAATATCTCTACCTATTTCGTTAGTTTTAGAAATGCCAATAGCAAATACTGCTACAAATAAGGTAAAGGTTACAACTTTTAAATACCTAAGATTCTTAATCTTAATAAAATTGGATTCCATCCACTTTTCTATGATTGGAAGAACTATTAGTCCCATTAGAATTCCAAAAAAAGGATAAATTGTAAGGATGTAAAAACCACTTTGCTTTAAACTCACCATTATTGGAGCTATTCCACAGAATAGAAGGAAACTTAAAACAAAAATTAGTTTTTTATTCTTTCCCAATTGGGTTTTAAAATCTACTGATTTCCTGCCAAATAAAAAGATGAGAATTACCAATCCCAAAGGAATTAAAATGTGTTGAAAGAACTCTAAAAATATTTGATATCTAGAGTTTACAGTTACAGCTGTTTCAATGCTTTTGAAAACTTGATTATTAATATAATTGGTGAAATTATTTGCAGCATCCTCAGAGTAAAGGAAAAGTAGCAGAATAGGAAGTGCTGTAAAAACAATTAACACAATAGTTTTTATTGCCATTGAACTGAAAGACTGTTTTCTCGTAAATAGGAAAAAAGCAAAAGGCAATATCCAAATATATAAGCTTACAAAACCTTTGGATAAAACTGATAACGAAAGCATTAAGCCTCCAATGATAATATAAATTAATTTAGAACTGTTGATTCCTATAAGGCAAAAATAGGCCGAAAAAACAACAAATACAGTCATAGTGCTTTCGAGCATGTTATTGGCAACAGCCCACTGAACATTGGTGACAAGTAACCAAAAAAGCAAGGGAATCCATCCAGTTTTAATTTTTTGACCAAGCTCTTTCCAACAAAGTACAGTTGCTATTCCTGTAAGCAAATAGGTGAATAAAGAATAAAATCTTTCTATATAAATTGAATCTCCAAAAAGTTGAAACCACAAACTTTGTAATCCCAAGGCTAGAGGAGGATGCTCATAAAATTCAGGAAAAACAGAATTGGAAAGGTAAGGAGACCAAAAACTTCCAAAACCATTAGCCATATTATTAGAAAGGGCTGCATAAATTAGCCCATCCATAAACATACCATCAGTAAATAATGGAATAATTACTATTCCTAGAAATAATAAAGACACTATTAAATAAAGATAAAACTGAGGTTTTTTCAAGATAAACTTAAGATGTTGTATTAAGTTTTAAATATAAAAAAAGGATAGCTGTTTCCAACTATCCTTTTTCATTTTTTACTTTAAAATATGTTAAGCTCCAATTTCGTCTTTACAAGCTTTAAGTATTTTTTGGGCCCCAGCTAAGTCATTACTTTCAGCATAAGTTCTAAGTACTGGCTCAGTTCCAGAAGCTCTTATCATAAGCCATTCATCATTATCAAAAAAGAATTTGAAACCATCTGTTTTGTCAATTGAAGTTACTCTGTAATCTCCAAAAGATTGAAATTCATCTTTTTCACATTTTGCCATTATAGCAACTTTCAATTCTTCAGTGATATGTAAATCATCTCTTTGGTATTTGAAAGGACCTACGATTTTATACACTTCATCAATTAAATCTTCTAATGATTTCCCTGATTTAGCCATGTATTCCCAAATAACTAATCCCATCCAAATTCCATCTCTCTCTGGTATGTGACCTTTTATAGCAATTCCACCAGACTCTTCACCACCAAGTAATACATCTTCTTTTATCATGATGTCGGCAATGTATTTGAAACCTACTTTTACAACTTCAAAATCTAATCCAAATTCCTTAGCCATTTTTCCCAAACGTGGGGTAGAAGAAGCAGCAGTCAATACTTTTCCAGTCATTTTTTTGTGAGTAAATAAATAGTTCACAATGATTAGCATAATATGATGAGAATCTACAAAGTTTCCTTTACTGTCGTACAATCCAATTCTATCTGCATCACCATCAGTTGCTAGTCCGCAAGCAATATCACCTGACAGCCTAATAACCTCAGAAAACTCCAATAAGTTTTTGTGAATTGGCTCTGGCGCTTGCCCCATGAATGATGGGTTATAATCACAATGCAAAAAATATGTATCTGGCAATACTCTTTTAAGTACATTTTGTCCTGCTCCATACATAGCATCATACCCAAATTGTAATCCAGAATCTTTTATAGCTTGAAGATCAAAGTTTTCTTCAACAGCCTCTACATACATAGTTTCCATGTCATTGTATTCTAACAATGAATTTCCTTCTAGTACTATTTTTTCAAAGCTTTTGTCAGCAATATCAGGAATCATATCCTGTACTTCTTGAACTTGAGCAGGAGGAAGTGGTCCTCCAAAATGTCCTTTTAGTTTATATCCGTTATAACTTGGTGGATTGTGACTTGCAGTAATTACAACTCCTAATGAAGCTTTTAGCTTTACACAGGCCAATGATACCATTGGAGTGGAAACAAAATCCTTTGCTAATATTACTTTAATTCCATGATTGATAAATACTTTAGTTGCAGTTTCTGCAAATAATTCTCCTGCATATCTACAATCGTGACCTACTATTATAGTTGGGTTTTCTGGGAAGTTAGTTTTTACCCATTTTGCAGTTGCTTCAGAAACACGAGCTACATTCTCTACTGTATAGTTTTCAGCAATGATAGCTCTCCATCCGTCTGTTCCAAATTTTATTTTGTGTTCAATCATAGTCGTTTATTAATTATATCCAAAGATAGTATTTATTATAATGTTGAAATTAATGGTTTCGATTAAATGTATGTTAACAATAGATGAATGGAAGCTATTAAGGTATTAACTGAAATTTATTTGGTGATAGTTAAGAGCAATTTGAAAATAAGAGTTGTGATTTAATTAAAAATAACTTTTCCTTTTATAAATGAACCGTCACTAAAAATAAGAGAATAGAAATAGATGCCATTTGGTAAGTCTCCTTTTTCAATACTATAATCTGATGTGTTTTGTTTAGAAGAAACAGCTATTTGTTGACCCTGAGAATTCAAAAGAGTAAAGGTAAAAGACTGGCTACTATAGTTGTTAAACTGAATAGTTGCTCTATCATTTGTAGGATTTGGGAATATAGAATGGTTTTTAGAAGTTATTTCAGTAATCGAATTTACTGTTGAAATATGAATTGGTAATTCAACAACATAACAATCTATTGAGTGACCATCTTGAGTTCCGCTCCAGTCTGATGCATATAACACTCTGGTGCCAGAAGGACTGATAACTGCATGAGGTTCTCCCCAGTAATTCCAATCGTCTTCGTCACTTCTGTGGTGTCCAATTCTACATACTTTTACGTTTCCTTTCTCTGCTTTTGCAATTACAAGTTCTTGATCTAAAAGTGATTGTCCGTCTTTGGCATATCCCATCATAGATGCAGCTACCCATCCACCTTCGGTATTTTTATGTGCTAATGCAGATATATGAACTCCCGATTGAGTGTAATTATATCCTCTACTAGGACTTATTATATCATAGCAATATCCACTATCTAAATCATGAGCAATTATATCGCCAATACAACCTCCATTTGGACCTTGAGCAAATGCTACAGTAAAATGAGCATCTCTTCCATTTGATAATTTTCCCATACAAGAATGCTCAGTGCTACTTTCGTTTAAGTTCAGTTTAAAACTCCCAGAAGTGTCATAAACCTTAGAATCATGTAAAAATAAGTTTCCACTTGGTGCTACCATTGGAGCAATGTTTCGCAAAGTATTAATTGCAAATTTGGTTACAGTTTGTGTTGAAATTTTATAATAGTAAGCTGTATCATTATTACATCTAAATGATACCACATCCGAGTCCCATGACATCATTTGTACATCATTTCCCATTGTAAAGGAACCTGAACAGGCTGTAATAGAATCTAAATTAAATAGAGTTTGTTTGGAGGATGTGTTAACTGTGTATTTAATAAAATCAAAAGTGTTTCTTTCTGGATAATAAAACACTTGAGGGTCATTAAAGTCCCAATAAATTAGCTCTAAATCAATCGGTTTAACATCAGTTAAAGTCCTAATTGGAGCATAATTTAATCCGTTTAATAATATATGGCTAGAGTTTGATTGATCATATAATACCATGTATGATTCATCCGAATTCCATGCTTGAACTGTGCTGTATATTGGTACAATTACATTTCCCGCTCCGGCATTAGTAATTCTTCTTATTTTAGTCCCAAATGAAGGGTCAATAATTGTATCCAAATAACCTGGTTTTGCAATCGCTTGCATTGGATGATTTGAAGTGTCATTAATTACTAAACCAACAGATAAATCCTGAGAGAATAAACTGAATGAACTTATAACCAATAGGGTTATTATTAATAGTCTTTTCATGAAGTAAATATACCAATATTTAAAATAATATGATTTTACAAAAAAAACTTCCTAATTATTATAAGTAAAGGGATACCGAAAGAATAAACTACTAAAATTGGTAAAATTAAAGCTTTTAATCCTACAATTAATAGTACTCCAATGAATAATAGTTGAAATCCTAATCCATAAAACGATAAAATAGTCATAAACCAATTAGGTAGAGTTTTAGCTTCTTGGGCACTAGCATCTAGCTTGTAAATAACAAAATCGAAAATACCGTAACAAAATTTATACATTCCAAAAAGGATATTCACGTGTGATTGCTTTTCAATATCAAAAGCAACAGGAGTTTTTCCTTCAATAACACGGCTTGTAGTATCGCCACCATGAATATTACGAAGAATTACGTAATAGTAATTGTACAAAGTCCCTTGTAATTGCAATCCAATAAACCCCAGTGCAATCCACCACCAGTGGTCGTTATTGGTAATTCCAATAAGAGTTAATATACAAAGGTTTAGGATTATATCCGAAACAGAATCTAAATACCTTCCTGTGTAAGATGGAGTGTTTTTTACTCTTGCAAGTTCGCCATCTGCTGCATCTAGTATTGATTTTATTACTAAGAAAATGGTAGCCAAAACAAACCATTCTTTGTAAATAAAAAAGAGAGCGATAATTCCTGCAACTACAAACCAAAGCGTAACTTGAATTGGAGTAGTGGAGGTGTTTTTAAGTGAGTTAGCAATAGCTCTTGCAACAGGCCTTCCGTAATCGGAGACATCAAAGAATTTGTTTTCTTCAGGAAGTTTGGACATGAATTGGTTTCACGGGTTCGCTACAAAACAGCAGCAATTACAAATGTAGGTAAATTATTAATAAATAGTTTTTTACCTAGTAATCTCATAAAGAGCTACCGAAAGTGCGTTTACCACATTGATTGATGAGTTTTTTCCGAACAAATCAAAATGTAAAATTGCATCCATTTCTTTAAGAATAGGAAAATCTATTCCGTTTCTTTCGTTTCCAATAAACAAAGCTATTTTATTTCTCTCAGTAAAATCAAATCCTTTCAAAGGCAAGCTGTCATCAGTAATTTCTAATCCAAATAGATTAAATTTTTCTTCTTTTAAATGTTGAATCACTTCATGTGAATGTTGATTAAACAAAACTTCTAATTCTTTATCAGCACTACGAGCTGTTCGTTTTACTCTGCGATTTTCCAAATCAGCAGTATCACCAAGGAAAATTACTTTTTTACACCCAAAAGCTTCAGAAACCCTAAGTATCATCCCCACATTATCTGGCGAACGAATTTCTTCGGCTACCACAATGATTTCTTTGTTTGTTTTAGTATTAGTTACTTCGTTATGAGTTAGTTGGATTGGCATTCTTTAATTTTTCCCTTCCAAAACCAATACAAACTCTCCTTTAATGGCTGCCTTAGCTTCTAGGTGAGCAATTACTTCGTCTACAGTTCCTCTAAATGTTTCTTCGTGTAGTTTGGTTATTTCACGCGAGTAAGATGCTCTGCGTTCTCCGCCAAAAAACTCTTTAAATAATTTGAAAGTCTTTACGACTCGGTAAGGTGATTCGTAAAACACTATGGTTTTAGTTTCTTCTAAAAGTGCTTCCATTCGTTTGTTACGCCCTTTTTTTTGAGGTAAAAATCCTTCGAAAACAAATTTATCGCAGGGCAATCCTGAATTTACAAGAGCAGGGATGAGTGCAGTTGCTCCTGGTAATGATTCTATTTCTACACCTTCTTCTAGGCATTTACGAACTAACAAAAAGCCAGGATCTGATATTCCTGGAGAACCAGCATCTGAGATTAATGCAAAAGATTGCCCCAGTTTTAATTGGCGAGTCATTTCTGTTACTAACTGATGTTCATTGTGCTGATGGAAAGGTTTTAGTGGAGTTCCAATTTCAAAATGCTTTAGTAGTTTACCACTAACTCTTGTGTCTTCACAAAGTATTAGTGAGACTTCTTTTAATACACGAATTGCTCTGAAGGTAATATCTTCAAGATTTCCGATAGGAGTAGGGACCAAAAATAATTTTCCTGTCATGAGCTTTTATCTAGTTAAAATGATATAATCTTTTAGTAGAGTTTTTAAAAATTTGATTCCATGTTTTGGTTTGTTATCTATTCCTAATATTTCTCTGGTTTTGTCAATTAGTTCTCTTGCAAATTGTTTATTCGCTTTATTTGGGAGTCTTTGTACTCTGTCAATTGTGTTTTTAATCAATAACATATCTTCATCAGATAATTGAGTTACATTGAGGTAGGTTGGTTCGTAATCTTTTTTTACTCCAATTTTTAAAATATCCTTTATTCCGTATTGAGTTTCTGGTTCAAGCTTAATGATGGTAGTATTTGCAGATAAATCTCCTAATCTTTGGCTCTTGTCAGATGAGGCAATAAAAACAGCAGCCATTGCTCCAAAAGATATGTAAATATCAACTATCCTGTATGTCCATCTTAGGAAATAATCATTTACAGTTGGGAGCTCACCATTCACTTTTATTACCCGGAGTTTCATTATTTTTTTACCAAGAGTTTGTCCATCAAAATAAATTTCACTCACCAGATTATAAAAAGTAAGTACTGGAAATAACATAATCCAATAAACGGCATCTCCACTAGACTCACTAGTAAAAGTAAACATTAACACAAAATTTACCATATTGCAGATAAATGAGTATCCTAAAATGATAAGAAAATCGAGTAATGAAGCTAAAATTCTTTGTCCCACGTTTGCCAATTCGTATTGAATTGCCACATTGTTGGAGGTTCTTATTTCTATATTCTTCATTATCAGTAAAAATAATTAAAACTTAGTATTAATAAAGGATAAATGAATGTAAAAAATGGAAGTTCAAGAAAATAATAAAAACTATTATTCTTAATTCTATCTTTGCAGGTGGAAAATTTGAATCAGTTTTATTTATCTAATGGCATTGCCGGAATTCATCAACAGTTGGATTCATCAGAAGTATCTCATTTTGGAATTACCATAAAGGCTGGTTCTAGAGACGAGTTAGAGAACGAACAAGGTTTAGCTCACTTCATTGAACACTGTATTTTTAAAGGAACTACTAAAAGGAAGCCGTTTCACATATTAAGTAGATTAGACGCAGTTGGAGGTGAATTAAATGCCTACACAACTAAGGAAGAAACTTGTATTTATGGTTCTTTTCTCAATGTTTATTATGAAAGAGCAATTGAATTAATTGCTGATATTTTATTTAATTCTACTTTCTCTGATCATGAAATCCAGAAGGAAAAAGATGTAATTATTGACGAGATTAACTCATACATGGATTCACCTTCTGAACAGATTTTTGATGATTTTGAAGAGCAAGTTTATAAAGAACAGGCAATTGGTCGTAATATTTTAGGAACTATAGAAAGTGTTAAGTCATTTACAAGAGAAGATATATTAAGATTTGTAGAGCGAAATTATCATCCTAAAAACATAGCAATAAGTTCAGTAGGCAATATTAAAACTGAGAAATTTGAAAGACTTTGTGAAAAGTATTTTGGACATGCTTTTGACAAAGAAGCAAATACAAATAAGGAAGTTATATATTCTTATAAGCCAACTCAACTTGAGTTAAAAAGAGATACTCATCAAGTTCATACCATGATAGGAAACATGGCTTATGACATGCACAATGAAAAACGTAGAGGATTAATATTATTGAATAATGTACTTGGAGGACAAGGACTTAACAACCGTTTGAATTTAAATATTAGAGAGAAATACGGGTTAACTTACAGCATTGAGTCCAATTACATTCCTTATTTTGATACGGGGATTTTTCAGGTTTATTTTAGTGCCGAAAAAAAATTCCATTCCAAAATTGTAAAATTGATTTACAAAGAGTTTGAGGCTCTTAAAAACAAACCATTAGGAGTAAATCAATTACACTTAGCCAAGCAACAACTTAAAGGTCATATTGCTTTGGCACAAGAGAATAGAGTAGGGCTTATGCTCGCTTTAGGAAAGTCATTATTACTATTTGATAAAGTTGACACGAATCAAGAGATTTTTGATAAAATAGATGCAATTACAAGCGAAAATGTGTTGGAAATTGCCAATGAAATTTTAATAAAAGAGAATTGCAGTATGCTTACTTTTATTTAGAAACCATAATTTTTTGTTGATATACGCCTTCTTTTGATTCAATTACGATTAAGTACATTCCAGATTTAGAGCCAGAAAAATCTAATTTTTCGATTGAATTAGTTGAGTTAGATTCTTGAATTAGTTTGCCATAAAGATCAAACACTTTGATAGTTACTCTCTCGTTATTAAATGAAGCTAAATTAACTGTAACCTCATTTTGAGTTGGGTTAGGATAAATTTCAATAGCTAATTCAGACTCAGGTTCATTTATTGAAGTAATGTCATTTTGATAAGAAATACTATTAAAAAATGGAAGAGGGTTACTTAAAGAACTATCAACTTTTATTAAGTAAATATTTGCTTGACTTCCATCCATAAAATCTCCTGTACAAGCGAAAATCATTCCATTGTCAGAGGTCATTTGTCCATCATAGGCTATTTCCTTGTTTGCTGAAATAAATTTTTGAAATCCACCTAGGTTTCCAAATGCAATATCTTGAGTAAATCGGTAGTAGTTTGCATTTCCAGGTTCGCTTAATTCAAAACTTCTAATTCCCGCAAATACCAGAGAATCTTTATAGTTGAATACCTTTTCGTTCCAGTCGTCATTTTGTATTACAGGAAGTGAAGGTGAAAAATCTGTAATTACATGTTCATGAAAAAACACTCCAGTGCTGGTTATTTTAGCTCCCCAGTTATCAATATCAAAATTAGGTGGAGTATTACTACCTCCAGATAAAACTATTTCTCCACTAGGTAATTCAACTAAACTTTTAGCAAAATTAATGCCTGGGTTTCCGTAGGTGTTTTGCCAAATTAGTACACCCAAACTATCCGTACGAACTACATATGCTTGTCTTCCGTTTCCAAAGCTTTCGCTTTCTCCAGCCATAATAAGGTCTCCGTTAGCTGCTTCTATTAATTCATGAAATTTATCTGACTGAGTTCCTCCAAAAGTCTTTTCCCAAAGTACAGTTCCCATTGAATCTATTTTTACTAGATATCCAGAGGGTGAACCATTTATGTGAGTTTCTCCAGCTATAACAAACCCTTTGTCACTAGTTTGAACTAGGCTTCGTCCAAAATTCCAATTTTCATCACCAATGAACTTTGTAAAAATAGTATCACCCATTTTATCGGTTCTAATAACGTAAACATCATAATCTCCATGTGGTTGTCCATAACCAACAAAAGCTAGTCCGCCATCATGTGTTTCGATAATGTCTTCGCCTCTTTCCATTCCATATCCACCATATCTTTTTGCCCATTGAAATGTACCAACAGAATCAACTTTCATTAAATATAAATCGGTATTACCATCATAATTTACAGTTGATCCTACTACAGCATAGCCAGTGTCATTTGTTTGCACAATGGCTCTTGCTTGATCGTTTCTACCAGTAGAATAACTTATTTCAAAGGATATTTGTGAAGCACCAAAAAAAGGAGACAAACAAAACAAAAGTGATATGTAAATTGAATACTTCATTAATTAAAAGGTGTAAAAAGCATATGCTCCAAGACTGTTTCCATTTCCGCTTTTCAAAAATGTACCAGTTATGTTGTTTGATTCGATACCTGCTCTAAATTTTTTATAAGAATAGTATGCTCCAACTCCTGCTCTTAACCCAGCATATCCTCCCCAAGCTAAAGAACCTTGTACCCTTAAACTTTTGTTTATTTGAAAGCTACCACCTCCATAAATGGAAGGTAAATAGTTAGAAAAGAATTTATAGCGCACTCCATATATCGATTGAAACTGAATTGACTTGTCGAAGTTTTTATCAAAACGAATTATTGTTGGTAACATTGAAACAAAGTTTCTATCAGATAGTTCTGGAAGAATGCTTTCTGCTTGATTTAGTATTTCTTCGTTACTAGTTTGGAAAATATTATCTATTTCAACTCCATCAAAATCATAGTTTATTTCCGTGTTAGAGAATCTTGTATTTCTTGCCCAAAATATTAAACCAAAGTTTGTTACAGAAAAAGTAAAACGTCTTTTAAACAAAAGACGAGAGTAATCTAATCCTACACCAGCACCATTAAATGACATGAAATTTCTTGAATTATTGTCTGACAATCGAATTTTACCATTGTATTGCATATTAAGCTCTGTTCCTTGAGGTGCAGTATACAAATCCGCTTGTCTAAAGTTATAAGAATTAAATCTATCACCTATTATTAATGATAATCCAATAGATTGTGACCAATCTTTTTTCATTAATCCAATCGTTAATTTTTCAAATTTGTAAGAGGTTAAATTAGACCTACCAAGTTTTGCGGTTTGATCTTCAAATTGCTTATTTCCATAAAAAATAGTTGAAAATAAATCACGAGTATAAGATGCGCTCACATTGTTATAGCTACCAAATCCTATATAGTAATGATAGTCAGGAAGTTTTTTTACTAAAGTATCTGTCATGTCCACAAACTGCCCTTCGTAGTTTACTTCTAAACCAAATCTGTTTCTATTATTCGTTTTATCTATTGCTAACTCTTTAAGTCGTTCGGTAATTTGCCCTCCAAAAAGTAATTTTTCCATAAACTCATTACTTAAATTAGTTGAGCCATAATTAGCCGAAAATGCAGCTAATACTTGGTAGTTATCTTTATTGCTATCAATAAGCAAAACATTGGTAGAGTCACCTGCAGTACTGTCAGATTGTGCGTAACCTGTTTCAATTCCAAAAATAAATATCATTGAAAGTATACAAATAACTATTGATCCAAATCCTTTCATCAATTGTATTTAATTTCCATATTCATGTCCGTTACTAATTTCAATTTCATATAGTTATCCCTGTAAATGGTAGTATGTGGAGCATCATTTGTATTGAATATTATTTGAAGTATTACTTCAGAATTATTATTAATGATGTTCATTTTGTTTGCTGGAATTAAAGCTTCTAAAACTGAGTTAACGGGATTTGTAACCACATTTAAAGCATCTGTATTTGCTGACCTTATAAGCCCTTCAACCATTACCGAGTCTATAATTGATCCGCTAGAGTTTAAAAGAAACAATTGTATATCCGCATCAAAAGGGAATCCGTTTTCAGCATAAATAGTAACAAGAGCATTGTTTACTGGATTAGAATCCTCATTTATGTTTAAATCTATTTTCTGTCTAAGTTTTAAGTCTTTGGCAATAAACTTCAATGGTAATCTTATATGAAAGTCAGCTTCAATAATTTGGTCAAAGTACAAGAAATCGTTTCCACTTCCAATGTTTCCAAGTGGATTAACTTCTGCTTCTAGTTCGGTTGTCATCTTGTCTGATAAATTTTCGATAACTCTATCAATGTTAGAATTTGCTTTGGTGTAAAATACTCTGTTAATTGAAGGGTTTACAATACCATTATTATCAATACCTCTGTTTAAGTTTATCCAATTGTTTATGGAGGAATGCATCAAAGGAACATTGTTTCCAGTTCTTGAGTTGTTAGAGATTAATTGCTTAATTTTTATTCTAGCTTCAGCTCCAACATAATTTTTAATTTCAGTAAAAATATCAATAGAATCAATATCTAGAGTTCCACTAACAATTTGGTCAAATACCGAAAAATTATTTACTGTAGGTCCTTCAATGAATGAGGATTGACCAATGTAACCTTCTACATAAGCAGGTTTAAGTGAAACCAGTCTATTTTCAATAAATACACTATCCATATTACTAACTGTTACTGAACCTCCATTAGGATCTGTACTAACAGTTACTTCTGATTCGAATGTATTGAATTTTGTACCATCATTTCCAGTTAAATCAAAAGTATAGCCATCAAAATTAAATTTTCCAGTTTTAACTGCAGGTACAGATGAAGATGATGCAGCAGGAACAGATATAGTTCTTGAAAAACGAACCCCATTTGGATTAGAAGTCTTAAAAATGGTGTAGGTATAAATTGTTCTTGCTTGAACAAAACTTGTAATTGTGTATTGCAATTCTCCACTTTCTACAACCATTTTTTCAATTCTTGCATCTCCAAGATCAAAACTTTCTTCAGAAGGATCATTAACAAATTGGGATCCAGCTGGAAGTTGAATTGCAGATGCAAAAGGGAATCCATATCTTACCCTAACAGCAGTATCTGGGATAGAAAAGAACAACTCATCCTGGATAGGAGCAAATGAAAAACTATAATCCAAATCCACAGAGTTATCTGAATTAATTGATAAAATAGAGTCTGCAACTAAATCATCTATTGTTAATGTAGTTTTTACAACAGGGGATAATATATCAACATTCCATCTGGTAGCTTCTTCGCGTTTGCAAGCAAAGAGAAGGATGAAGAGGATAAAAATACTAAATCTTAATTTGTTCATTTAGAGTTCTATTTTAACAAAAATAGCGAAATATCTGCACAATTACCTTATTTTTTATTGACAGTTTTCACCAATTTTAGCGAGTTTATTATTTTTTAGATTTTGTTAGTTATTTAGTCAACAAACCATCCTTTAAAACTTGTTCTAGATACTTGAGAGCAACCATTGGCTTGTAGTATATTTGTTTAAACGTGAAGTGCGCAATGGCAAAAAGACAAAATAAATTTCAAACACCAAAAGACGAGAGCAAAGCAAAAAAGACTCCAAAAAAGTCGAAAAAGCTTAAATCTATTAAGTCTACTTTTAAACTAGGTACAAATACTAAACGAATTTTAGGTTTAGTAGTTGCCATGGCTTGCGTGTATTTATTCATTGCATTTTTATCCTATTTATTTACTTGGAAAATTGATCAAGATAAAGTAGAGGGTGCTAATTTTTTAGATTTTGTTTTTACAAAACAGCCTTTTGGTATTAGTAATTGGTTAGGAAAGCTAGGAGCAATAGTCTCACATAGATTGATTTTTAATGGATTTGGATTTATGTCATTTCTAATTCCATTCTATTTATTTTTAGTTGCTTTTAAAATTTTAATAGGTGATGCGTTATTACCTCTCAAGAAAACCTTAAAAATTTCAGTAGTAGCTTTAATTTGGGGATCAATATTCTTTGGATATTTTTTTAATGAAAACAACCTTTTTATGGGAGGTAATTTCGGTTACCAAATTAGCCTTTGGTTGTCGGAGTCTGTTGGAAGGATAGGAACGTTCTTCTTTCTATTTTTCTCCTTTTTTGCAATAACAGGAGCTCTTTTTGCTAATTTTCTGAAAGCTGGTTACAAGATGATTACATCATTGTTACCAAGTAATGGAGAAGAAATTAATCAAGAAAAAGTTAACGAAAAAGTTCAAGATGAAGTCACAAGTAACTTTGATGTAGATATGGATAGTGATTTGATTGAGGACGAAATGGAAATTGTTGTAAACCAATCAGAAGAAACATCAGAAACTATAAAAGAGGCCCCAGAAGTTGTTGAAGAGAGGACTGAAATAGAGTTAAGTAATGAGGTTCCAGAAAAAGTAGAACTAGAAAAAAATGATGATTTTGAAATTGAAGTAGAAACTGTAAATGAAGAATTGCTGAGTGATAGAGAGATAAACAAAAAGGTTAAAGAATTTGGGGAGTATGATCCAGAATTGGATTTATCATCATACAAATTACCTCCGATTGACTTACTTGAAACTCATGGGCAAACTACCGGTATTAATATTAATAAAGAAGAGCTAGAAGCAAATAAAAATAAAATTGTAGACACCTTATCCAACTATAAAATTGAAATTGATAAGATAAAAGCAACTGTAGGTCCTACGGTAACTTTGTATGAAGTTGTTCCAGCACCAGGAGTTAGAATTTCAAAAATTAAGAATCTAGAAGATGATATTGCTTTGAGTTTATCAGCCCTTGGAATTAGAATTATCGCTCCAATCCCAGGAAAAGGAACAATTGGAATTGAGGTTCCAAACTCTAATCCTCAAATTGTATCCATGAAAGCATTGATACAATCAGATAAATTTCAGAATTCTAAATTTGAACTTCCTGTTGCTTTAGGTAAAACTATTTCTAATGAAACCTTGATTGCCGATTTAGCAAAAATGCCTCACTTACTAATGGCAGGTGCTACAGGACAAGGAAAGTCTGTTGGGTTAAATGCAATTTTGGTTTCTCTTTTGTATAAAAAACACCCTTCGCAAGTTAAGTTTGTACTGATTGATCCTAAAAAAGTAGAGTTAACATTATTCAATAAAATTGAAAGACACTTTTTAGCCAAACTACCAGGTGAAGAAGAAGCAATTATTACTGATACAGGAAAAGTTGTTGCAACTTTAAACTCTTTGTGTATTGAAATGGATAACAGATATGATTTACTAAAAGAAGCACAAGTAAGAAATATTAAAGAATACAATGCTAAGTTTATTCAAAGAAAATTGAATCCAGAAAAAGGTCACCAATACTTGCCATATATAGTTTTAGTAATAGATGAGTTTGCCGATTTAATAATGACAGCTGGTAAAGAAGTAGAAACGCCTATTGCTCGTATTGCTCAACTTGCAAGAGCCATTGGAATTCACTTGATTGTAGCTACACAAAGACCTTCTGTAAATGTAATTACTGGGGTGATAAAAGCCAATTTCCCTGGGAGAATTGCATTTAGAGTTACTTCTAAAATTGATTCAAGAACTATTTTGGATGCAGGAGGAGCAGACCAACTAATTGGAAGAGGGGATATGATTTATTCTACTGGAAGTGATATAATTAGGCTTCAATGCGGATTTGTAGATACACCAGAAGTAGAAAAGATTTGTAATTTTATAGGGGAACAAAGAGGCTATTCTAATGCTTTGTTGTTACCAGAGTATGTTGATGAAAGTGCGGCATCAACCAAAGGAGGTTTTGATGATGAAGATAGAGATGAAAGATTTGAGGAAGCTGCTCGTATTTTGGTTATTCATCAACAAGGTTCGGCTTCATTATTACAAAGAAAATTGAAACTTGGTTATAACCGAGCAGGAAGAATTATAGATCAATTAGAGTCTGCAGGAATTGTAGGTCCTTTTGAAGGAAGTAAGGCT
>CALLII010000088.1 GCA_938009745.1 uncultured Flavobacteriales bacterium
AATTTTGAAAACGACACTTATATTAATAATGGGTTAGATTCAGATGCAAACATGAATGATGCTGGAAGAGAAGATGCAACTGGAAACTCAGCAGATAAAGGAAAGTTTAAAGTTACTTCATTAAGAAATATAGAGCTAACTTCACCTTACATGCATGATGGAAGATTTAATACTTTGGAAGAAGTGGTAGATCATTACAACAATGGTTTAGTGTTTTCATCAACTATTGATCCAGCTTTGGAAGCAACAAGAGCAACTGGGTTATTTTTGACAGCACAAGACAAGGCTGATTTAGTCAATTTCTTAAAAGCATTAACCGATACTGAATTAGCAACTGATGAAAGGTATAGTTCACCCTTTTAATAAACATATCAATTTGAAAAAAAAGGGAGCAGCTATTGGAATTTTAGCACTCCTTCTTTTTTCATGTTTATTATCTAAAAAGGTAATAGTTGATAGTAAAGAATTTAGTTTACCTGAAATGGTGTATGAACCTGATAACCAAATCACAAAAGAAAGAATAGCATTAGGAAAGAAACTGTTTTTTGATCCTGTTTTTTCTATTGATTCTTCCATAAGTTGTGCGAGTTGTCACAAACCAAAATATGCATTTAGCGACACGGTAAAGTTTAGTCCAGGAGTATTTAATAGACCTGGAATAAGAAACACACCAAGTCTTATGAATATTGGGTTTCATCCTTATTTTTTGAGAGAAGGAAGTGTTCCCACTATTGAAATGCAAGCGTTAATACCAATTCAAGAAGAAAATGAGTTTGCCCATAATATCGTAGAGATTACTAAAAAAATTAGGCATATTCCTGAGTATGTTGCAATGAGTAAAATTGCTTATGATCGAGAACCCGACCCTTATGTTATTACTAGAGCTTTGGGAGTTTTCCAGAGGACACTAATCAGTAACTCCAGTAAATTTGACTCATACTTGGATGGAAAATTGAAACTAACTAAATCGGAAAGCAATGGAATGGCTATTTTCTTTGGAGAAAAAGGAAATTGTTCCAGTTGTCATGGAGGATTTAATTTTACCAGCTATAAACTCACAAACAATGGTTTGTATGAGAATTATGAGGATGTTGGTCGAATGAGAGCAACCAAAGATTCAGCTGATTTCGCCATATTTAAAACTCCATCTTTAAGGAATATAGAAATAACATCACCTTACATGCATGATGGAAGTTTTGTTTCACTGGAAGAAGTTGTGAATCATTATAATATTGGAGGAAAAAATCATGTAAATAAAGATTCTTTAATTAAGCCTTTACATTTATCAAATTCTGAAAAAAAGGATTTGGTTTTGTTCCTGAAAACATTAACTGATAAGTCTTTTGTTGAGAATTAAGAGTTTTTAAAATCATGTAATTTAATTTAATTTTCTTCTCTTGTTATTCCTTTTTCCTCACCTGTCATTCTCTTTTCTTCATCTGTCATTCCTGCGAATGCAGGAATCTTAAAGCGAGAATATTACAAATTTTAAATTGTCTTTCAATTATAAAACATTCCCGATTTTTAGAGAATAAAAATGTGTTTGTTGTGATAGAGGAAATCAATAATCCCTAACCGAAACAACACTCCCATTATCCAAAGAAGAATCCATATCAATTTTATACACCAATTGAGCAACAGATTCTGTTGAAGCCAATTCATTGTTGACTTTCATGTCTTTAAATTTTTCAATGTTAGAGAAATCCTCTGATTTAGATTTTCTTATTTCACCTTGCATTTGCGTATCCACAACCCCCGGGTAAATAGAAAGCGTATGAACTGGATTGGATTTGTTTGCTTGTTCAACTCCCATAACTCTTGTCATTTGATCAATGGCTGCTTTAGTGGAACAATATACCGACCAACCATCAATTGAGCTGGTAGCAGCTCCCGAAGATATTGTTCTGATGCTTCTATTAATTTTCCAATCTTCAGTCTGCTTAATAAATAGGGAATTAAGTAGGAGTGGAGCAGTGTAATTAAGATTCACTGTTTGTATGATGTTATCCGAATCTATATTTTCTAAATGTGATACAGTTCCTAAACTACCCGCATTATTAATAAGCGTTAGCGAAGTTGGTGAAGTTGCTTTCAAAGTATTCAATAATGAGAAGAAAGCAGTTTTAAGCGCTTCCAAATCGCTCAAATCACATTTTATTTGAGTTACTTCGCTCAAATTTTCAGCTTTGGTTCTAGATATTGCATAAACTGAATAGCCTTTGTCTAAATAGTTTAACGCTAATGCATTTCCTAATCCTTTGCTGGCTCCTGTTATTATTATTGATTTCATTATTTTGCAGTATCAATTACAGGAATAACATTTGGCGCAACATTCTGTTTCAACCAAAGCGATTCATTTTTTAAGTTTTCTCTCTCAACCCAAAAAACTTCACTCGTTAAAGCATCTGTAAGAGTTAATTCGGGAACAGTTCCTCCAATAAATTCTTTTCCTTCTTTATCTACTTTAGTAATTACCGTACTCAACCAGAAGAATTTTCTTTTTCCATCAATCATTTTGATGTAAGGTCTAGTTTCAGCAGGGTTGTTGGCTGTCCAATCATAGTTTTTCTTGCTCTCTTTTACTTTAGAAGCAATAGAACTAGAACCTGTATAACCATCACCATTCTTAGTGTGATTGATAAAATAAACAGTATTATCTACTCCCGAACTCGGTATAAATATACTGGTATTAAGTGCTCTTTTATTTTCCTGAAAAGGTTCTAATCCAAAGTAATGACACAAAGTTCCTTCGGTTCCTTTAATTACTCCTTTAAAATTAAAATAAGCTACAAATGGTTGCTGATTCTGATCTTCGGGTAATTGTGGAACTCTAATATCACCTTTGTGATAATAGGGAAGTGGTGCAGCAAACCCATTCTGAAACTTAAATGATTCGGCAGAGAAAGTAGCTATTCTATCAGATAATAAATTCTGCTTGTTCAAATAATCGTAATTTTTAATGTCATCAGGCTTAATGAAAGTTCCTTTTCCGACAGAAGCTCTTTTGATAAAATTACCAAACGAGTTTTTTTCTATTTGGTCAATAATAATAACTCCACCAAAAACAGGACGAGGAACTATCCATCCTTCCCATTTAATAAGTGTGATTACTTGAATCCAATCATTTACAGCTCTTTCAATGTATTTCACTTCATCAGCTTCATAGTTAAAAAACTGAATAAAGTTTAGTTTT